>NZ_JAMYSW010000006.1:0-321879 GCF_040322135.1 Mesorhizobium sp. M0189
CGCCGTGTGCCCGCCGCTCCGCTAAACACGGGGGCTGCGCGGCGGACACGCCGACGTCACAGCTACTGCCACGCCATTTTTGCAGAACTTGACGCACACAACTCACAAGGGGGGAGATCGGCAGCTTCGCCGGCGCCGCCTGCTCCGAAACGCCCTTCCCCGATCGCCAAACCCCTCAGAACTCTATCCCTTGCTGCGCCTTCACGCCGGCGGAGAAGTGGTGCTTGGTCACGCCCATCTCGGTGACCAGATCGGCTGCCTCGACCAATACCGGCTTGGCATTGCGGCCGGTGACGACGACATGCAGGCCCTCGCGACGCGCCTTCAGCGCTGCGACCACCTTTTCGAGGTCGAGATAATCGTAGCGCAACGCGATGTTGAGTTCGTCGAGCACCACGAGGCTGATCGACGGCTCGGCCATCAGCTCGAGCGCCTTGGCCCAGGCGGCCTCGGCCGCCGCGATGTCGCGCTTCAGGTCCTGCGTTTCCCAGGTAAAGCCCTCGCCCATGGCGTGCCAGACGACGCGGTCGCCGAAGCAGGCAAAAGCATCCTTCTCGCCGGTGTGCCATTTGCCTTTGATGAACTGGACGACGCCGACGCGCTTGCCGTAGCCGAGCATTCTGAGCGCCAGCCCGAAGGCGGCCGTGGTCTTGCCCTTGCCCGGACCGGTGTTGACGATCAACAGCCCTTTCTCGACCGTCTTGGCTGCAACCTCGGCGTCCTGCACCGCCTTGCGCTTGGCCATCTTCGCGCGGTGGCGTTCCTCGTCCTTGGGATCGATGTGGTCGGTATCAGCCATGTCATTTCACCCTGAGCGGCAGCCCCGCCACCATCAAAAGCACGGTGTCAGCGACGGCGGCAACGTCCTGGTTCAACCGGCCGGCCGCGTCGCGAAACCGTCTTGCCAGCGCATTCTCCGGCACGATGCCCTGGCCGACCTCGTTGGACACCACGAACCAGGGTCCACGCGGCCGCGACAGCACATCTGCCAGCCTTCGGCATTCGGCCTCGACATCATGTTCGGCCAGCATATGGTTGGTCAGCCACAGCGTCAGGCAATCGATCAGCACCGGCTGGCCGTCAGGCAGTGCCTCGATCACGCCGGCAAGGTCGAGCGGCGCCTCGATGGTCGTCCAGCCGGCGCTGCGGCGCGAGCGGTGCAGCGCGATCCGTTCGCGCATCTCCTCGTCATAGGCTTGCGCCGTCGCGATATAGCTCCATGGCGCCGGACAGGCACTCACCAGCCTCTCGGCATGCACGCTCTTGCCGGAGCGCGCACCGCCGATGATCAGGGTCAGCGCCCCGGCAGCGCGGTCAGGCAAAGCTGTCGCGCAGGCTGGTCGCCGTGCCGGTGAAGCGGCCGCGCACCACGCCGACGACCGCGCCGAGCACCAGCCAGAACACCAGATTGGTCAGCGTCACCGCCACCACGAACTGATGATGCAGGCCTTCCGGGATTGTCGTCTCGAAGCTGTCGGGCTGCGGCGCGCCGACAATATGCGGCGCCACCATCAACGCCACGGCAAGGACCGCCAGCGGCAGCGATCTGCGGAAGGCGAGCAGGCCGAGACCGGCGGCGGTCGCCACCACCGTTGCCCACCACCAGATCTGGCGTTGGACAAGGTCGGCCGCCGGCATTGCCGGCAATTCCGGCGGCAGGCCGAGGCCCGGCGCCAGCGTGAACACGGCAAAGCCGGCAAGCCCCCAGAACAGGCCCTGGCGCCAATTGCCGATGCCGCCGGCGAACTCCGAAACCGCAACCAGGACCAACGCGAAGCCGATGCCGGTGACGATATTGGCAACGACGCTGAAGGCAAAGCGTTCGAAACCGTCGGCCGGCGCCCAGCCTTCGTCCTCCGCCGGAGCCATTGCTTCAGCCGGTGCCGGCGCGGCGCTGCTTATAGCCATCGTGCCCCCGGCGTTTTCGACCGGTGCCGCAGGTGCCGCGGCATGGTCATGGCCGCCGCCGGCCTGTTCGTAGACTTCCGCGTTCAGGATCAGCGGCACCGTGGCATAGGCCTGCATGCAGGCGAGAACGACGCCGGCCACGAGCCCTGCGATCGCCGCGATGAACACGACGTTGCGAAACAGTGTCATGATGTCAGCCCCTTGTCAGTGGCAGGGAAAGCCCATCGAGTGGCGATAGTCGTGGGCGGCATTGTGGACCGCATCGATGTGCGAGAAGCCGACAAAGCCCATGACGAAAATGCCGAGGAATGCAGCAAGCGCCAGCTGCATGAAACGCGACTGCGAGGAGACGGAAGCGCCGAGCGAGACGGAAGCGGTATTCATGTCTTGTCCTTTCGCCCTCCACCCGAGGGCATAGAAGTCAGTTTCCTGTCGCCGGCAGGTCTCCTGGCTCGCGGATCAGCGCCCTTCCCCACCTTCCCGAAGAAAATCTTCAGTGGCATATGGAGAGGACTACCGCACACAGTTGCGGGGGCAGCCACGGCATTGGGCAAGAATTTCGCCCGCACCGCATTCCCTCTTGGTTCCAAACGGAACCGACGACATCAGCGACTATAGGCAGAATCGCCGCGCCCGGCAAACCAAATTCCGCCGGATCGTGTGGCGAATGCGCCGCCTCGCCAAGCTCGCCGGCCGGCGCCGCAATTGACAATTCTCACAGCCGGGTGTCGGCTGGCGGATGGGGAGGAAGCCGGCATGCAACCCAGCCCGAATGAGCGCGGTCCCTATAACGGCCTGACGCGGGCCGAGCCGACGCTGCCGTCATCGGCCTATTGGGACATCGCAGGCTATCAGCGCGATCTCGAGGCCATCTGGTATCGCAACTGGCTGCTGGTCTGCCGCGAGGCCGACCTTGCCCAGCCGCTGGCATTCAGGACGTTTCGCATAGGCACGCAGGAGATCGTCGTGCTGCGCGACGAGACCGGCGAATTGCGCGCCTTCCACAACACCTGCCGGCATCGCGGCTCGCAGCTTTGCCAGCAGAGCGAAGGACGGCTGAAGGCGCGGCTCATCACCTGCCCCTACCACGCCTGGTCCTATTCGCTGCGCGGCGATCTGGTGCGCGTGCCATCGAAATCGCTGCCGGACGGTTTCGACAAGGCCGATCATCCGCTCTACCGCGTAGCACTGTCGGTGTGGCGCGGTTTCGTTTTCGTCAACCTCGCGCAAGACGCTGCCGGTTCGGCTGAAACATCCTTCGATCCGGCATCCGGCAACCTCGCCAACTGGCCGCTGGAAACGCTGCTGAGCGGCCATGTGCTGCGCAAGGTTATGAACTGCAACTGGAAGATATTTTGGGAGAACTTCAACGAGTGCCTGCACTGCCCTGGCGTCCACAAGGACCTGTCGCGGCTGGTGCCGATCTATGGCCGCGGCCTGATGGGCCGGCACGACGACCCCGAATGGGCGCGCCACGCCGACAATGACGCGCCGGAATTTGCCGGCGGCTTGCGGGCCGGGGCCGAAACCTGGTCGCGCGACGGGCGCGTCCACGGCTCGGTCTTTTCGAGCCTGACGCCGGCCGAGCGTGCTGCCGGGCAGACCTATGCCACCAACTTGCCGTCGATGTTCGTCGTCGGCCATGTCGACTATGTCAGGACCGTGCGGCTGGTGCCGCTTGGGCCGGAGCAGACCGAACTCACCGCCGAATGGCTTTTTTCGCCCGAAGCGCTCGCCGATCCGGCAGCGGATATCGACAACATCGTCGCCTTCGGCACCCAGGTGCTGGAGGAAGATGCTGATATCTGCGAGGTCAACCAGAAGGGCCTGCGCTCGATGCGCCACAAGGCCGGCGTGCTGATGCCCGAGGAATATGACTTGCACCGCTTCCACAACTGGGTGCTCGAGCGGCATGCGGCGCTTGAACATCAAAGCGATTTGGGCAGATAGCGCCAGGTGACGAAGCCGCAGACCGCCGCCAGCAGGCCGAGCGTCGCGAAAACCGCGCCCAGGCCGCAGAACGCCAGCACCACCGAATAGACCAGCGGCGGCGTCAGCTCGGAAAAGTCGAGATAGGTGCGGTAGACCGCCGCCATCTGCGCCCGCTCATACGAGCGCACCGAGCGCATGAACGCGGTCGAGCCCAGCGCATCGAGCGCGATGGTGAAGAAGGCACCGCAAAGCAGCAACGCGCCGGTGACGAGCGGCGCGGCCTCGCCGACGGCGCCGGCCGCCAGCAGCGTCGCCGACATGGCGAAATAGGCAAACGTCATGGTGCGCCGGCCGCCGAAACGCTTTCCCGCCCTGCCCCAGAAGATGGCCATGAACAAAAGCGCATTGCCGGCCGAAATCAAGAGGCCGCCGGCGAGCTTGCCCTCGCCGGTGATCACCATGAACAGCGGCCCATAGACAAAGAACGTCGTCCAGAAGCAGGAACGGCCGAAGGCGATCAGCCAGGCCAGCCTCAGCCTTGGCTGCGCGACGAAGCGGCCGATATTGGCCAGCGGATTGACCGGCCGCGTCTTGCCCGGGCGGATCGACGGGTTGTCGCCAAGCCGGTAGGTCCAGAACAGCGCCAGCAGGGCCATGGCGAAGACGGCCACCGCGCTATGGGCGGCATAGATGCCGAAACGCGTGTAGAGGAAAATGCCGAGCGTCGGCCCGGCGGTCCAGGCAAGCATCGACCACGCCATGCGCAGCGACTCGGCCTGCATGAAATCGGTCTTGCGGATATGGTCCATGATGTAGAGGTTGAGCGTGATCGCCAGCGCGCTGGCGCCGATGACGCGGCAGAGCATGCCGACCGTTTGGCCAGCAAGCGTATGAGTGACGAAGAACAGCGAGCCGACGGCCAGCAGGCAGGCACCGGCGGTATAGACCCAGCGCCGGGCAAAGCGCCGGATCAGCATCGGCATGAACAGCGTCGCCGAGAGGCCGAGCATTGCCACGACCGTGTAGAGGATCGAGACGATCTGCTCGTTGTGCAGGATCTCATAGGCCTGGATCGGGATGACGCTGGAGACGGTGGCGCGCGCGAACGATTCGACCGCATAAAGCGAGGCGAAGGTGCGTGCATCCGCCGGCCGCAAGGCCGCAAGCCAGATAGGATGGCGCACATGGGTAGCCATTGCTTTCCCCGAACAGAATCGCCCAAAGCAGGGTTTGGAGCACAAATCTGCCGCGGCGATTCCTGGCCGGGTAACAGGAAACCGACGCCTTCACGGCAAAAAGCGAAGCCGGCCAAAGGCTTTCCGGCTCTGGCCTAAAGCGAGTTCTAATGCTGACCCGCGCCAACGCGACGCGAGGACTGCTTCTTTTGACGGTGGCAACCGTGATAGTCGTCTTGCCGGGGCTGAACCAAGACAGCGAGACCGATGAGCATCGCCACGCCGACCACCGCCGTTCAGGATCAACCGAAGGCGAAGCGCATCGCCGCCATCGACATCGCACGCGGCATCGCTTTGCTTGCCATGGCGAGCTATCATTTCACCTGGGATCTCGAATTTTTCGGCTACACCGATCCCGGCCTCACCGCCTTCGGCTGGTGGAAAATCTACGCGCGCTGCATCGCCTCGAGCTTCCTGTTCCTGGTCGGCGTCAGCCTCTATCTCGCCCATGGCAAGAAAATCCGCTGGACAGGCTTCTGGAAGCGCTTCGCCATGGTTGCCGGGGCGGCTCTCGCAATATCGCTGGTCACCCGAATCGCCACGCCCGACGGCTTCATTTTTTTCGGCATATTGCACGAGATCGCGCTCGCCAGCCTGCTCGGCCTGGCGTTCCTGCGGCTGCCGGCGCTGCTGACACTGCTTGTCGCGGCGTTTGTCATCGCGGCGCCCTTCTACCTCAGATCCGAGGCCTTCGATCATCCGGCTTTGTGGTGGGTCGGTCTATCGGCGACCAATCCGCACTCCAACGACTATGTTCCGCTGCTGCCCTGGTTCGGCGCCGTGCTTGCCGGCATCGCGGTTACCAAACTCGCCGCCACCTCCGGCGTGCTGACCCGGCTGTCGGCCATGACGCCAGGCCGCTGGGCAAACCCGCTGGTCTTCATCGGCCGGCACAGCCTTGCCTTTTATCTGATCCATCAGCCGCTGCTGATCGGCTCGGTCTGGCTGTTTTCGCAATTCATGCCGGCGCGGGTCGAAAGCAGGGAGGTGAACTTTCTGAAATCCTGCCAAATATCCTGCGAGCAGGCGCGCGACACCGAGTTCTGCTCCAGCTATTGTGCCTGCATGCTGGACACTCTCCAGGGCGAAGCCTCGCTTGACCGGCTCTACAGCGACGACCAGTCCCCGGAGTGGAAGGCGCATATTGGCGAGCTCGCCGGCACCTGCACCGCCCAAACCGAGACGGCGGAACCGAGAACGCGCTAATCGAGGGAGGACAACAATGAGCGACAGTCACCCGAAACCCGTGCAGCAAAATCCTGGGCAGCCGAAGCTGGGGCACATCCCATGGCCGCCGCTGATCTATATCGCCGCCATCATCGTCAGCGTCGCGCTAGGGTTTTTCTATCCACTGCCGTGGATCGGCGATCTTCTCGGCGACATCCTGTTCGCCGCCGGGCTTGTGGGGCTGTTGGCGGTCGCCGCGCTCTGGTTCACCGCGATCCGCATCATGATCCGCGCCAAAACGACGCTTAACCCCAACGGCGTGCCGGACCATCTGGTGACCACCGGACCCTTCGCCGTCAGCCGCAACCCGATCTACCTCGCCAACACATTGCTGCTGGTCAGCCTCGCCTTTGTCTCGGGGATCGCCTGGTTCCTGCCGCTGGCGGTCATCGCGGCGTTCCTGACGCAGAAGCTGACGATCGAGAGCGAGGAGAAGGTGCTGACGGCCAAATTCGGCAAGAAGTACCGGGACTACGCCAAAAGGGTGCGGCGCTGGATTTGAGCCGGGGCTGACACCGCGCTTACGTGGTGACGCCGAGTTCAACCAGCCGCTCGACGCAGGATTCCTCGGCCTGGTCGAGCTCGGCCAGGGTCTCCTCGAGGTCGCGGCGTTTCTGGCGAAGATCCTCGCGCTTTTCCTCGATGCGCTTGATCATCAGCTTGAGTTGGCCGACCTCGCCGGGCGGCTCCCTGTACATCTGGATGATTTCGCGGATCTCGTTGATCGAGAAGCCGAGCCTCTTGCCGCGCATGATCTGGCGGATGAGATGCCGGTCCGACGGACGGAACAGCCGGGTGCGGCCGCGCCTTACCGGCTGCACCAGCCCTTCGTCCTCGTAGAAGCGCAACGTCCGCGTCGACACGTCGAATTCGCGGGTCAGCTCCGTGATCGAATAATATTCCCGCATCGTCACTCCAATGCCCCGGCCACGCCGCGAGTTCCAACTGGCCGGCGCCGCCGGCGCCCAGGCGCGTACCAGAATCGGCGGACAAGGCACCTTTCAAAGCCTCGCATGGCATTTACGTAAAAGTCAATTGAGGTGCCGTTCAGCCTACGCCGAACCACCATGTGGCAAGCCCGAGAAAGGCAAAGAAACCGACGACATCGGTGACCGTAGTGACGAAAACCGCCGAAGCCACAGCCGGATCGATCTTGAAGCGGTCGAGCAGCAGCGGGATCAGGATGCCCGCCAGAGCCGCCACGAACATGTTGATGATCATCGCCGCCGCGATGATGCCGCCGAGATTGCGATCGTGGAACCAGGCAGCCGCGACGATGCCGATCAGGATGGCGAAGATGATGCCGTTGATGAAGCCCACCCCGATTTCGCGGCGGATGATGCGGCCGGCATTGTAGATATCGAGGTCCCTCGTCGCCAGCGCCCGCACGGTGACGGTCATGGTCTGCGAGCCGGCATTGCCGCCCATGCCGGCGACGATCGGCATCAGCACCGCCAGCGCCACGATATGCTCGATGGTGCGGTCGAACAGGCCGATCACCGAAGCCGCGAGGAAGGCCGTCAAAAGGTTGACCAGCAGCCACGGCACACGCGAGCGCGAAGTCGAAAGGATGCTGTCCGAGAGTTCTTCGTCGCCGACGCCGCCCATGCGCAGCAGATCTTCCTCGGCCTCCTGCTGGATGACGTCGACGACGTCGTCGATGGTCAGCACGCCGACCAGCCGCTCGTTCTCGTCGACGACGGCGGCGGACAGAAGATCGTATTGTTCGAATTCGCGTGCCGCCTCCTCCTGGTCCATGGTGGCCGGGATGGCATGCCTGGTCTCATGCATGACTTCTTCGACCTTGACCGAGCGCTTGGTGCGCAGGATCTGGTCGAGGTCGATGGCGCCGAGCAGCTTAAAGCTCGGATCGATGACGAAGATCTGGCTGAAACGGTCGGGAAGGTTGTTGTCCTCGCGCATGTAGTCGATGGTCTGGCCGATCGTCCAGAATGGCGGCACCGCGACGAACTCCGTCTGCATGCGGCGGCCGGCGGTCTCTTCGGGATAGTCGAGCGAGCGCCGCAGCCTGATCCGCTCGGTGAACGGCAGTTGCGACAGGATCTCGTCCTGGTCCTCCTGGTCGAGGTCCTCGAGAATGTAGACGGCATCGTCGGAATCGAGCTCCTGCACGGCCTGGGCGATCTGCGCATTGGGCAGATTGTCGACGATGTCACGGCGGATCGCCTCGTCGACCTCGGTCAGCGCGGAGAAATCGAAATCCTTGCCCAGCAATTCGACCAGGGCGCGGCGCTGTTCCGGGTGCAGCGCCTCGAGCAGGTGGCCGAGTTCCGACTGGTGCAGATCGTCGACTTCGCGCTTCAGCGTCAGCGTATCGCGATCGGCGATCGCGGCACCGATCTGAGCCAGAAACGACGACAGGATGACGCCGTCCTCGTCATAGATGTCGGCGCGGCGCTCCTCGGCGGCCCTGGTGCCGGTCATGTGTTCGTCCTGGCCTTCCACCAGCGCCTCCCGCCATCGGATTTCCGGATAAGGTGCCAGTCAGGTCTAGACCATGATCCTGAAAAGTGGAAACCGGTTTTCCGAAAAGATCATGGTCAAACACAAAAATGGAGCGGCGGCGCGATTGGCTTGAGAATCGGCCTCTCCGTGCGCAACGGACGGATATCAGACGACCTTGCGAGCTGCCGGTTGCCCAAGATTGATAATTCAAGATTGATAATTAGAGCATTCTAATTTAGCATCTCTATAATTACCGGTAATAAAGGGAGGGTGTTTATGGGGAAGTATCTGTTTACCAGTCTTGCGCTGATTTGTTCGGGAATACTTTTGAACCCGATTGCCGCCGATGCAAAGGCCTTCAAATCTTTTCAGGGCAAGGAATGCAAGCCTGACTACAAACGGCTTTGCCCAATGACACCGATCGGCAAATGCGACCTTCAGAGCATGATCGAGCAGTTGTCACCCGCCTGCAAGGCTTTCGTCGAGAAGCACCGGTAATCCAGCTCTGCCATCGCCGCCGACCAACCGCCGGGTAGTCCGCGACAACGCCAGGTGTGGTGTGCCCCGGTCGGGGAATCGGTCGCCCAACAACATTAGTCCCGGTGGTCGGGCAGAACGGCATATGCTGCACCGGGAATGAGGCGAGGCCGACGCTGCGACGGCCTCGCTGGATCGGGCTTAGAGGCCTGCCGATCAGGCAGCGTAGCGTTTGGCCTCAGCCGCGTAGGCGCCAAGGACACCACTCCAGCCACGCTCCGATTCGAAGGCCTGGCGCGCTGCTTCTGCGGTCTCGCCCATGTTCTCCAGAAGCCTGTGCTCGAGTTCCACCCGCGTCGAATTCTCGCCGAGCGCGACAAAGCGGATGTCGACCTCGGTCAGCAATGCCGGATCGTAGCGCCAGTCGGCCCCGATACGCCAGGCGAGCGTCAGCCTCGACGGCGGATCCCAGGCGAGAACCTCGCCCCAATCGCATTGTGACCCATCCTCGCCGATCTCGTACCAGCGGCCGCCGGCTTTCGGTTCGATCACCGCGGTCGTCAGGGCGGATTTGCCGATTGAGTGCGAAGCCGGCCACCACCGTCCGAACCCTGTCGTGAACACATCGAATGCCTTGTCGAGCGGCACCTCCACGGTCACCGACTTCCTGACCGGTGCGGGCTTGATCATAGTCGTCATTTCCTCTTCTCCTTGCTGTTGTCGACTTCCCGTTTGAAGGCGTCGAGCGCATCGCCCCACATGCGATCGAGCCAGGCGCGCATCTCGCCGAGCCCATGCGGGTCGAGATGATAGATATTGCTGGCGCCCTTGGGCTCGGCACGGACCAGTCGGGCTTCCTTCAGCACTTTGAGGTGCTGCGATACCGCCGGCTGCGAGACCGGAAGCACCCGCGTCAGATCGATGACCGAGCGCGGCCGATCGGCGATGAGCTCGAACACCTTGCGGCGTGTCGGATCGGCCAAGGCCACCATTCCTGCGTAATCATAAACCATGACTTATGATAAGCTAAAACTTATGATAGGTCAACCGAGGGAGTGGCGGGCCCGTGTTTAAGCACCGGCCGGTTCGACCCCGAGGCTCCGGGCAATTCCTTCGCGCGGGGCATGGACAGCAATGCGGATGCAAGATTGCTCAGGGAATCAATCCACCGCATGCGAGCCGGCAGGTGTCGACCACCGGGGAAAAGTAAACCTGACGGCAAGGTTTTTACCTTATCGGTGTATATGTCTCTCCGGCGAAACATTAAGAACGGGTAAATTGGCTTGGCCCTAACTACGGAAGCCTCTCGCCACAGGCCCTCAGCCATATGGCAATTGCGCCTCTCCTTGTTTATGGCAATGTACGTGTTAGGTGCATCTGCACTATATCCAGAAGTATTCCGTACATCAGCCCTAATCTATTCTCACAAGTTTCTTATTGGCATGCCGGTCTTGTTTATCGGTGGCGTCTGTTGTGCCGCGCTCATCCATGGCCGACGGCAACCGGTTCGCTACGCCCTGGATTTGGTTCAAGGGCGCTGGCGCGGCTGTCTGTTGGTGCTGCTGTTCTTCTTTGCCAGCTTGACCGCGTTCTCCACCTACAAGATCGCCATCCCGTCCGTCGTCCCATACTATGCCGACCACTGGTTAGCCGACGCTGATGAATGGTTGCACGGGATGCCGCCGTGGGAGATCGCCCATAAGCTCGACAGCAACGGGTGGTCGCTCGTCGTCTTCAACAGCTATGAAGTCATTTGGTTCTACCAGTGGTTCGGCACCATCCTTTTCGTGGCGCTCTGGTCGGACGAGATTGCGCGCATCCGCTATCTCAGCGCGGCAGCGCTGACGTTGTGCATCCTCGGAACTGTCTTGGCTTTGGCGCTGGCATCGGTCGGGCCGGTTTACTACCACCAGTTTGTTGGCGTGGATCGCTTCCACGGATTGAATGCCGCCTTGGACAGACTGGACCATAATTACATGGTGCGGGAACCCGCAGCATATCTCCTGATGGCTTACCGGAGTGGCCGGCCAAGCCTTGGCGGCGGCATCTCGGCCATGCCAAGCATGCATGTCGCCTTTGCCGCACTGAACGCCTATTTGCTGTCCTCGATCAATCTCTGGCTGGGCGCTCTGGGTTGGGCGTTTGCAGCCCTGATCCTGTACGGATCGGTGTACACTGGATGGCACTATGCCCTGGACGGCTACGTATCGATCGCTGCTGTATCTGTGATCTGGTGGGCAACCGGACGCCTGGTGCGCGAATAATTATCCACGCAAACCGCATATATGGCTACGCGCCGATGGCGTTTTCGCATCGGCCAAACTCGCGATCGCAGGCAAAAAAGCCTCGCGCCTGACAAAGACGCTCTTTGCCGTGCTCGAACTCAACGGGGCGCTTTCGAATTTAATGGTGCGGTCGAGAAGACTCGAACTTCCACGGGTTGCCCCACAGCGACCTCAACGCTGCGCGTCTACCAATTCCGCCACGACCGCACGTGGTAGGAGCCAGAACGAACCGGCCCGCGGCGTGTAGCAAATCGTTTCCGGTGAAACAAGTGCGCGGCCAGCAATAATCGGCCGGATATCGGCTTAACTCTGCAAAGCGCCGAACGTGCCCGGAACTGGACGTTTGTACCGATTGCCGCCATATGAGGGGCGAGACGAGATATCATGACAGAACGCAGCCAGATCGCCACGTCGTTCCTGCCCTCGCCCGGCTCGGCGCCGGTCGAATGGCGCATTGAGCCCGGGCTCACCGCCTATCCCGATGCGCTCGCCGTGATGGAGGCGCGCGCCGAAGCAATCCGCAGCGGCGCGGCTGGCGAGATGGTCTGGCTGGTCGAGCATCCGCCGCTCTATACCGCCGGCACCAGCGCCCGTTTCGAGGACCTGATCGAGCCGGACCGCTTCCCGGTCTTTGCCGCCGGGCGCGGCGGCGAATACACCTATCATGGGCCGGGCCAGCGCGTCGCCTATGTCATGCTCGACCTCAAGCGGCGGCGCGAGGATGTCCGCGCCTTCGTCGCGGCACTCGAACAATGGATCATCGGCACGCTGGCCGCCTTCAACGTACGCGGCGAACGCCGCGAGGACCGCGTCGGCGTCTGGGTGGTGCGGCCGGATCGCCCCGCTTTGCCCGACGGCTCGGTCGCCGAGGACAAGATCGCTGCCATCGGCATCAGGCTGAGGCGCTGGGTGAGCTTTCACGGCATTGCCATCAATGTCGAGCCGGATCTCGGCCATTTCAGCGGCATCGTGCCGTGCGGCGTCCAGGATCACGGCGTCACCAGCCTCATCGATCTCGGCCTTCCCGTAACAATGGCCGATCTCGACCTGGCGCTGAAATCAGCCTTCGAAGATGTCTTCGGCCCGGCAGCGCCTTTGCAGGTCGAGGCGGCCCGCAAAGTCGGCTGACAGAACCTCACTGAAGACCGTAGTCCTACGCTGCGCCCCTCGCCTCCGCGAAGAACGGGTCGTCAGCGTTCGAGCCATGTCTTTCAGCGCATCCTCACATCGCGCCGATCCAGATTGCCATGGAAATGAGGAACGTGCTCATGCACACCAGCGAAACGACATCCTGAACAAGATCGGTCATAACTCTCTCCTGTTGTTAGTATGTTCGTATTTTGTTCTAATTTTGTTCGAATGTCAACGATCGCAATCCCGGCATGGCCGGAATTGCGTGCGGTCAATTTCGGCAGGGTTAAGAAAGGGTTGAGAGGCAGATTGCCGACGGTTTCGGGCCGAGAGCGCGCACGAAAAATAGCGGACGGCGCACGCCAGTTCGCAGGCCGGCATCACCTCGGTCTTAGCACACCCTAAAGCGGGACGACCTTGCCGTCGGCAAGCGTCACGCGGCGATCCATGCGCGAGGCAAGCTCGTGATTATGGGTGGCGATCAGCGCCGCCAGGCCGGATTGCCGGACCAGCGCTGCCAGCGCCTCGAACACATAGGAAGCAGTCACCGGGTCGAGGTTGCCGGTCGGCTCGTCGGCCAAAAGCACCAGCGGTGCGTTGGCGACGGCGCGCGCAATGGCGACGCGCTGCTGCTCGCCGCCGGAGAGCTCGGAAGGGCGATGCTGCGCCCGCTTGCCGATCTGCATGTAGTCGAGCAATTGCGCCGCCCGCTCGGCCGCCTCCTTGCGCGCCAGCCCTTTTATCAGCTGCGGCATCATGATGTTTTCCAGCGCCGAGAATTCAGGCAGCAAATGATGGAACTGGTAGACGAAGCCGACATCGTTGCGGCGGATCGCCGTGCGCTCGTCGTCGGAAAGCCGGCCGCAGGCGCGCCCCGCCAGGATCACGTCGCCGGCGTCCGGCCGCTCCAGCAGCCCGGCGGTGTGGAGCAGCGTCGACTTGCCGGTGCCCGACGGCGCCACCAGCGCCACCATCTCGCCACGCTTAAGCGAAAAATCGGCGCCGTTCAGGATGGTCAGCTTGCGCGGCCCCTGCACATAGTGCCGTTCGACGCTCTTCAGCTCGATAATGGCCTCGGCCATCATTCGTACCTCAGCGCTTCGACCGGATCGAGCCTGGCGGCGCGCCACGCCGGAAACAGTGTCGCCAGGAACGACAGCGCCAAAGCCATGAGAACGACCGAGATCGTCTCGCTGGCATCCATGCGGGCCGGCAATTGGCTGAGGAAATAAAGCTCGGGATTGAACAGCCGCTCGTCGGCCAGCCAGGAGAAGAACTGGCGGATGCGCTCGACGTTGAGGCAGATCACGACACCGAGCAGCACGCCGGCGATGGTGCCCACAACGCCGATCGCGGCACCCGTCATCAGGAAGATGCGCAGGATCGCACCCCGCGTGGCGCCCATGGTGCGCAGGATGGCGATGTCGTGGCCCTTGTCCTTGACCAGCATGATCAGGCCCGAAATGATGTTGAGCGCCGCCACCAGCACGATCAGCGTCAGGATCATGAACATGACGTTGCGCTCGACCTGCAGCGCATCGAAGAACGTCTTGTTGCGTTGCCGCCAATCGACAAGGCTGATCGGCCGCTGCGCCGCCTCTTCGACCTTCGGCTTCAGCGCGTCGATATTGTCGGGGTCGTCGGCATAGATCTCGATCGTCTGCGCCCTTCCGTCCATGTTGAAATAAAGCTGCGCTTCCGAGAACGG
The DNA here is from genome assembly GCF_040322135.1 of Mesorhizobium sp. M0189. Taxonomy (NCBI): domain Bacteria; kingdom Pseudomonadati; phylum Pseudomonadota; class Alphaproteobacteria; order Hyphomicrobiales; family Phyllobacteriaceae; genus Mesorhizobium; species Mesorhizobium sp. M0189. The sequence goes on from NZ_JAMYSW010000006.1 coordinate 14,370, forward strand.
CATGTAGACGATGGAGCTGTCATATTCCGACATGCCGACCTCGAAGATCGCGGTTATCGGATAGCCTTTCATGCGCGGCGTCGTGCCGAGCGGCGTGACGTCGCCCTCGGGCGAGATCAGCGTGATCGTATCGCCGAGCACAAGGCCGAGATTCTCGGCCATGCGGCTGCCGATGGCGACGCCCTCGCCGGTGTCGAAGCCGACGATCGAGCCCTCCTTGATGTTGTTGGCGACGATGGTGATCTTGCCGAGATCCTCGCCGCGTATGCCGCGCACCAGCGCGCCGGTGCCGCCGCCGACATTGCCTTGCGCCAGCACCTGTCCGTCGATCAGCGGAATGGCGTATTTGACACCGGGCAGGCCGTTGATGCGGCCGGCGACCTGGGCATAGTCCTCCAGCGGCATATCGGACGGCTGCACGATCAGATGGCCGTTGACGCCGAGAATGCGCGTCAGCAGCTCGGCGCGAAAGCCGTTCATGACCGCCATGACGACGATCAGCGTGGCAACGCCCAGCATGATGCCGAGGAAGGAGATCGAGGCGATGACCGAGATCACCGTCTCCTTGCGGCGCGAGCGCAGATAGCGCCACGCAACCATACGCTCAAAGCCGGAAAAGGGTCCTGCGCCCGAAGGTTTGGCTGCTGCCGCTTCGTTCATGCGGCGGCACCGAAACGCTTTTTCACGTCGCCGATCGGCAGCGTCTCGCGCTCGCCGGTCCTGCGGTTCTTGATCTCGACCTCGCCGGCTGCGACGCCGCGCGGCCCCACGATCACCTGCCACGGAAGTCCGATCAGGTCGGCGGTAGCGAACTTGCCTCCCGGCCGCTGGTCGGTGTCATCGTAGAGCACCTCCTTGCCGGCGGCGGCAAAGGCGGCATGCATCTCACCGCAGACGCGGTCGCATTCGGCATCGCCAGCCTTCATGTTGATCAGGCCGATGTCGAACGGCGCCACCGCTTCCGGCCAGATGATGCCGTTATCGTCATGGCTGGCCTCGATAATCGCCGCGACCAGCCGCGACGGACCGATGCCGTAGGAACCGCCAGAGACGAAATGATCCTTGCCGTCCGGCCCGGTCACCTTGGCGCCCATCGGCTTGGAATATTTGTCGCCGAAATGGAAGATATGGCCAACCTCGATGCCGCGCGCCGAGACCTTGTCGGCTTCGGAGAGCTTTTCCCATGCCGCCTCGTCATGCATTTCGTCGGTGGCGGCATAGGGCGTCGTCCATGTCTTGACGATCTCGGCAATCTCGGCGTCATTCGAAAAGTCGGTATTCGCCCCTGGTACATCAAGCGAGAGATAGTCGCGATGGCAAAACACCTGGCTCTCGCCGGTGTCGGCCAGGATGATGAACTCATGGCTGAGGTCGCCGCCGATCGGCCCGGTGTCGGCGCGCATCGGGATCGCCTGCAGCCCCATGCGCGTGAACGTCCTGAGATAGGACACGAACATACGGTTATAAGCGGCCTTGGCGCCTTCATAATCGAGGTCGAAGGAATAGGCGTCCTTCATTAGGAATTCGCGCGAACGCATGACGCCAAAGCGCGGGCGCACCTCGTCGCGAAACTTCCACTGGATATGATAGAGGTTGAGCGGCAGGTCCTTGTAGGACTTGACGTAGGAGCGGAAGATCTCGGTGACCATCTCCTCGTTGGTCGGGCCGTAGAGCATGTCGCGATCTTGCCGGTCCTTGATGCGCAGCATCTCCTTGCCGTAGTCTTCGTAGCGGCCGCTTTCGCGCCACAGCTCGGCCGATTGGATGGTCGGCATCAGGATTTCGAGCGCGCCGGCGCGATTCTGCTCCTCGCGAATGATCCGGCAGACCTTGTCCAGTACCCGCTTGCCGAGCGGCAGCCAGGAGAAGCTGCCTTGCCCCTGCTGGCGGATCATGCCGGCGCGCAGCATCAGCCGATGCGAGACGATCTCGGCCTCGCGCGGATTTTCTTTGAGGATGGGCAGGAAATAGCGCGACAAACGCATGAACTGGTCCGTGAGAGAGGATGGCGGCGCCGGAATCGGCGCAGCGCAGGCTTGCTTGCCCCGGCTTCATAGCCATTTCATGGCGGAATGGAAACCCGGCCCAGGCGCTGCACAGACGCCGCAATTGCCGCACACGGCTTGCTGGGCGTTTCGCAAGCAACGCCTGCCGTACTATTGTGCACTGCAGCACGAGATTGCCTGTTTCCGGGCAAAATTCTTCGTGACATTTTCACCCGCCTTAGGCTAGTGTGCCCCGATAACCGAGAGGGCGGAGAAAAATCTGCCCTCCTACGCGGTCAAAGTCTTGGGAGGATGCGATCTAGGCGCGGTAACTCGCTGCCGCCGGACACCGGAAACAGATCGGACGCGTTTAAATTGCAAGGCCTCGCGCCTTGCATTTTTTTTGTGCAATCATTTGGTTAGCAAGACAGATTGCCAAACTACATGACGTTGCGTCAGCCCAAATCCGGCCCACGGCCTTTACTTGGGTTGACCTTGCTGGCTGAGCTTGATTTCAGGGCGTCGGCATAGGTCTTGGATAGCAGGACATTGGGTAGCCGGCTAATGCGCTGGGCTCTGGTTGAAATCCGGCACGATGTGCGGGATGTCGTCGATGCCGAGACCAAGCCCTCTCGTGATGCCGTAGAAGATGCCCATCAGGACCAGTGTGGCGATCGTCGTGCGCAGTGCGGCGCGCACCATATGCGGTCCGCGCGGCGCGCTCGGAACCGTACCCAGCGTCACATCCTGGTCCTCGTCCTGCGTCCGCATGCTGAACGGCAGGACGGCGAACAACACCACCCACCATGTGGCGAAGAACAGGGCGATGAAAGAGACCCAGCTCATGCTTGCTCCAGTTCGACCAGCGTGCCGAAAAAGTCCTTGGGGTGCAGAAACAATACAGGTTTGCCATGCGCGCCGGTCTTCGGATTGCCATCGCCCAGCACGCGCGCGCCGCTGGCCTTGAGACGGTCGCGCGCCGCAACAATGTCGTCAACCTCGTAGCAGACATGGTGCATGCCGCCGGACGGATTCTTCTCGAGGAATGCCGCGATCGGCGAGCCTTCGCCGAGCGGCTCCAGCAACTCGATCCTGGTATTGCCGACGTCGACGAACACCGCCGTCACGCCATGCTCCGGCAGCGCCTGCGGCGCGGTCACGCGGGCGCCAAGCGTATCCCGATAGGCCGCCGCCGCCGCAGCCAGATCCGGCACGGCAAGCGCGACATGGTTGAGGCGTCCGAGCATTGACTGCGTCCTTAGGGCAGTAAGGCAATAGGGCAGTATGGGAGTAGGGAAAACTACTTTCTCCCCTACTGCCGTACTGCCGTACTGCCCTACTCCCCTATTCCCTTACCGCGTGACGAACACCGTCACCAGCGGCTTCTTGCCCCAGGCTTCGTTGGCCGCGCCGCGCACCGCGCGCCGCACCGCCTCCTGGACCAGGTCGAGGTCTTTTCGGCGCTGGCGGGGGATGGAGTCCACGGCGCCGATTGCCGCATCGATCATCAGGTCTTCCAGGCTCTCGCCGCTGCCATCGGCCTCGGCGACGCCGATGGCGACGAGATCGGGATCGCCGGCGAGTTCGTATTTGTCGTCGAGCACGACATTGACGGCGACGTGGCCGGCGAAGGACAGCTTGCGCCGGTCGCGAATGCCCATCGCCTGGTCGGTGCCGACCAGCCTTCCGTCCTTGTAGATGCGGCCGAACGGCACCTGGTCGATGATCGCAGCCGCACCCGGATAGAGCCTGAGCATGTCGCCATCGCGCACCTGCGCCACCTGGCCGATGCCGGACGTCGACATCAGCGAGCCCTGCGCCACCAGATGCGCCGCCTCGCCATGCACGGGAACGCCGATCTGCGGCCGCACCCATTCATACATCTTGCGCAATTCGCTGCGGCGCGGATGACCGGAGACATGCACCAGCGCATCGCCGTCCTCAATGATCTTGATGCCGAGATCGATCAGGCGGTTCTTGATCTCGAGGATCGCCTTCTCATTGCCGGGAATGGTGCGCGAGGAAAACACCACCGTGTCGCCGGCAGTCAGCGCCACCGACTTCATCTCGTCGCGCGACAGCTTGGCGAGTGCGGCAAGCGGCTCGCCCTGGCTGCCGGTACAGATGATGACGAGGTTTTCGCGCGGGATGAAGCCGTAATCTTCCTCGGCGATGAATTCCGGCAAGCCGTCCATATAGCCGAGTTCATCAGCCACATCGATGACGCGCTTCATCGAGCGGCCAAGCACCAGGCACTGGCGGCCGGCATCCCGCGCTGCCTTGGCGATGGAGACGATGCGCCCGACATTGGAGGAGAAGCTGGTGACGGCGACACGGCCCTTGGCGTTCTGGATGACGCTCTTGATGCCCTCGCCCACCGCCACTTCGGACGGCGATTCCCCTTCCCGCAACGCATTGGTGGAATCGCAGATCAGCGCCAGCACGCCCTTGTCGCCATAGGCGCGGAAGCGTGACTCGTCGGTCATCGGCCCCACCGTCGGCGCCGGATCGATCTTCCAGTCGCCGGTATGGATGACGACGCCGGCCGGAGTGGTGATCGCCAGCGACATCGGCTCGGGAATGGAGTGCGCGACGGGGATGGCCTCGATCTCGAACGGACCGACGGTGAATTTCTCGCCGGCCCGGTAGATCGTCACCGGAATTTTCGGCGCCCCTTGCTCGCCCTGCCGCTTGGCTTCCAGCAGGCCGGCGCTGAACGGCGTCATCCACACCGGCGCCTTGAGCTTCGGCCAGATGTCGTGCAGCGCACCGTAGTGGTCCTCATGCGCATGGGTGATGACGATCCCGCGCAGATTGGCGACATTCTCCTCGATGAAGCGCGTGTCGGGCAGCACCAGGTCGACGCCGGGCAGGGTTGCATCGGGAAAGGTGACGCCGACATCGACGACGATCCATTCGCGCGCATTGGCCGGGCCATAGCCGTAGAGGGCGAAGTTCATGCCGATCTCACCGACACCGCCGAGCGGCACGAAGACAAGTTCGGCGTTTTCCGCTTTCGCCATGATCTTTCCTTCCTTGCCCGTCAAACTCTTGGGCCGGTCAAATTCAAGCTGGTCAAATACAGGCCAGTCAAACGTATTGGCCAGTTAACCGCCGGCCGAGGCAACCGCGCCGAAATGCACGTCGCCGGCGGCGATCGTCAGAACCGAACCTTCATCGTCGCGGATCACGAAACGGCAGTCCTCGTCAATGGTCTCGAAGGTGCCGCGCACCACATTACCGTCAATTCTGACAGCAACCTGCCCGCCAAGCCCCGCCGCACGCGCCAGCCACCGCTGCCTGACGGCGGCAAGCCCACGCCCTTCGTTCCACAGCCGAGCATTCTCGCTCCATGCATCCGACAGCGCCAGAAACAGCGTCTCGGCATCGCAAGCAGACCCCAGCGCGTTGAGCGACGTCGCTGGATAGGGCAAATCCCTGGGATAAGCCACCACATTGACGCCGATGCCGACAGCCACTGCGGAACGGCCCCCCTCCAGCATCGCCGATTCCAGTAGGATGCCGGCGAGCTTGGCGCCCGAGGCAAGCACATCGTTCGGCCATTTCAGCTCGAAACGGTTCTTGCCTTGGCTCGCACCATCGAGGCCGATCGCGATCCTGCCCTTCGGCACGACAGCGTCGAGCGCGTCGGCCAGCGCCAGTCCGGCAACGAAGCCGAGCGTCGCGGCAAGCCGAAGCTCGGTGTTGGTGATCACCAGCAGCGTCGCTGCCAGATTGCCTTCGGGCGTCGCCCAGGCGCGGCCACGGCGGCCACGCCCGGCTTCCTGCTTTTTTGAGACGACCCAGAGCTTGCCCGGATCGCCGGCCCGCGCGTGCTCCAGCGCCAGCGCATTGGTGGAGCCGACCGTGTCGTGCGCCTCGAGCCGGAACCCTTCCGAAGCCGCGGTTGGAGCCAGCCTGAATGTCATTCCGTCAGTAGAAGGTCTTGGCTGCGGCAGCGGCATAGGTTCCGATCGGGCCGCCGATCAGCACATAGAACAGCACGAAGGCGCCGCAGACGCCGAGCACGACGCGCAGTTCGGTCGCCATCGGAACGAAGCCGCCGACCGGTTCGTCGAACCACATGATCTTGATGATGCGCAGATAATAATAGGCGCCCACCACCGAGGCCAGCACGCCGATGATCGCCAGCGCGTAGAGATTGGCATTGATGGCGGCAAGGAACACGTACCATTTTCCCCAGAAGCCGGCGAGCGGCGGGATACCGGCCAGCGAGAACATCAGGATGGTGAGGATCGTCGCCATGATCGGGTTGGTCGCCGACAGGCCGGCGAGATCGCTGATCTGCTCGACATTGCCCTCCTTGCGCCGCATGGCGAGGATGAAGGCGAAGGTGCCGAGCGTCATCACCAGGTAGATCAGCATGTAGATGGCGACGCCGCGCACGCCGTCCTGGCTGTTGGCGGCAAGGCCGACCAGCGCATAGCCCATATGGCCGATGGAGGAATAGGCCATCAGCCGCTTGATGTTGGTCTGGCCGATCGCCGCAAAGGCGCCGAGCGCCATCGACGCGATCGAGATGAAGACGATGATCTGCTGCCAGTCGGCGGCGATCGGCTTGAAGGCGCCCATGGTGACGCGCACCATCAGCGCCATCGCCGCCATTTTGGGTGCCGCCGCCAGAAAAGCCGTCACCGGCGTCGGCGCACCTTCATAGACGTCGGGCGTCCACATATGGAACGGCACCGCCGAGATCTTGAAGGCAAGGCCGGCCAGCACGAAAACCAGGCCGAAGACGAGGCCGAGCTGGCGCTCGCCGCCGCTCAGCGCCGCGGCGATCTCCTGGAAGCCGGTATTGCCGGTGTAGCCGTAGACCAGCGAGATGCCGTAAAGCAGCATGCCCGAAGACAGCGCGCCAAGGACGAAATACTTCAGGCCGGCCTCGGTCGAACGCAGACTGTCGCGGTTGATCGCCGCCAGCACGTAGATCGCCAGCGACTGCAGCTCGAGGCCGAGATAGAGCCCGATCATGCCGTTGGCCGAGATCATCAGCATCATGCCGAGCGTGCAGAGCAGGATCAGCACCGGATATTCGAACTTGTCGAAATGCTCCGCCTGGGCAAAGCGGACCGACATGACCAGCGTCACCGCCGAGCCGATTAGCGCCAACACCTTCATGAAGCGGGCGAACGGATCCTGGATGAAGGCTTCGCCATAGGCGTTGCCCTGCCCCGGGGAAAAGATCAGCCAGGCGCCAGCGATCACCAGCACGGCGACGGCAAGGCCGCTCACTGTGACGGTGGTGTTGGCGCGCGAATAGGCGCCGAGCATCAACAGCGCCAAGGCGCCGATGGCGAGGATCAGCTCTGGCGTCGAGAGCGACAGGCTGGAGAGAAGGTCCGGCGTCATGGTTCGCAAAACCCCAGTCAGTTCGCCGCCGCGGTCTGCGCGGCGCCGATGGATGCAGTGACATTGGTGACGAGCGCCTTGACCGATTCGGCCGTCGCGTCGAAGATCGGCGCCGGATAGACGCCGAAGAAGATGACCAGCGCGACCAGCGGATAGATGATCACCTTCTCGCGTGTCGACAGGTCCAGCAGGCCTTTCAGGCTTTCCTTGGTCAATGCGCCGAAGATCACCTTGCGGTAGAGCCAGAGCGCATAGGCCGCCGACAGGATGACGCCGGTGGCGGCGAAGAACGCCACCCAGGTGTTGACCCGGAACACGCCGAGCATGGTCAGGAACTCGCCGACGAAGCCGCTGGTGCCGGGCAGGCCGACATTGGCCATGGTGAAGATCATGAACACGGTTGCATATTTCGGCATGTTGTTGACCAACCCGCCATAGGCGTCGATGTCACGCGTGTGCATGCGGTCGTAGACGACGCCGACGCAGAGGAACAGCGCGCCTGAGACCAGGCCGTGCGAAAGCATCTGGAAGATCGAACCCTGGACGCCTTCCTGGTTCATCGCGAAGATGCCCATGGTAACGAAGCCCATGTGGGCGACCGACGAATAGGCGATCAGCTTCTTCATGTCCTCCTGCATCAGCGCCACCAGCGAGGTGTAGATGATGGCGACGACGGAGCGCGTGAAGATCAGCGGCGCGAACATTTCGGATGCGATCGGAAACATCGGCAGCGAAAAACGCAGGAAGCCATATCCGCCCATCTTGAGCAGGATGGCGGCCAGGATCACCGAGCCGGCCGTCGGCGCTTCGACATGGGCGTCCGGCAGCCAGGTATGCACCGGCCACATCGGCATCTTCACCGCAAAGGAAGCGAAGAAGGCAAGCCATAGCCAGGTCTGCATATTGGCCGGGAAGTTGTGGGTCAGAAGCGTCGGGATGTCGGTGGTGCCGGACTGGAAGAACATCGCCATGATAGCGAGCAGCATCAGCACCGAGCCGGCCAGCGTATAGAGGAAGAACTTGAACGAGGCATAGACGCGCCGCTTGCCGCCCCACACGCCGATGATAATGAACATCGGGATCAGGCCGGCTTCGAAGAAGACATAGAACAGGACGATGTCGAGCGCGCAGAACACGCCGATCATCAGCGTCTCGAGCAACAGGAAGGCGATCATGTAAGCCTTGACGCGCTTCTCGATCGATTCCCACGAAGCGAGGATGCAGAGCGGCATCAGGAAGGTGGTCAGGATGACGAACAGCATGGAGATGCCATCTACGCCCATATGGTAGGAGATGCCGGAATCCAGCCAGGCAAACTTCTCGACGAACTGGAAGCCGGGCTGCGAATTGTCGAAGCCGGTCCAGATGAACAGCGAAACCACGAAGGTGAAGGCGGTCGTGAACAGCGCAATGGCGCGGATGTTGCGGCGCGCATTGTCGCTGTCGTCACGCACGAAAAGGATGAGCAACACACCAACCAGCGGCAGGAAGGTGACCAGCGATAGGATCGGCCAGGCGGTCATCAGAGCATCATCCAGGTGACGAGTGCGGCAACGCCGATCAGCATGGCGAAGGCATAGTGATAGAGATAGCCGGTCTGCAGCTTGACGACGCGGTTGGTGACGTCGACGACGCGCGCCGAGATGCCGTCCGGCCCGAGCCCGTCGATGATAGTGCCGTCGCCGGTCTTCCACAGGAAGCTGCCGAGGCGCTTTGCCGGCCGCACGAACAGGAAGTCGTAGAGCTCGTCGAAATACCATTTGTTGAGCAGGAAGGCATAGAGCAGGCGATGGTTGGCCGCGACGCTCCGAGGCATTTCCGGCGCGCGAATGTAGAATTGCCAGGCTATCGCAAAGCCGATCAGCATGGCGATGAACGGCGCGAGCTCGACCCAAAGCGGCAGTTCGTGGATCTCGTGCAGGATGTGGTTGTCAGGCAGCGTGAACAGCGACACCTTCCAGAATTCGGCATAGCCCTCGCCGATGAAGGCGCCGTGGAAGATCACGCCGGCGAACAGGGCGCCTGCCGCCAGGATGAACAGCGGCACCAGCATGACCGGCGGCGATTCATGGACATGGTGCATCACCTCATGGCTGGCCCGCGGCTCGCCATGGAAGGTCATGAAGATCAGCCGCCAGGAATAGAAGGAGGTGAAGCAGGCGGCAACGACCAGCAATATGAAGGCAAACCCGGCGACCGCATTGTGGCTGGCAAAAGCGGCTTCGATGATGGCGTCCTTGGAGAAGAAACCGGCCGTGCCGATGATCGTCACCGGGATGCCGACGCCGGTCAGCGCCAACGTGCCGATCACCATCATCCAGTAGGTCGTCGGGATGAGCGTCCTCAGGCCGCCCATCTTGCGCATGTCCTGCTCGTCGGAGACGGCGTGGATGACCGAACCCGAGCCGAGGAACAGTAGCGCCTTGAAGAAGGCGTGCGTGAACAGATGGAAGATCGCCGCGCCATAGGCGCCGACGCCGAGCGCCACGAACATGTAGCCGAGCTGCGAACAGGTCGAATAGGCGATGACACGCTTGATGTCGTTCTGGACGAGGCCAACTGTCGCCGCGAAGAAGGCGGTGAAGGCGCCGATGAAGGTGACCACGGTCAGCGCCGAATGCGACAGCTCGAACAGCGGCGACAGCCGCGCCAGCATGAACACGCCTGCCGTCACCATGGTGGCGGCATGGATCAGCGCCGAGACCGGCGTCGGGCCTTCCATGGCATCCGGCAGCCAGGTGTGCAGCGGCACCTGCGCCGACTTGCCCATGGCGCCCATGAACAGGAGCAGGCAGACGACTGTCATCGCGGCTTGCTTATCAAGCGCATAGCCGAGGAAGGTCAGTACGGCCGGACCCTGCTGCGCGCCTTCGGCCGGAATGAACGTCGCCGCATTGGCGAAGATGGTGCCGAGATTGACCGAGCCGAAAAGCACGAACACGCCGAATATGCCAAGCGCGAAGCCGAAATCGCCGACGCGGTTGACGACGAAGGCCTTGATCGCAGCCGCATTGGCCGACGGCTTCTTGTACCAGAAGCCGATCAGCAGATAGGAGGCCAGACCGACACCTTCCCAGCCGAAGAACATCTGCACGAGGTTGTCGGCCGTCACCAGCATCAGCATGGCGAAGGTGAACAGCGACAGATAAGCGAAGAAGCGGGGCCGGTCCGGGTCGTGATGCATGTAGCCGATCGAGTAGATATGGACCAGCGCCGACACCGTATTGACGACGACCAGCATCACTACGGTCAGCGTGTCGATCCGCAGCGCCCACGACGCTTCGAGGCCGCCCGACTGGATCCAGCGCATCACCGGCACGGTGAACACCTCGCCGCCGCCGAAGCCGACCGAGAAGAAGGCAACCCACGACAGCACAGCCGCGATCACCAGGAAGCCTGAGGTGATGTATTCGGAAGCCTTGGCGCCGAGCGAGGTGCCGAACAGGCCGACGATCAGGAAGCCGAGCAGCGGAAGGAAGACGATGGCCTGATACATGGTGGTTCCGTCAACCCTTCATCATGTTCACGTCTTCGACCGCGATCGAGCCGCGGTTGCGGAAGAAGACGACGAGAATGGCAAGGCCGATCGCCGCCTCGGCCGCCGCGACGGTCAGCACGAACAGTGCGAACACCTGGCCGACCAGATCGCCGAGCGCCGCCGAAAAGGCGACGAAATTGATGTTGACCGCAAGCAGGATCAGCTCGATCGACATCAGGATGACGATGACGTTCCTACGGTTCAGGAAGATGCCGAACACGCCGAGCGTGAACAGGATCGCCGATACGGTCAGGTAGTGCGCGATGCCGACGACCATCTCAGACTCCTTCGCCCGTCTTGACCTTGCGGATTTCCACTCCGGTTGCCGGCGTGCGGCCGACCTGGGCGGCGATCGACTGCCGCTTGACGCCCGGCTTGTGGCGCAGCGTCAGCACGATGGCGCCGATCATGGCGACCAGCAGCACCAGCCCCGCCACCTGGAAGTAATAGAGGTAATCCGTATAGAGGATGTCGCCGAGCGCCGCCGTGTTGGAGCGCGCGGCCAGGTCCGGAATGGGCTTGGCGACCGTCGCCGCCAGTTTCGGCGCGAATGTATAGCCGCCGAGCACGACGATCAGCTCCGCCGCCAGGATCAGCCCGACCAGCGCGCCGATCGGTGCATATTGCAGGGCGCCTTCCTTCATTTCGGCGAAGTCGACGTCGAGCATCATGACGACAAACAGGAACAGCACCAGCACCGCGCCGACATAGACGACGAGCAGGATCATCGCCAGGAACTCGGCGCCGGTCAGCATGAACAGGCCGGCGGCGTTGAAGAAGGTCAGGATCAGGAACAGCACCGAATGCACGGGATTGCGCGCCGAAATGACCATGAACGCCGATGCCACCGCGACAAAGGCGAAGAGGTAGAAAAAGGCCGCCTCTAGTCCACTCAGCATGGGTTCCCCCGGGTTTCCTGTCCGAACAGGACATTCGTCCTGTTTTTTGCCACCGCCTCCGGCCGGCAAGTTGCGTGTTCCTTAAACGAGGCCCCTCGCCCCGTCCATGCGTCAAATATCAGCGGTAAGGCGCATCCAGCGAGATGTTGCGCGCAAGTTCACGCTCCCAGCGGTCGCCATTGGCCAGAAGCCTGTCCTTGTCGTAATAAAGCTCCTCGCGCGTCTCCGTCGCGAATTCGAAATTCGGCCCCTCGACGATAGCGTCGACCGGGCAGGCTTCCTGGCAGAAGCCGCAATAAATGCATTTCACCATGTCGATGTCGTAGCGCACGGTGCGCCGCGTGCCGTCATTGCGGCGCGGGCCGGCTTCGATGGTAATGGCCTGCGCCGGGCAGATCGCCTCGCACAATTTGCAGGCGATGCAACGTTCCTCGCCGTTCGGATAGCGGCGCAGCGCATGTTCGCCACGGAAGCGCGGGCTGACCGGCCCCTTCTCATGCGGATAATTGATCGTCTCCTTCGGCGCGAAGAACTGGCGCATCGACAGGAAGAAAGCACTGACGAAATCCTGCAATAGCAGTGACTTGGCGGCCTGGGACAATGCTGACATCAGGCAAACCCCGTGATCTTGAGGAAGGCGGCGGTGGCGACCACCATGAACAGCGAGATCGGCAGGAAGACCTTCCAGCCGAGCCGCATCAGCTGGTCGTAGCGATAGCGCGGCACGAACGCCTTCACCATCGAGAACATGAAGAACACCAGGCAGACCTTGAGCACGAACCAGATCAGCCCCGGCACCCAGGTGAACGGCGCGAAATTGAAGGGCGGCAGCCAGCCGCCAAGGAACAGGATGGTGGCCAGTGCGCACATCAGGACGACGGCGACATATTCGCCCAGGAAGAACAACAGGAACGGCGTCGAGGAATATTCGACCATATGGCCGGCGACGAGTTCCGATTCGGCTTCCACGAGGTCGAAGGGCGGACGGTTGGTTTCCGCCAGCGCCGAGATGAAGAAGACGATGAACATCGGAAACAGGGACAGCCAATGCCAGTCGAGGAAGGTATTGGGCAGGCCGATCCTCGTGCCCAGCCCATCCTGCTGCGACAAAACGATATCGGTCAGGTTGAGCGAGCCGACGCAAAGCAGCACGGTGACGATGACGAAACCGATGGAGACTTCGTAGGACACCATCTGCGCCGCCGAGCGCAGCGCACCGAGGAACGGGTATTTCGAATTGGACGCCCAGCCGCCCATGATCACGCCATAGACCTCGAGCGAGGAGATGGCGAAGACGTAGAGGATGCCGACATTGACGTTGGCGATGGCCCAGCCCTCATTGACCGGGATCACCGCCCAGGCTGAGATCGCAAGCACCGCCGACACCAGCGGCGCCAGCAGAAAAACGCCCTTGTTGGCGCCGGACGGAATCACCGGCTCCTTGAAGACGAATTTCAAAAGGTCAGCGAAGGCCTGCAGCGTGCCCCATGGGCCGACGACGTTCGGTCCGCGGCGCAATTGCACCGCCGCCCAGATCTTGCGGTCGGCGTAAAGCACATAGGCGACGAAGATCAACAGAACGACGATCAGCACGACCGACTTCAAAAGGATCAGCAGCGCCGGCAGCACGTAGAAGGAGAAGAAGGTGTCCATGTCTACTCCGCCGCCTGCCTGAAGCCGTTCTTCGCCAAAGCCGAGCACTCGGCCATCACCGCGGAAGCCCGCGCGATCGGGTTGGTCAGGTAGAAATCCTTGACCGGCGAGGTGAAGGTGCCCTTGTTCAGCCGCCCGCCGAGCTTGGCCACCCTGGCGATGTCGGCCGGGTCGCCGGCCGCGACATGGTCGATGCGGGCAAGATGCGGGTATTCCGCATAGAGCCTAGCGCGCAATTGCGGCAGCGAATCGAACGGCAGCTTCTTGCCGAGCACATCCGACAGTGCCCGAAGGATCGCCCAGTCCTCGCGCGCCTCGCCGGGCGCGAAGCCGGCCCGGTTGGTCTGCTGCACGCGGCCTTCGGTGTTGACGAAGGTGCCCGACTTCTCGGTATAGGCGGCACCCGGCAGGATGACGTTGGCGCGATGCGCGCCCTTGTCGCCATGCGTGCCGATATAGACGACGAAAGCGCCGCCGGTCTTGGCCATGTCGATTTCGTCGGCGCCGAGCAGGAACAGCACATCGGTCTCGCCCAGCATGCCGGCGACGTTCCTGCCGCCCTCGCCCGGCACAAAGCCGACATCGAGGCCGCCGACCCGCGCCGCCGCGGTGTGCAGTACGGCAAAGCCGTTCCAGTCGGCCCTTGCGGCGTTGACGGCGACGGCGAGCTTCGCCGCCTGGCCGAGCACGGCCGCGCCGTCCGGACGCGCCAGCGCACCCTGGCCGACGATGATCAGCGGATGCGTCGCCTTCTTCAGCAGTTGAAAGAATTTGCCGTTGCCATCGGCAAGATCCTTCAGCGATTCCGGCCCGGCGCCGAGCTGCTCGTAATCATAGCGCGTATCGCCGACATCGCCGATGACGCCGACCGGCAGATTACCGGCCCGCCAGCGCTTGCGGATGCGGGCGTTGAGCAAGGACGCCTCGAAGCGCGGATTGGCGCCGATGATCAGCACCGCATCGGCCTGTTCGATGCCTTCGATGGTCGGGTTGAAGACATAGCTCGCCCGGCCGAGCGACGGATCGAGTGCGGCACCGTCCTGGCGGCAGTCGGTGTTCTTCGAGCCAAGCGAAGCCATCAGAAGCTTCAGCGCGTAGATCTCCTCGACGGCGGCAAGATCGCCGGCAATGGCACCGATCTTTTCGGGTGCGGCATTCGACACCGCTTCCTTGATCGCGGCAAAAGCCTCGGCCCAGCTTGCGGGGGCCAGTCTGCCGTCCTTGCGCACATAGGGCCGGTCGAGGCGCTGCGTGCGCAAGCCGTCCCAAATGAAGCGGGTCTTGTCGGAAATCCATTCCTCGTTCACCGCCTCGTTGGTACGCGGCAGGATGCGCATCACTTCGCGGCCTCGGCTATCGACGCGGATCGCCGAGCCGACGGCGTCCATGACGTCGATGGATTCGGTCTTGGTCAGTTCCCACGGCCGTGCCTGGAAGGCGTAGGGTTTGGAAGTCAGCGCACCGACCGGGCAAAGGTCGATGACATTGCCCTGCAGTTCCGAAGTCATCGCGCTTTCGAGATAGGTGGTGATCTCGGCATCCTCGCCGCGGCCGATCAGACCGAGTTCCGATATGCCGGCAATCTCGGTGGTGAAGCGGACGCAGCGCGTGCAATGGATGCAGCGGTTCATGATCGTCTTGACCAGCGGCCCGATATACTTGTCTTCGACCGCCCGCTTGTTCTCGTGGTAGCGCGAGGAATCGACGCCGAACGCCATCGCCTGGTCCTGCAGGTCGCACTCGCCGCCCTGATCGCAGATCGGGCAATCCAGCGGATGGTTGATCAGCAGGAATTCCATCACGCCTTCGCGCGCCTTCTTGACCATCGGCGTGTTGGTGAAGATTTCCGGCGGCTCGCCGTTCGGGCCGGGGCGCAGGTCGCGCACGCCCATGGCGCAAGACGCCTGCGGCTTGGGCGGCCCGCCCTTGACCTCGATCAGGCACATGCGGCAATTGCCGGCGATCGACAGCCGCTCGTGGAAGCAAAAGCGCGGAACTTCCGCGCCGGCGTCCTCGGCCGCCTGCAGCAGCGTGTAATGGTCGGGTACAGTGATCTCTTTCCCGTCGACCTTGAGCTTTGCCATTTCGCCTCAAACCCCTGCGGACGTTCCGCAATCTTTCCTTCCGGACGCAGCCGAGACCGCGCACGATATTGAATTCACTTTTTGACCCCGGCCAACGCGGCCGCCTGACCGATCCAGCCGTCACGGCCGATGCGGCCCTTCAACGACAGGTAATCTTCGACCCAGGCGATCTCTTGCGGCGTCCACGCGGCGATCTGGGCGTATGTCCAGATGCCAAGGCCGTTCAGCACCTTTTCCAGTTTCGGCCCGATGCCCGATATCGCCTTGAGGTCGGCCGGCTCAGCTGGCCGGTCCATCGCTTTGGGCTGCTTGAAATCTTCCGGCATCAGCCCGGCCGAGGCATCCGCTGCAACGGTGCTCGCATTCGCCAAGCTCCGCGCCGCGGTGCTCGTCGCAATGTCGGTCACGTCATTGGCGAAGGACTGCGCCTCGGCAATCAGGGTTTTGGTCGCTGCGCGCGCCTTTGTCGAGGAGCTTTTGCCGGTCGCGGAAAAGCGTTCCGTCCTGGCCTCGAAATCCTCGGCGACCGGCTGCCAAAGCCGCTGCGAAGTTTCGGCCGCGCCCGAAAGCACGCCCATCCAGATGCCAAAGGCGTGGTTGGCAAGACCGATGCCGAGTGCCGCCATCGCCGCCGCACTCGCGACAGGATGCGCCAGGAGATTGACGGCATTGGCCATCTCCTTCGGCATCATCCTGGTCAGATCCTGGTTCATCTTCAACAACGGGTCCATATCGGGCGTAAAATCGTCGGGTGTCGAAAACAGCGACATAGGTGGTCTCCTGGTCGTTTCCGTCTGCCCCGCGCTCGTTTCCTCGTCTCGGACATTCGCCCGCATTTTTGAATTCTTCTATTCTGCCGCCGCCAGCACCGGTTCGGCGCGGTGTGCGTTGCGCGAAAACTCGTCGATGCGCCGCTCCACCTCGCCGCGGAAATGCCGCATCAGGCCCTGGATCGGCCATGCCGCCGCATCGCCAAGCGCGCAGATCGTGTGGCCCTCGACCTGCTTGGTCACGTCGAGCAGCATGTCGATCTCGCGCTTCTGCGCCTCGCCGCGCACCAGCCGTTCCATCACCCGCCACATCCAGCCGGTGCCCTCACGGCAGGGCGTGCACTGGCCGCAGCTTTCGTGCTTGTAGAAATAGGAAAGCCGCGCGATCGCTTTCACGATATCGGTCGATTTGTCCATGACGATGACAGCTGCCGTGCCGAGGCCCGATTTCAGGTCGCGCAGCGCGTCGAAATCCATCGGCGCGTCGATGATCTGCTCGGTCGGCACCAGCGGCACCGACGCTCCGCCCGGAATGACCGCCAGCAGATTATCCCAGCCGCCACGAATGCCGCCGCAATGCGTCTCGATCAGCTCGCGGAACGGGATCGACATCGCCTCTTCGACGGTGCACGGATTGTTGACGTGGCCGGAGATGCAGAACAGCTTGGTGCCGACATTGTTGGGCCGGCCGAAGGACGAGAACCAGGCGGCACCGCGGCGCAGGATGGTCGGCGCGACAGCGATGGACTCGACATTGTTGACCGTCGTCGGGCAGCCATAGAGGCCGACATTGGCCGGAAATGGCGGCTTAAGCCGTGGCTGGCCCTTCTTGCCCTCGAGGCTTTCGAGCAGCGCCGTTTCCTCGCCACAGATATAGGCGCCGGCGCCATGATGCATGTAGATGTCGAAATCATAGCCGGAGGTGTTGTTCTTGCCGATCAGCTTGGCCGCATAGGCCTCGTCGATGGCGCGTTGCAGCGCCTCGCGCTCGCGGATGAACTCGCCGCGCACATAGATGTAGGCGGCGACCGCGCCCATGGCGAAGCCCGCAAGCAGGCAGCCTTCGACCAGCGTGTGCGGGTCGTGGCGCAGTATGTCGCGGTCCTTGCAGGTGCCGGGCTCGGACTCGTCGGCATTGACGACGAGATAGCTCGGCCGGCCGTCGCTTTGCTTGGGCATGAACGACCATTTCAGCCCGGTCGGGAAGCCCGCGCCGCCACGTCCGCGCAGGCCGCTGGCCTTCATCTCATTGACGATCCACTCGCGCCCCTTGGCGATGATGCCGGGCGTGTTGTCCCAGGCACCGCGCGCCATGGCGCCGGCCAGCGACTTGTCGAAGCGGCCGTAGATATTGTTGAAGATGCGGTCTCTGTCCTGAAGCATTGCTCGTTCCTCAGACCGGCTTCTTGCCGGTCGGCCGGCTTTTGTTTCCGGGCGACGGCGTGGCCGCCTTGGCGGCAGTCTTCGCCGGTTTAACCTTGGCCTCCGGCGCTTTGAACGCAGACGCCGGCTCGGCCTTGTTCTTGGGGCCTTTGCGCTGTTTCGAGACGTCCTCGACCTGCGGCTCGGCCTTGTTGGCATTGGCGGCCGAATGCAGCGGCGCTGCAACGCTCGCCGCCTTTTCCGCCGCGGGCGCGACTTTTGTCGCCGATGGCGATTTCAGCGCCGGACTGGTCTCGACAGCGTCGGTCTTCGGCTTGCTGGCATTCGAGGGCGCAACCGGCGCCGGCGCGGCAGAAGCGGCTGGCGGGGCCGGCGCCGCGGGTGCTGCGGCGGCAGCCGCCGGCGCCGCTTCCTTGGCGGCCTTGGTCGCCGCCCTGGTTTCCCGGTCGCGGGTCGCCTTCAGGATCGCCTTTTCACTCTTGAGGGTCGTCAGGCCACTGGCCGGCTCTGAGGTGACGCGGCCGTTTTGCGGTCCTGGCGTCACCGAAGCACCCTTGCCGGCGTCATAGAGGTCGATGATCTCGGCAAGCCGCTCCGGCGTCAAATCCTCGTATGTGTCCTTGAAGACCATAACCATCGGTGCGTTGACGCAGGCGCCGAGGCATTCGACCTCCTCCCACGACAGCGTGCCCTTGTCGTTGGTGTGGAACTGGTCGTGATGGATCTTCGAGCGGCACACATCCATCAGCGATTCCGAGCCGCGCAGCATGCAGGGCGTGGTGCCGCAGACCTGGACATGCGCGCGGGTGCCGACCGGATTGAGCTGGTATTGCGTATAGAAGGTGGCGACTTCTAGCCCGCGAATATAGGGCATGCCGAGCATGTCGGAGATCGTCTCGATCGCCGCCTTGGTCACCCAGCCTTCCTGCTCCTGCGCCAGCATCAGCAAGGGGATGATCGCGGATTGCTCGCGCCCCTTCGGATATTGCTTGATCCACTGCTTCGCCGCTGCCGCATTCGCCCGGTTGAAGGCGAAGGAGGCTGGCTGGAGGCTGGCTTCTGCGAGACGGCGGACTGACATTTAGCGATCGACCTCACCAAAGACGTATAGGTTCGTCATCTTGCTGCGGCCTCCTTACAAAGTTTCGCCGTACCGTCGAAACATTGGAAAGTCGGCGAATTTGTCATGACAGGCGGGCAAACGCCGGATTTACCAGCCAAGCGAGCAACAAGCCGCGCGAACCCTGTTTTGCCGGAAGCGGCTGCCGATACCTCCGCCTTAGAGAAACTCGCGCCATCCGGCGCTGCGACGCTACACTCGCATGTATCTCTCTTGAAATAGAAAGCATCGACATCGGCGGATTCTGCTGTCGCACTTTCTTGCATGCCAAGCGTGACGTAGCTCAGCTTGAAGTGCTGCTTCACAAGATCGGAAGCATCGATAGACGCTCCGCACTCGATTGCATATGCAGGGTGCATTGCGACAGCAATGACGATTAACATGAGGCTCAGAATGCGATTCACCGATCGACCTCACCAAACACGATGTCGAGGGAGCCGAGAACGGCGGTGACGTCGGCCAACATGTGGCCGCGGCACAAAAAGTCCATCGCTTGCAGATGCGCAAAGCCGGGGGCGCGCAGCTTGCAGCGGTAGGGCTTGTTGGTGCCGTCGGAGACGAGATAGACACCGAACTCGCCCTTCGGCGCCTCGACCGCGGCATAGACCTCGCCGGCCGGAACGCGGTAGCCTTCGGTGTAGAGCTTGAAGTGATGGATCAGCGCTTCCATCGAGCGCTTCATCGCCGCGCGCTTCGGCGGCACCACCTTGCCGTCGAGGTTAGACACCGGCCCGCTGCCCTCCTTACCGAGCAACAGGTCGACGCACTGGCGCATGATTTTCGCCGACTGCCGCATCTCTTCCATACGCACCAGATAACGGTCGAAGCAGTCGCCGTTCTTGCCGATCGGAATGTCGAAGTCCAGCTCGGCATAGCATTCGTAGGGCTGCGATTTGCGCAGATCCCACGGCGCACCCGAGCCGCGCACCATGACGCCGGAAAAGCCCCAGGCCCAAGCGTCGGCCAGGGAGACGGTAGCGATGTCGACATTGCGCTGCTTGAAGATGCGGTTGCCGGTCAAAAGCGCGTCGAGGTCGTCGACCGACTTCAGGAACGGGTCGATCCACTTGCCGATGTCCTCGATCAGCTTCTGCGGCAGGTCCTGGTGGACGCCGCCCGGCCGGAAATAGGCCGCGTGCATGCGCGAGCCCGAGGCGCGCTCATAGAACACCATCAGCTTTTCGCGCTCGACAAAACCCCAGAGCGGCGGCGTCAGCGCGCCGACATCCATCGCCTGCGTCGTCACATTGAGGATGTGCGACATAATGCGGCCGATCTCGGAGTAGAGAACTCGAATAAGCTGCCCGCGCTTCGGCACCTCGATACCGAGCAGCCGCTCGGCGGCGAGCGCAAAGGCATGCTCCTGGTTCATCGGCGCGCAATAGTCGAGCCGGTCGAGATAGGGCACGGCCTGCAGATAAGTCTTGTGCTCGATCAGCTTTTCCGTGCCGCGATGCAAAAGCCCGATATGCGGATCGACGCGATCGACGACTTCTCCGTCAAGCTCCAGCACAAGGCGCAAAACGCCATGCGCAGCAGGGTGTTGCGGGCCGAAATTGATATTGAAGTTGCGAACGGAGGTTTCAGCCATTTACTGCTTTGCCTTCTCATCTCCCGGAAGCACGTAATCCGTACCTTCCCACGGAGACAGAAAATCGAAATTGCGGAATTCCTGCTTGAGCTCGACCGGCTCGTAGATGACGCGCTTGGCTTCGTCGTCGTAGCGCACCTCGACGAAGCCGGTCAGCGGAAAGTCCTTGCGCAGCGGATGGCCCTCGAAGCCGTAGTCGGTCAGGATCCGGCGCAGATCGGGATGGCCCGAAAACAGCACGCCATAGAGGTCGTAGGTCTCGCGCTCGAACCAGTCCGCGCCGGGATATATGCCGGTGATCGACGGCACCAGCGTCTCTTCGTCGGCCTGGACCTTGATGCGGATGCGGATATTCTGCCTCGGCGACAGCAGGTGATAGACCACGTCGAAGCGCTTTGCCCGCGACGGATAATCTGCGCCGCAAACGTCGATGATCGAAATGAACTGGCATTTCGGGTCGTCGCGCAGGAAGGTCACCACCTCGATCAGGTCGCGCGGCTCGACCGAGATAGTGAGTTCGCCATAGGCGAGCACCGCTTCGCCGATCCGGCCGGTCAGCTTCTCGCCAAGATAGGTCGAGAGGTCATTCAACGCCTGGGTCATGCCGCTCACCGTTCGATCGTGCCGGTGCGGCGGATCTTCTTCTGCAGCAGAAGGATGCCGTAGAGCAGCGCTTCAGCGCTCGGTGGGCAGCCGGGCACGTAGATGTCGACCGGCACGATGCGGTCGCAGCCGCGCACCACCGAATAGGAATAATGATAATAGCCGCCGCCATTGGCACAGGAGCCCATCGAGATGACGTAGCGCGGCTCCGGCATCTGGTCGTAGACCTTGCGCAGCGCCGGCGCCATCTTGTTGGTCAGCGTGCCGGCGACGATCATGATGTCGGACTGGCGCGGAGACGCGCGCGGCGCGACACCGAAACGCTCGCTGTCGTAGCGTGGCATCGAGGTGTGGATCATCTCGACGGCGCAGCAGGCGAGGCCAAAGGTCATGAACATCAACGAGCCGCTGCGCGCCCAGGTGATCAGCGCCTCGGTCGAAGTGACGAGAAAACCCTTGTCGGCGAGTTCGTTGTTGATCTCCAGGAAGAACGGATCATCCTCCCCCACCGGTCTGCCGGTGTTGGGGTCGATGAGGCCCTTGGGCTTCGGCGCGACGAGCGTGCCGGAACTGTCGTTCAATCCCATTCCAGCGCTCCTTTTTTCCATTCATAGGCAAAGCCGATGGTCAGCACCGCCAAAAACACCATCATCGACCAGAAACCGAGCATGCCGATCTGACTGAACGACACTGCCCAAGGAAACAGGAAGGCCACCTCCAGATCGAAGATGATGAACAGGATCGACACCAGGTAGAAGCGGATGTCGAACTTCATGCGGGCGTCGTCGAACGAGTTGAAGCCGCACTCATAGGCGGAAAGCTTTTCCGGATCGGGGTTGCGGTAAGCCACCAGGAACGGTGCGGCGAGCAGCGCCAGGCCGACGACCAGCGCCACGCCGATGAACAGGACGATGGGCAGGTACGAACCTAAAAGTGCGTTCATGCTGCAGTTTTCCGTTGGCGGCCAATCCACTCTGATTACAGCACCGGACCCACTTGCGGAAGCGTGACAGATTAACCACTGAACCGTTTTAAGGGGGCTCTATGCTGCAACGCGGCGAGGGTTAGCGCAGCGCTTTCGGCGAAGCAAGTCAAACCTTGTTCAAATCGCGGTGCTGGACGGCATATCCGGGAAAACTGGTCCGATCCGCTCCTGTTTGATTTCCTTCACTTTTCACTCCACTTTTCTCTCCTGACATAGATGCCGCCAAAACCTTGCTAGCATGGGGCGGAATCGCAGGTCATTTTCTCTGTCTAACATCGTCCGGATACCGCCTTCATGAAAGAAAAAATCTCGCTTGCCCTGGCCCGTCGCATTGCGCTTGCGGCACAGGGATTCAATGACCCGCGCCCCAGCGGCACGCCTGACCGCCGGCATCTGGCCCGGGTGCTTGCACGTACCGGCCTGCTGCAGATCGATTCCGTCAGCGCCGTGGTTCGCGCCCATTATATGCCGCTCTATTCGCGGCTTGGCCCCTACAAGCTGGCGCTGCTCGACGACGCCGCGGTGACACGCAAGCGCATGGTCTTCGAATATTGGGCGCATGAAGCCTCGTTCCTGCCCGTCGAGACCTATCCGCTGATGCGCTGGCGCATGCGGCGGGCCGAGCGCGGCGAGGAAATGTACAGCGGACTGGCAAAATGGGGCCGCGAGCACGCCGCCTACATTGAGGACATCTATCGCGAGGTCGCTGAACGAGGCCCGATCGCGGCGTCGGCTTTCGAAGGCCAGAAGGGCTCGGGCGGCTGGTGGGGCTGGAGCCATGCCAAGCATGCCTTCGAATGGCTGTTCTGGGCGGGCCGCATCACCACGGCGCACCGGCGTGGTTTCGAGCGGTTCTACGATCTGCCGGAGCGCGTGCTGCCGCTAACGGTACTCGCTTTGCCAGTTCCGTCCCCCGCGGACGCCCACCGCGAACTGCTGCGCATCTCCGCCCGCGCCCATGGCGTCGCCACGGCGGGCGATCTGCGCGACTATTTCCGCCTCTCGCCCGCCGACATCAAGGGCCGCATCGAGGAACTGGTCGAGGCTGGCGACCTGTTGCCGGTGAGCGTCGAAGGCTGGAGCAAAACAGCCTATCTCCACAAGGACGGCCGTTTGCCGCGCAGGATCGAGGCGCGCGCCTTGCTTGCGCCGTTCGATCCCGTCGTCTTCGAGCGGTCGCGCACCGAGCGGTTGTTCGACTTCCACTACCGCATCGAGATCTACACGCCGGCCGAAAAGCGCCAGTATGGCTATTATGTGCTGCCGTTCCTGCTCGGCGACAGCATCGTCGGGCGCGTCGACCTCAGGGCCGACCGCCCGGCCGGCGTATTGCGCGTCCATGCCGCCTATTCGGAGCCCGGCGCCCCGCCGCAAACTGCCGCCGCCCTTTTCGAGGAATTGAAGCAGATGCAGGGTTGGCTCGGGCTCGAGCGCATCGAGGTGACGGCTGCCGGCGACCTCGGCCAGCCGCTCGCAGATATCGCCGCGTCATAGACGTGCGTTGACACGACTGCCTTCACAAGCCTAAATCCGTTCCAGACGGTCCCCTGCCCGCAACGGCAAGGGCCAAGAGGGAATGCGGTGCGAAATCTCGATTTCAAATCCGCGGCTGTCCCCGCAACTGTAAGCGACGAGCCAAGGCCGAAAACCACTGGGATATTCCCGGGAAGGCGGCACCCAGGCGATGACCCGCGAGCCAGGAGACCTGCCGTCTAGGACATAAGAATCCGATCGCCTGGCGGGTTTTCCGGGCAAGGAGCCTGATTTGGAACGCGACAGCAGTTTTCCGGCTGAGACAGCGGATTTATTGTCCGGCCATGGTGATTCCCCGGCCGGCGTTACCGTCATCGTCTGCTCGTCCTGCCGTGACGAGACCGGTTCGGACGCTTATCCCCGCGCCGGCGAACTGCTCGCCGAGCACACGCGCCGCGCCGCTTCCAGCGAAAACATTAAAATCCGCACCGTCGAATGCCTCGGCAATTGCAAGCGCCGGCTCAGCGCCGCGATGCTGCGCGACGGCTGCTGGAGCTATGTCTTCGGCGACCTGACCACGACCAGCGGCACCGATCTGGTGACGGGGGCAAAGCTGTTCGCTACTTCGACGGACGGCCTCATTCCGTGGCGCGGCCGTCCCGATTGCCTGAAGCGCGGCTTGGTTGCCCGCATCCCTCCCCTCGACCTTTTGAAGGACTTGATATGACTTCCCCAGATTCGGCCGCCAACGTTTCGCGCGTCCCCTGCACCGTCGTCACCGGCTTTCTCGGCGCCGGCAAGACGACGCTGATCCGCCATTTGCTCGAAAACGCCAAAGGCAAGCGCCTGGCCATCATCGTCAACGAGTTCGGCGATATCGGCATCGACGGCGAGATCCTGAAGGGCTGCGGCATCGACACTTGCCCCGAGGAAAACATCGTCGAGCTGGCCAATGGCTGCATCTGCTGCACTGTCGCCGACGACTTTGTCCCCGCGCTCGACCAGATCCTGTCGCTGACGCCGAAGGTCGACCACATCCTGATCGAGACGTCCGGGCTGGCCCTGCCCAAGCCGCTGGTCCAGGCCTTCCAGTGGCCGTCGGTGAAAAGCCGCGTCACGGTCGATGGCGTCATCGCTGTCGTCGACGGGCCGGCGCTGGCTGATGGCCGCGTTGCCAACGACATGGACGCCCTGCAGGCGCAGCGCGCGCAGGACGAGACGCTCGACCATGACGATCCTGTCGAGGAGGTGTTCGAAGACCAGCTCGCTTGTGCCGACCTGATCATCCTGTCGAAGAGCGACCTGCTGGACGCAGCCGGCGCGGCGCGCGCCAATGCCGTCATCGGCAAGCATGTTGCGCGGGCGGTGAAGATCGTGCCGACCTCGCAAGGCAAGGTCGATCCGTCGGTGCTGCTCGGCCTTGGTCTCGCCGTCGAGGACGACATCGAGAACCGCAAGACCCATCACGACGACGAGCTCGACCACGAACATGACGACTTTGACTCGTTCGTCATCGACATTGCGTCGGTGTCCGACCCGGACGAGCTGGCACAACGCGTCGCCACGGCGGCGGAGGAAGAAAACGTATTGCGCGTCAAGGGTTTCGTCGACGTCGGCGGCAAGCCGATGCGGCTCTTGCTGCAGGCCGTCGGTCCGCGCGTCAACCACTATTACGACCGCGCCTGGACCGCTGAAGACGATCGCCGCTCGCGCCTCGTCGTCATCGGCCTGAAAGGGCTGAACCGCCCGGCGATCGAGCGTATCCTCGCCGGCTGATCCCAGGTACGAGCCGCGATGCACATCCTCACCACCACATCCGCCTCGCTCGACGATCTCGCCGAGCCTGTCGATCTCAGGCAAACGCCTGCGGATGTCGTGGCGCTGTCCTTCACCGACAGCGACCTCGCCGGGCTGGCGGCGGCGTGGAAGGCAGATGCGGACCGCCTGCCGTCGATGCGGCTCGCCGCCTTGCGCGACCTGCGCCACCCGATGTCCGTCGACCTCTGGATCGACAGCGTCGCCCGCCACGCCAAGATCGTCCTGGTCCGCATCCTCGGCGGTTACGACTGGTGGCGCTACGGCTGCGACCAGCTTGCCGTTGTCGCGCGAAATCGCGGTATTAAGCTGGCGCTCCTACCGGGCGAGAGCCACGACGAGGATTTGCGGCTGATCGAAGGCTCGACGCTGCCGCGCCAGGAACTTGATGGTCTGCTCGACTATTTCCGCGAAGGTGGCCCGGCGAATATGACGGCGCTGGTGCAGAGGTTGGCAAGTCTCGCCGGATCGGGTGCGGCGGTCGCTGAACCTGTCAGCGTGCCAAAGGCGGGATTTTACGAGCCGGGACGCGGCGTTATAGAAAGAATGGACTTATCAAGCGTCGGCATTCCTTCGCGCCCCCCTCTGTCCTGCCGGACATCTCCCCCACAAGGGGGGAGATCGGCTGTCACTGACCGTCTCGCGACTTCTGCAACATCGAACATTGACGAAGGCGACGATGACCAGGCGATCTCCCCCCTTGTGGGGGAGATGTCCGGCAGGACAGAGGGGGGCGCGACGGAACGCAGCCTAAACCTACCGTCCGCCGAACCCGCCCCCATCATCCCCATCCTGTTCTACCGCTCGATGCTGCTCGCCGCCGATGTCGCGCCCATCGATGCGCTTGTCGAGGCGCTCGGGCAGCGTGGCATAGCGCCGGTCCCCATCTTCGTCTCCAGCCTCAAGGACGCGGCATCGCTCGCCTTTGTCGAACCCGCGTTTGCCGCGCTGAACCCTGCCGCCATCATCACCGCCACAGCTTTCGCCTCGGGCGCCGAACCCGGCGTCGAGACGCTGTTCGACCGCGCCGGAGTGCCGGTGTTCCAGGTCGTCGTCGCGACCACCCGCCGCGACATCTGGCGGAACAACCAGCGCGGCCTGGCGCCCGCCGACCTTGCCATGCATGTCGTCCTGCCCGAGCTCGACGGCCGCATCCTGGCCGGCGCCATTTCCTTCAAGAGCGAAAGCGAGATCGATCCGGCATTGGCCTTCCGCGCCTTCGCCAACCGGCCAGAGCCTGACCGCGTGGCGCAGGTCGCGAACCGTATCGAGGCCTTCGTGCGTCTGCAGCGGACGCCGCGTGCGGAGCGCAAGCTCGCCATCCTGATCCCCGACTATCCGAGCGCGCCCGGCCGCACCGGCTATGCCGTCGGTCTCGACGTGCCGTCCAGCGTGCTGGCGATGCTGCACGACCTGAGCGAACAGGGCTACGCCGTTGAAGGGATTCCGCAAACGCCGCGTCAGTTGCTGGAGGTGCTGGAGCCAGCCGACCAGGGACTGGCTTTGCAGGATTATCTGACCTTCTCGAAGGAATTGCCGCCGGCGGCCATCGCTGCGGTGGAGGCCGCATGGGGGAATACGGATGATGAGACAGGTTCGCGCGAGGCACCCCCCTCTGTGCTGCCGGACATCTCCCCTTCAAGGGGGGAGATTGCGCTGTTGTCTCTGCTTTCGCCAACTACCAAGGGCGTTAAGGGAGAGCCGGCAGCCGAACTGCCAATCTCCCCCCTTGAAGGGGAGATGTCCGGCAGGGCAGAGGGGGGTGTCCAAGCGCCCACCACCGCAAAATTCCCCTTCCGCGCCGCCACCTTCGGCAATATCACCGTAGCCCTCGCCCCTGATCGCGGGCGCTCAGCCGACCGCCGCGCCGACTATCACGACCCGACACTGCCGCCGCGCCATGCACTGATCGCCTTTGGCTTGTGGCTGCGTAAGTCGCTCGGCATCCATGCAATTATCCATGTCGGCGCCCACGGCACGCTGGAGTGGCTGCCCGGCAAGACCGTGGCGCTCAGCGAAAACTGCTTTCCCGAAATCGTCACCGGCCCCCTGCCCGTCATTTATCCTTTCATCGTCTCCAACCCCGGCGAGGCAGCACAAGCCAAGCGACGCATTGCCGCCGTCACGCTTGGCCATCTGCCGCCGCCGCTGACCGGCGCCGGGCTGGACGAAGAGCAGCATAAACTCGAGCGACTGGTTGACGAATATGCCCAGGCCGACGGGCTCGACCGCCGCCGCCGCGACCGCCTGGCGAAGCTGATCGTCGAGACTGCGGAAAAGACCGGCCTCGCCTCAGAGGCCGGCGTCGCCAGGACCGACGCAGCCGACGAAGCCTTGCGCCGCATCGACGCCTGGCTCTGCGATCTCAAGGATTTCGCCATCAAGGACGGCCTGCATATCTACGGTCGCTCGCCTGAGGGCGAAACCGATCCTTTGCGCGAGCAGAGTGCGGCAGCCGAGAAAGTAGCACTCATCGCGGCCCTCGACGGCCGCCATGTCGCCGCCGGTCCGGCCGGTGCACCGGCGCGTGGCCGGCGCGATGTGCTGCCCACCGGCCGCAATTTGTTTACCGCCGACCCACGCACCATGCCGACGCCGACCGCCTATGATCTGGGCAAGGTGGCAGCGGAAGAAGTCGTCCGCAGCTACATGCAATCGCATGGCGACTGGCCGCGCTCGCTGGTCATCGACCTCTGGGGCTCGGCCTCGCTGCGCACCGGCGGTGAGGAGATCGCGCAAGGCCTGGCGCTGATGGGCTGCCGGCCGCAATGGGATTCCGCCACCGGCCGCATCACCGGCATCGAGGTGCTGCCGCCGGCAACGCTCGGCCGCCCGCGCGTCGACGTCACCTGGCGCATATCCGGCCTGTTCCGCGACATGTTCCCAACCCAGATCGCGCTGATCGATGCCGCCGCCAACGCCGTCGCGACCCGCGACGAGGACGATTCGGAAAACCCGCTGGCGGCGAGAACCCGTGCAGACGGCAAGATCAGCCCGCGCATATTCGGCACCTCGCCCGGCACTTACGGCGCCGGCATCGAGGACTTGCTATCAAGCGGCGACTGGGCCGCGCGCGAAGAGATCGGCCGCGCCTATCTCGCCGCCACCTCGCATGCCTATGGCGGCGCCGAGGGCGAAGGCATTTCGGCGCCCGGCGCTTTTGAGGGCCGCATCGCTGAGGCCGACCTTCTGGTTCATACCGGCGACGATCCCGGCCGCGACATCCTCGAAGGCTCGGCCGACGTCGCCTTTATCGGCGGCTTTTCGGCAGCGCTTGCCGCGCTCGGCAAAAACGCTGACGTGATCGTGCTCGACACCACGGATCCGCAAAAGCCCAAGCCACGCTCGGTTGGGGACGCCGTATCCCGCGTCGTACGGGCACGCGCCGTCAATCCGCGCTTCATTGCCGGCCAGATGCGCCACGGGCCGCGCGGCGCCTCGGAATTCGCCGAGACGGTCGACCGGCTTGTCGGCTTTGCCGAGACCACTCATGCCATATCTGGCGCGCTGATCGAGGCCGTGCACGACGCCTATCTCGGCGACCCCGTTGTCCGCGCCTTCATCCTGCGCGAGAACCCGTCGGCGGCGAAGGTCATGGCCGAACGTTTCATGTCGGCACGACGGCGCGGTCTGTGGCATCCGCTGCGCAATTCGATCGATGACGATCTCGCCGCACTGATTGCCGAAGCCCAGGCGCTTGGGGTGGCGGCATGAACGCTTTCTCCCGACGCAGCGCCTGCCCTGCTTTGTCGGCACCGATGCAAACCGGCGACGGGCTGCTGGTGCGGCTCAATCCGGTCGCTGGAGGACTGTTGCCGAAGTCGTTGATCGGACTCTGCGAATCCGCCCTGCGCCACGGCAACGGCATTATGGAAGTGACCGCCCGCGGCAGCTTGCAGATACGCGGCCTGACGCCCGAAAGCGCCCGGCTGCTGGCGATGGAGGTCGATGCGCTGGGTGTTGCCGTTCGCACCGGCGTGCCGGTCGAGACTGGTCCGCTGGCCGGGCTCGACCCGCAGGAAATCGCCGATCCGCGCCCGCTAGCGGAGCGGATTCGGGCGGCAATCGAGGACGCCGGCGTCACGCAGCGTCTTGGCCCGAAGGTCTCGGTGATTGTCGACGGTGGCGGACAGCTGACCTTGGATGCAGTGACGGCCGATGCCAGGCTGGCTGCGGTGCGGACCGATGCGGGGACGCAATGGCAGGTGGCTATCGCCGGCGGCGGTCAGACTGCGACGCTACTCGTCATGGCCGAGGAAGATGCGGCCTGCGACATCGCCGTTGCGATCCTAAGGATGGTTGCCGAAAAGGGGCGCGATGCCCATGCGCGGGATTTGACAGAAAGACAGCTGAGATCTCTGGCAAATTGGCGATCCTTCGCGCCCCCCTCTGTCCTGCCGGACATCTCCCCCACTTGGGGGGAGATTGCGCCCTCATCTCAGCTTTCGCCAATCGATAAGCATGCTAAGAGTGAGCCACCGGCGAAGCTGCCGATCTCCCCCCAAGTGGGGGAGATGTCCGGCAGGACAGAGGGGGGCGCGAAGGATCGCCGGCCCATCGGAGTTTTCGACTTGGCTGCAGCCGGAACCGCCCTCGGCATCGGCCTACCCTTCGGCAGCATGCCGGCGAACCAGATCATCGCTCTCGCGCAGAGCGCGCTGGCCCTTGGCGCCACCGAAATCCGCCTGGCGCCGGGCCGCGCGCTGGTTTTCCTCGGCCTCGCGCCAGCGGCCTGCCCGCCGCTCCACCAAGCCGCCGCAACCCTCGGCTTCGTCACCGACGCCGCCGACCCGCGCACCAGGATCGCCGCTTGCCCGGGTGCTCCCGCCTGTGCCTCCGGCCGCATCGCGACGCGCGAAATCGCCGAGACCATCGCCGTGGAAAACCGCGACATCTTCGATTCTTCCTTGACGCTGCACATCTCCGGCTGCGCCAAGGGCTGCGCCCATCCCGGTCCGGCGGCGCTGACATTGGTCGGTAGCGAAAACGGAGCCGGACTTGTCGTGGACGGGACGGCTAAGATGTTTCCTGCCGGATACAGGCCGGGCAATGACGCCTCGCGCGGCATCGGCGGCATTGCAGCGGCAATCCGCAGAAAACGACTTCGAGGCCAGACTGCCGCCGCCTGCCTTGCAAGGCTTGGCACGGCCGGCGTCGTCAAAGCTTACCGACAGGAATGAGCATGCCCGCCCAGAACCCCATCACCTACGACTATATTCATGATGGCACAGCGATCTATGAGCGCTCCTTCGCCATCATCCGCGCCGAGGCCGACCTGTCGCGCTTTTCCGAAGCCGAGGCCGACGTCGCTATCCGCATGATCCATGCATGCGGCCAGGTCGAGGCTGCGCGGCATTTCGTTTTCTCACGCGATTTCGTCGCCGCTGCGCGCACAGCGTTGAGCGCCGGCGCGCCGATCTTCTGCGACGCACAGATGGTCTCGCATGGCGTCACGCGCGCGCGGCTGCCGGCCGGCAACGAAGTGATCTGCACGCTGCGCGATCCGCGGACCGCCGACATCGCGAGAAAAATCGGCAACACCCGCTCGGCCGCGGCGATCGATTTGTGGGGCGAGCGCATGGCCGGTTCGGTCGTCGCCATCGGCAATGCGCCGACCGCCCTGTTTTATCTGCTGGAAAAGCTGCGCGATGGTGCGCCGAAGCCGGCGGCGATCATCGGTATGCCGGTCGGGTTTGTCGGTGCCGCCGAATCGAAGGATGCGCTGGCCGAAAATTCCTATGGCGTGCCTTACGCCATCGTGCGCGGCCGGCTGGGCGGCAGCGCCATGACCGCCGCCGCACTCAACGCACTGGCGAGGCCGGGCCTATGAATGCGATCGCAAGAGGTCGGCTGGTCGGCGTTGGCACCGGTCCTGGCGACCCAGAACTCTTGACGCTGAAGGCAGTGCGCGCGCTGGCGGAGGCCGATGTCGTTGCGCATTTCGCCAAGCGCGGCAACAACAGCAACGCGCGTGCCATCGTCGGAACCCATTTTCGCCCTGATTTGATAGAGTTGCCGCTGCTCTATCCGGTGACCACCGTGATCGACAAGGATCATGGCGACTACCGCTCGCAGATCACGGATTTCTACGAGCAGTCGGCCGAAAAGGTTGCCGAGCATCTCAGCGCCGGCAGGATGGTTGTGGTGCTCTCGGAAGGCGACCCGCTTTTCTACGGCTCCTACATGCATCTGCATGTCAGGCTGGCGCATCGCTTTCCGACCGAAGTCATTCCCGGCGTCACCGCCATGTCCGGCTGCTGGTCGGCGACCGGCCTACCGATCGTCCAGGGCGACGACGTGCTGACGGTGCTGCCGGGCACCATGAGCGAATTCGAGCTGACGCGCCGCCTCGCCGACACCGATGCCGCCGTAATCATGAAGGTCGGCCGCAACTTGCCCAAGATCAGGCGTGCGCTGGAGGCGACCGACAAGCTGCCGCGGGCCATCTATGTCGAGCGCGGCACCATGCCGGGCGGCGTCTCGATGCGGCTTGCCGACAAAAAGGACGACCAGGCGCCTTATTTCGCCATCGTGCTGGTCGCCGGCTGGTCGGGGCGGCCAAGCGCATTGGGAGCCGAAGCATGAGCGGCCGCCTGACCGTCATCGGCCTGGGGCCTGGCAACGCCGACCAGGTGACGCCGGAAGCGAACCGGGCCGTCGCCGAGGCGAAATTCTTCTACGGCTACAAGCCTTATCTTGACCGGCTTGATCTGCGTCCCGACCAGATTCGCGTCGCTTCCGACAATCGCGAGGAGCTAGCGCGCTCCAGGGACGCGCTGCTGAAGGCTGCGGAAGGCCACAATGTCGCGGTCGTATCGGGCGGCGATCCCGGCGTCTTCGCCATGGCGGCGGCCGTCTGCGAGGCGATCGAGGCGGGGCCGGTCGAGTGGCGCGCGGTCGACATCGCCATCGTGCCTGGCATCACCGCCATGCTCGCCGTCGCCGCCCGCATCGGCGCGCCGCTCGGCCATGATTTCTGCGCCATCTCGCTGTCAGACAATCTGAAGCCGTGGGATTTGATCGAGCTGCGCCTGCTGGCCGCGGCCGGCGCCGGCTTCGTCATCGCGCTCTACAATCCGATCAGCAAGGCGCGCCCCTGGCAACTCGGCCGCGCCTTCGAATGCCTTGCCGCGATCCTGCCGGGCACCACGCCGGTGATCTTCGGTCGCGCCGCCGGCCGTCCCGACGAGCGCATCGAAGTTTTCTTGCTGGCGGAAGCCGATGCGCAAAATGCCGACATGGCCACCTGCATCATCATCGGTTCACCGGAAACCCGGATCATCAAGCGCGGTGAAAAACCAGCGCTGGTCTACACGCCGCGGTCGGCAGCGGGCCCAAGAACATGACCGACCAGAAAATGATCGACCATCGCGGCAAGAGATTCGACCGTCTCAGCCGACGTGACGTCCGGCAACGCCGGCCTGCGGATCATGACCACCTCGATGCCGAGCGCCCGCGCTGCGGCGATCTTGCCGTAGGTCGCTTCGCCGCCGCTGTTTTTGGAAACGACGACATCGATGCGGTGCTCTTGAAGCAGCGAGTGTTCGTCCGGCTCCTGGAACGGCCCGCGCGCCAAGAGATAGGTCGCGTCGGGCACAGTAAGTCTTGGTTCGACCGGATCGACGCTACGGATGAGATAGTGGTGCTGGGGTGCAGCCTCGAAGGCAGTGATCTCCTGCCGTCCGAGCGCCAGGAACACGCGGCGCTGCGCCGATCCCAGCGCCGTCACCGAGCTGGTAACACCGTCGACCAGCGTCCACTGGTCACCTTCGGCAGGCTCCCAGCCTGGGCGCTTGAGCGCAACGATCGGCACGCCGGATCGGCGCGCTGCTTCCGCCGCATTGGCGGAGATCTGCGCCGCATAGGGATGCGTGGCGTCGATCAGCAGGTCGACGTCCGTCTCGTGGAGATACAACGCCAGCCCGTCGACGCCACCAAAGCCGCCAACCCGCACCGGCACGCCTTGCGCGGCCGGGTTTTCAGTGCGGCCGGCCAGCGACAGCGTAATCGCGAGATCGGAGCGCACCGAGAGTATTCCGGCCACCTGCCGGGCTTCGGTGGTTCCGCCGAGGATCAGAATGCGGTGGGTCATCATGCCTGCTGAAGGTCCGCGCGCCGCCGTGCTCACTCCAAAATGGCTCACGATCATCGGCATCGGCGAGGACGGTGTAGCGGGTCTCGGCGACGAGGCCAAGCAGTTGATCGCGGGTGCCGAATTCGTTTTCGGCGGCAAGCGCCACCTGGCCCTCGTCGCATCGCTCGCCAAAGGTGAAGCGCGCGCCTGGCCGACGCCTTTCGATGCCGAAATGCGCGACGTGCTGGCGCTCTCCGGCAGACGCGTCTGCGTGCTGGCCTCCGGCGATCCCTTCTACCACGGTGTCGGCGTCACCCTCGCCCGCAAGGTCGCGGCGGAGGATATGCGGGTGATCCCCGCGCCCTCGGCCTTCTCGCTGGCCGCCTCACGCTTGGGCTGGGCGCTACAGGACGTCGAGACCATTTCGCTGCATGGCCGCCCGCTCGACCTGATCCGGCCGTTGCTGCATCCTTGCACCCGCATTCTGGCGCTGACCTCGGATAGCGATGCACCGGAAGCGATTGCCCGTCTCATGACCGAACTCGGCTTCGGCGCCTCGCGGTTGACGGTTCTGGAGGCGCTGGGTGGGCAGAACGAAAGGCTGCGCTCGGCGAACGCCGGCGCTTTCGACCTCGAAAAGATCAACCCACTCAACGTGCTCGCAATCGAAGTTGATTCGACCCCGCAATCACGCGTCCTGCCGCTGACATCGGGCCTTGCCGATCATTTGTTCGAGCACGACGGCCAGATCACCAAGCGCGAAGTGCGCGCCGTCACCCTGTCCGCTCTCGCGCCAAGGCGCGGCGAACTGCTGTGGGACATTGGCGCCGGCTCCGGCTCCATCGGCGTCGAATGGATGCTCGCGCATCCCTCCATGCGCGCCATCGCCGTCGAAGGCGATCCGGCCCGCGCCGCGCGCATCCGACACAACGCCGCGGCCTGCGGCGTTCCCGGTCTCGCCGTCGTTGAAGGTTCGGCACCGCAAGCTCTTGCCGGACTGGAAACGCCGGCGGCGATCTTCATCGGCGGCGGCGGCAGCGATGCCGGCGTGCTGGAAAGAGCCATCGATGCCTTACCCGCCGGCGGCCGCCTCGTCGCCAACGCGGTGACGCTGGAGATGGAGGCACTGCTGCTTTCCCGTCACGCTGCGCTCGGCGGCGAGCTCACCCGCATCGCCATATCCCGTGCTTCGCCGGTCGGTTCGATGCAGGCTTGGCGGCCGGCTATGCCGGTCACCCAATGGAGCTGGGTGAAGCCATGATGGTCGCGGGCATCGGCAGCCGCAAAGGCGTCAGCGCACGCGACGTGCTTGCTGCGGTAGAAACCGCGCTGGAGGCGCACGGGCTTGCCCTGCCCGCGCTTTCGGCGCTCGCGACCGCGTCTCTCAAGCAGGATGAAGCGGCAATCTTCGCCGCCGGACGCGAACTCCGCCTTCCGGTGATCGTTGTCGAGCAGGACGAACTCAAAGCTGCATCTACAACCAGCCACTCCAACCTATCACAGGAGCACGCCGGCACGCCGTCGGTTTCCGAAGCCTCCGCGCTTGCCGCCGCCGGCAAAGGCGCAAAACTGCTCGGACCACGCACCGTGCTCGGTGCTGTCACCTGCGCCATCGCCATCAGCGGAGATGCGGTATGACCGTCCATTTCATCGGCGCCGGCCCGGGTGCCGCCGATCTGATCACCTTGCGCGGGAGCCGTCTGCTCGGCAGTTGTCCCGTCTGCCTCTATGCCGGATCGATCGTCGCGCCGGAGCTGTTGCAGCACTGCGCGCCCGGAACGATGTTGATCGACACCGCGCCGATGTCACTCGACGAGATCGAGGCCGAATATCTGGCAGCCCACGCGGCCGGCCATGATGTCACCCGCCTCCATTCTGGCGACCTTTCCGTGTGGAGCGCCGTTGCCGAGCAGATCCGCCGGCTGGAAAAGCACGGCATCCCTTACACGCTGACGCCGGGCGTGCCGTCTTTTGCCGCCGCGGCCGCCGCGCTGCGCCGCGAGCTGACCATTCCGGAAGTCGCGCAAAGCCTGGTGCTGACCCGCATCTCCGGCCGCGCCTCGAAAATGCCGCCCGGAGAAACACTGGCCGGCTTCGGCCGCACCGGCGCCACGCTCGCCATCCACCTCGCCATCCACGCTGTCGACCGCGTCGTCGCCGAGCTGACGCCCTACTACGGCGCCGACTGCCCAGTCGCGGTCGTCTTCCGCGCCTCCTGGCCGGACGAGCGGGTGTTGACCGGCACGCTGGCGACCATTGAGGCGCAGCTAGGCGCGGATCCGATGGAACGCACGGCGATCATCTTCGTCGGCCGCTCGCTGGCGGCGGAAGATTTTAGTGAAAGTTCACTTTACGACGCCCACTACCAGCGGCGTTTTCGCGGACGAGACGGATCGTGAGCGGCAGCAATAGAAACACTACTGTCGAGCAGGCGCTCACCCGGCTGAACTTCAAGCCGCGCCAGCTGGAGCCCGGACATGTCTGGCTGGCCGGCGCCGGCCCTGGCGATCCCGGCTGCCTGACGCTGGAAGTGCTGGCCGCCCTCGGACAGTGCGACGCGCTGGTTTATGACGCGCTGGTCTCGCCCGAAGTCGTCGCCGTCGCCGAGGGCGCGGAACTGTTCTATGCCGGCAAGCGCGGTGGCAAACCATCGATGAAGCAGGACGACATCACCGCTCTGCTGGTCCGGCTGGCGCGCGAGGGCCGGCGCGTCGTCAGGCTGAAGGGCGGCGACCCCTATATTTTCGGGCGTGGCGGCGAAGAGGCGCTGGCGCTGGCCGGGGAAACCATCCCGTTCCACATCCTGCCTGGCCTGACGTCCGGCCTCAGCGCGCTGGCCGCCACCGGCATTCCCGGCACCATGCGCGGCATCAACAAGGCGCTGATCCTGGCGACCGGTCACGCCGCCGGCACCGATGACGATCTCGACTGGGCGGCCATCGCCCGTACCGGCCAGCCGGTGGTCATCTATATGGGCATGGCCAATCTGCCGCTGATCGCCGCCTCGCTGCTTGAGGGCGGGCTGGCGCCTTCGACGCCCGCCGCGGTAATTGTCGCTGCGACGACACCGCAGGAACGGATCGTCGTCGCCACGCTCGCCACCATTGCGGAAGAGGCAGCGGCCGCCGGTCTGACCTCGCCGGCGCTGATCGTCGTTGGCGGCATCGTCGCGATGCGCGCGGCATTGGCGGGTGAGTCATGACCCGCGCCATCATCATCGGCGCGCCGCGCTCGGGCTCGGGCAAGACCAGCGTCACCATCGGCATTCTGCGCGCGCTCGCCCGGCGCGGCCTGAAGGTGCGCGGCGCCAAATCCGGCCCGGACTATATCGATCCCGGCTTCCACGCCGCAGCCACCGGCCTGTCCGGCGTCAATCTCGACAGTTGGGCAATGCCGCCTGCCCTGCTCAACGCGCTGGCTGGTGAAGCGAACGAGGATGCCGAATTTATCTTTCTCGAAAGCGCCATGGGCCTGTTCGACGGGATTCCGGCTGCTCCAGGACGGTCCGGCTCGGCTGCCGACCTTGCCCGGCTCTACGGCCTGCCGGTGCTGCTGGTGCTCGACGTTTCCGGCCAGTCGACCACGGCAGCGGCCGTCGCCAAGGGTTTTGCCACCTACGATCCGGATGTGCGCATGGCGGGGGTCGTGCTCAACCGGCTCGGCAGCGAGCGCCACCGCCGGCTATGCGGCGATGCCATCGAGGCACTCGGGCTGCCTGTCGTCGGCGCTATCTTGCGCGATCCCTCGCTCAACCTGCCCGAGCGCCATCTCGGCCTCGTCCAGGCCGGCGAATATGAGAATCTGATGGCGCACCTCGACCGGCTGGCCGACATGGTCGAGCGCTCGCTCGACCTCGACGCCATCATGGCGCTGGCGGCGCCATTCACGCCCGCGCCGGGCAATTTCGGCGACGCGCTGCCGCCCCCCGGCCAGCGCATTGCACTTGCCGAGGACGCCGCCTTCAGCTTCCTCTATCCGCATGTCGCCATGCATTGGCGCAAGGCCGGCGCCGAGATTATTCCCTTCTCGCCACTCGCCGACGAAGCACCAGGCGACAATTGCGATGTCTGTTGGCTGCCCGGCGGCTATCCCGAGCTTCACGCCGGTCGCCTCGCCGCCGCGGCGAATTTCAGAGCCGGCATGGCGCGGTTCGCCGCTACGCGGCCGGTGCATGGTGAGTGCGGCGGCTTCATGGTGCTCGGCGAGGCGCTCGAGGACGCGTCGGGCGAGACGCATCGAATGCTTAGCCTGCTCGGTCATTCGACCAGCTTCGCCAAGCGCAAGATGAATCTCGGCTACCGCGAGGCGCGGCTGCGTTCCGGGTGCCCGCTCGGCAGCCACGGCACGCTGATCCGCGGCCATGAATTCCACTACGCGCAGATGGTTGCGACCGGCAATGACGAACCGTTGGCCGACCTTGCCGACGGACAAGGCAATCCGCTTGGTGCGTCGGGCTACCAGCGCGGCAATGTCAGCGGCACCTTCTTCCACGCCATTGCGAGGGGCGAGAGCATGATCCCGAAAAGTGGTAGCCGGTTTTCGGAATAGATCATGCTCAAACTCCAGATCCCCTCGCAACGGCAGCTGCTCGACGACATCGCGCTTTGCCTCGTCTTCTTTACCCGGCTGCCGCTGCCGAGAGCCGACTTCCGTGGCCGCAGCCTTGCCGCTGCGATCTGGGCTGCACCCGTTGCCGGTCTCGCCGTCGCTCTGGCCGGTGCCCTGGTCTACGCCGTCGGCACGAGGCTAGGCCTAGCCGAGAGCCCTGCTGCAGCGTTGACCCTTGCCGCGATCCTGCTCGCCACCGGCTGCCTGCATGAAGACGGGCTTTCGGATGTCGCCGACGGCTTTGGCGGCGGCAAGACGCGCGACAGGAAACTGGAGATCATGCGCGACAGCCGCATCGGTGCCTACGGCGCCTGCGCACTCAGCATCTCGCTGCTGATCCGCTGGAGCGTGCTCTCTGGATTCGCCGGCCCGGCCCCTGTCTTCTGGGCTCTCATTGCCGCGCATGCCGCCTCGCGCGGCCTGCTCGGCGCCTTCATGCACCTTTTGCCGCCGGCTCGCAGCGACGGCCTCTCGGCCGAAGCAGGCTTGGTTACGACTGAGACCGCTGGCATCGGTGCCGTACTCGGTGCGGTCGCGCTGCTGGCGCTTGGGTTCGGCGCTGCTATCTTCGCGCTCATCCTGCTTGCGCTTTTGTTTGCCGCCTTCCGCGCGCTGTGCCTCAACCAGATCGGTGGCCAGACCGGCGATACGGTCGGCGCGCTGCAGCAGTTGGGCGAAATCACGATCCTGCTTGTCGCTTCCGTTTCCTTATCATGACTCGCTTTCGGAGAAATCTTTCCTATGTCATTCAAATCGCTTGGTGAACTGCGCGCGGCCTGCCTCGATCTGCCTGCCGGCAGCGACACCGCGGCGGCGGCCGTCGCCCGCCGTCAGGATACGCTGACCAAGCCGCAGGGCAGCCTCGGCCGGTTGGAAACCATAGCCGCCTGGCTGGCGCGCTGGCAGGGTCGCGACATGCCGAAGCTTGATCGCGTGAAAGTCTTCGTCTTTGCCGGCAACCATGGCGTCACCGCGCAGGGCGTGTCGGCCTTCCCGTCGGAGGTCACCGTGCAGATGGTGGCTAACTTCGCCGGCGGCGGTGCTGCCATCAACCAGCTTGCCCGCATCGCCGGCGCCGAGCTCGACGTCATCCCGCTCGAGCTCGACCACCCGACCGGCGACTTCACGCAACAACCGGCGATGGACGAAGAAACCTTCCTCGCCGCCGTTTCGGCCGGCTACGGCGCGGTGACCAAGGATATCGACCTCGTCTGCTTCGGCGAGATGGGCATCGGCAACACCACGCCGGCGGCTGCCATTTCAACCGCCCTGTTCGGCGGCGGCGCGGAAAAATGGACCGGGCGCGGCACCGGCGTCGACGATGCCGGCCTGAAGCGCAAGGTCACCGCCATCGAAGCGGGCCTGAAGCGCCACGCAGACGCCCTCGGCGACCCCCTGAGGATCGCCGCAACCCTTGGCGGGCGCGAACTCGCCGCCATCTTCGGCGCGACGCTGGCCGCACGCCGCAACAATGTGCCGGTGCTGCTCGACGGCTTCGTCTGCACCGCCGCCGCCGCACCGCTGGCCAGACTGCACCCCACCGGCCTCGCCCACACCATCGCCGCGCACGTCTCAGCCGAATCCGGCCATCGTCGTCTATTGGAGACGCTCGGCCTGCCGCCGCTGCTCGATCTCGGCATGCGGCTCGGCGAAGGCTCCGGCGCCTGCCTCGCCGTCAACATCGTCCGCTCGGCGCTGGAATGTCATGCGCGCATGGCAAGTTTTGCCGAGGCTGGGGTTTCGGAGAAGTAACCGCTCGCAAAGTTTGGGCTGCGTCGATGAACCAACCTTCACAAATTTTCGGAGACCCCAAACAGGGACTTCGAGATGTTTTTGCGCGGATTGTCAGAGATTTCGATCGCAAGTCCGGGGCCTTTGCCGGGCTGAACTATAGTTCGCCGTGGATGCTGGCCAGAGAGGATTGGGTAGAACGATCGGGCCACACGGTCGAGGAATTGTGTGACATGATTTCTCAGCAGCGGATTTCATACTTCTCAAAAGAACCGGTTGATCCAAGGATCACCCAGATTTTTGAAGATTTACGCCGCGCCGCGGAAGAGTGGAGAACGGAGACAGGCTACAGCGACCCGCCTACACATCTAACTCCCGAGATGACAAAATTCCCCAACTACAAGGAATTGAAAGCACACACCTGGAAGCTGTGGAATTCCATGGGTCTGAAGGAACCATCACACGACTATTTTGCTCGCGACCTCAGTTTTAGTGGGGCGATGGAAGACGTTTTTGGTCATAGGGTTACAGTCAGAATGACCATCAAGTTTGGATATGGCGGGTCAATCCGGTTGTATTTTCGCTTTCCTTATTATGCGAACGACGAGCCAACATTCTTTGACCATTCAATTCTGTCGGGTTGGGGACTGTGTCGCCAGCTTAGGTTGCCAAGGGCTCCTGAACTCGAATGGATCGCCGGCAAAAGCAGGGCAATCTTCACGGAGGTCGATGGCGTGTTGGCTATAACGCGCGCAATTCTAACCTATCTGCGCCCCACCATCCAATAAAGTCAGGTAAACCGATTGCCGCTGGCGGGAGACGTGCAAATCAGCGCCTCACGCTCTCCAGGGTCTTTCCACCAAGT
The DNA here is from genome assembly GCF_040322135.1 of Mesorhizobium sp. M0189. Lineage (NCBI taxonomy): Bacteria > Pseudomonadati > Pseudomonadota > Alphaproteobacteria > Hyphomicrobiales > Phyllobacteriaceae > Mesorhizobium > Mesorhizobium sp. M0189. The sequence goes on from NZ_JAMYSW010000006.1 coordinate 54,917, forward strand.
CTTTGAAATCTTTGGTGGGTGCGCACAGGATTGAACTGTGGACCCGCTGATTAAGAGTCAGCTGCTCTACCAACTGAGCTACGCACCCACTCGGCCGGTAAAACCGGCGTCGGCGGGCATATAGCCGCCGATACCAGTCATGTCCAGCCCCGCCGGAATCATTTCCCGACAAATCGCCGAAGTGCCGCACAAGGTCAGATGAACAGCCTGCCCTCCGCCACCTTCACGGCATGGCCGCCAATGCGGGCAGTTGCCAGTTTGCCGCCTTCGACATTGAGTTCGAGGCGGATGCGCGACGGCCGGCCCATCTCCAGCCCCTGCTCGATCCAGAGCTGGGAAACACCGTCCGTCGGGCCGTCGAAATGCATGATTGCGCCGGCAAAGGCGGCGGCCGCCGAGCCGGTCGCCGGATCCTCGTAGGAGGGAGTGCCCGGCACGATCATGCGCGCATGGAAGGCACTGTCGTGGTGCACCGTCTCGCGGCAATAGACAAACGGGCTGGCGAAGGCCCACTCGCTCTTGCGCGGCGCCAGTTCCGACCATGCTTGGTTGTCCAGCCTTATCCGGGCTGCCGCCTCGAGATCGGCGACGGGAATGGTCACATAGGGCACGCCTGCCGACCAAAATGAAACGCGGTGGTTCTCGAAGCCGATCTCGTGCGGCCCAAGGCCAAGGGCCGCACCGATCGCCTCGGGATCGGCCGACAATTCCAGCTGCGCCGGCAGTTTCGCCAAGTCGAACTCGGCAAAGGTCGAACTATCGTGCTTGCTGACAGCGCAGCGCACCGGGCCGATATTCTCCTCGAGCACAAAGATGCCAGCGCCATTCTCGGCCCTTTCGGCCCCTGCCAATTCGGCCAGCGCTATCGCCGAGCCGACGGTTGGATGGCCGGCAAACGGCATTTCATAGTCGGGCGTGAAGATACGGATACGAGCCCGGTGTTTAGGATTATCAGGCGGCAGCACGAAGACGGTTTCGGACAGGTTGAATTCGCGCGCCATGGCCTGCATCGCCGCAAGGTCCAGCCCGTCACAGTCCAGCACGACGGCCAGCGGATTGCCGGCCAGCCGGGTAGTGGTGAATACGTCGTAAAGCAAGTAATTCCGCGGCTGCATTTCAGTAAGTCCTCTGCCTCATTCCCAACATGAGCGAAATTTAATTTGAATTTTGAACCATAAAGCCTGATTTGTGCACTGATGGGATATCACTGAACATAGGGGTCCGGCGTGGACCAGATTGTCAATCTGCCAAAGACGGAATCCGCTTCCGCCATCGAGACGGCGCTCGGGCTTGACCACCAGGGCCTGAAGACAAAACGCCGTCGCGGTTGGCTTTACGCGCTGCTTGCGCTGCTCGCCGTCGCCGCGGCGGTTGTCGGCTACCAGTGGTATTCAGGCTCGCCCGCCAAGATCGAATATACCACGACACTGGCCGCCATGGCCGATCTCACCGTCGCGGTTTCGGCTACCGGCACGCTGCAGCCCCTCACCCAGGTCGATATTTCCAGCGAACTCTCCGGCGTCGTCCGCTCGGTCTCGGTCAACGAGAACCAGCTGGTGAAGAAAGGCGATGTGCTGGCCGCTCTCGACACTGCCAAGCTGGAGGTACAGATCGAGCGCGCCCAGGCTTCCGCAAAGGCAGCAGCGGCGAGCGTCGAGGACGCCACCGTAACCCTCGCCGAAAACGAAATGGGTCTGGTGCGCGCGGTACAACTGACCAAGCGCGGCATGGCGACGGACCAGTCGCTTGAAGCGGCGACCGCCACGCGCGACCGCTCCAGGGCGGCGCTCGACATCGCCAGAGCCAACCTCGCCATCGCCAATGCCGATCTCAAGGCGCAGCAGACGGATCTTGCCAAGAGCACCATCTACGCTCCGATCGACGGCATCATATTGACGCGCTCGGTCGATCCCGGCCAGACGGTCGCCTCCTCGCTGCAGGCGCCGGTGCTGTTCGTCATCGCCGCCGACCTCAGGAACATGGAATTGAAGGCTGCGGTCGACGAGGCCGACATCGGCGCGGTCAAATCCGGCCAGCACGCCCGCTTCACCGTCGATGCCTTTCCCGAACGGCCTTTCGATGCCGAGATCCGCGACATCTCCTACGCCTCCGTGACCACCGACGGCGTCGTCACCTACGACGCGCGGCTCGAGGTCGACAACAACGAGCTTCTGCTGCGGCCCGGCATGACCGCCACCGTTTCGGTCGTCACCAGGCGGGCCAAGGGCGTGCTCACCGTGCCGGCCACCGCTTTCCGCTACCGGCCGGCGCAGACGGCGGAGCGCGGTTGGAGCCTCACCGACCTGTTCACTGGCCGCATGGGACGCCCCGGAGGCAACCGCCAGCGCCAGGCGGCGACGAAGCCCACCGACGGCTCGCGCACGCTCTACGTGCTGGAGAATGGGCGGCCGCATCCGGTCAACGTCAAGGTCGGCTCGACAGATGGCGAACTGACCGAGATCGTTTCCGGCCTCGAGGAAGGCGCGCAAGTCATTACCGCCTCGCAGCAGAGGAGCTGATCGTGGCATCCGGCGCGACCCTCATCGGCTTCGACAAGGTCTGCAAAAGCTATGGCCAGGGCGAAGCCCGGGTGCATGCGCTGGCCGGCGTCGACCTCGCCATCAGGCGCGGCGAATTCGTCGCCATCATGGGCCCGTCCGGCTCGGGCAAATCGACGGCCATGAACATCATTGGCTGCCTCGACACGCCGACGGCCGGGACCTACAGCTTCGAAGGCATCGACGCCGGCCGTCTCGACCGCAACCGCCGTGCTCAGCTGCGCAATCTTTATGTCGGCTTCGTTTTCCAGGGCTATAATCTGTTGCCGCGCACCACGGCGGCCGAGAATGTCGAACTGCCGCTGATCTATCGCGGCGTCGGTGCCCGCGAGCGCCGCGGCCTGGCCATGCAGGCACTTGCCGAGGTCGGCCTTATCGGCCGCGAGCATCATACGCCGGCCGAGCTGTCCGGCGGCCAGCAGCAGCGCGTGGCGATCGCGCGCGCCATCGTCACCAGGCCGACGCTGCTCGTCGCCGACGAACCGACCGGCAATCTCGACACCGCCCGCACGCACGAGATCATGGAGCTCCTGACGCAGTTGAATACCGAGCTCGGTCTGACCATCGCGATGGTCACGCACGAAGCCGATGTTGCCGGCTGTGCGCAGCGCACGATCCGTTTCCTCGATGGCCATGTCGCCTCGGACACAGCCAATCTCGAGATGGCCTAGCCATGATCTGGGAAACCGTTCGCCTCTCGCTCCGCTCCATCCGCCGCAACGTGCTGCGCTCGTTCCTGACACTGCTCGGCATCGTCATCGGCGTCGCCGCCGTTATCGCCATGCTGACCATCGGCTCGGGCACCACCGAGAAGGTCAAGTCCGACATTTCCAAGCTCGGCAGCAACCTGCTCGTCATTCGTTCCGGCCGGCCGGCCGGACCCGGCGGCCCGGGAGGGCTCGACCAGGTGGTCCGGCCTCTTGCCGACAAGGACTTCGCCGCGCTTGTCGCGCACCTGGACGGCGCGCGCGCCATCTCGCCGGCGTCGCAAAAGCAGGTGCGCGTCATTTTCGGCACCGAAAGCCTGACCTCGGGCGTCACCGGCACCGACAGCGCCTATCTCGATGCCCGCGACTGGAAGCTGGTCTCGGGCCGCCCCTTCAGCGATTCGGAAACCCGCTCCGGCACCGGCGTCTGCCTCGTCGGCGAGACGGTGCGCCAGCAGTTCTTCGGCGCCGGCGATCCCGAAGGCGAGATCATCCGCGTCAACCGCACCTCCTGCAAGATCATCGGCCTGCTCGAACCGAAGGGCTATACCGGCTTCGGCCAGGACCAGGACAATGTCGTGCTGATGCCGCTTGCCGCCTATCAGCGTCGCATTGCCGGTAATCGCGACATCGACTCGATCTATGTCGCCGCCGACGACCGTACGCTGACCACGGTGCTGCAGCAGCGCGTCGAGGACATCTTGCGCGACACACGCCGCATCACGCCCGACCGTGACGATGATTTCTCGATCCGCGACATGACCCAGATCGCCGATGCCATGGCCAGCGCGACCACCACCATGACTGGCATGCTCGGCGCCGTCGCCGGCGTCAGCCTGCTCGTCGGCGGCATCGGCATCATGAACATCATGCTGGTGTCGGTAACCGAGCGCACGCGCGAGATCGGCATCAGGCTCGCCATCGGCGCCCACGAAAAGCATATCCTCATCCAGTTCCTGGTCGAGGCAACCGTGCTGTCGCTGCTTGGCGGCATCATCGGCATCCTGATCGGCCTGGCGCTTGCCGGCCTTGCCTCGCTGACGCTGACGATCCCGTTTGCGCCAAGCCCGGCGGTCATCCTGCTTGCGGTCGGCTTCTCCGCGCTGATCGGAATGGTGTTCGGCTTCTTCCCGGCGCTGCGCGGCGCGCGGCTTAACCCGATCGACGCGCTGAGACATGAGTAGGCGTTGCAGCAAGTGTCGCCTCCAGACGCTGCCGATTTTTTATGCAACCTGCCCTTGTCGCAGCACATTCTGCAATGATAACAATGCTGTTGGGGACTAAGGGGGAACAATGGATGAGCAAGAAAGCGCGACTGGCTCTGGCGATTGTGATCGTCGAAGCCGCCTTGGCAGGGCTTTGGTGGAATTTGATCCTTTATGGGATGGAGAATCCCGATCGCGTCACCGCTGACTTCCAGCAGGTAATTGGGCAGACGATGGGAACGGCGATGGGGGCGCTCCTGGGTCTCGGCGTGCTGTTGTATTTTGTCGCCGCCCGCAACGACCGCAAGGCTATTGAAGGCAGGCTACGACGTTAGAGTCGGAAGCCTTGCTCGCTCGCAAAGTGCCATTCGATCAGCGGTCTCATATGCGGCATCAGCCCGTCCGGCAGATCGGCGGCATTGCGGATGATGACGGGGCCTTCGATTTCAGGCTCTGACTCGGCGGCGACGAAAGCGCTGATCCGCTGTGCCAGGTCGTCGGCGGAGGCCGTCTCGCGGTAGCGGCGAAAGATCACCGTGCCGCTTGCCGTCGACAGGGCGTAATGGTGCCTGCCGCGTGCCGCGCCTGATAGGTCGAGGCCGGTCTCTTCCCGCACCTCGCGGATCATGTTGAAGTCGACGTCGACAAGGCCGTCGTGGAAATCGGTTGGCTCGAACGAACCGGCGGCGAAGTAGACGCGCCCGGCATTGACCGTATGCGGCGCCATGCGGATCGCCACCAACGCGTTGTCGCCGGCGACCAGCATGGCGTGCGCGTAGGCATGTTCGGCGCCAGGCACCTGCCTATTGCTGCGCCAAAGCATGAAGGTCGAATAACGCACCGCATGGCAGCGGCCGACGAGGCGATTGTCGCGATAGCTGAGAGCGGAAAGCAGCACCACGGTGCCGTCAAAAAGCGCCGGCTTGGCTGCGGTCTCACGCCGCCAGTTTGCGGCGATCGCCTCGGCATTATCGCGCTCGAACGGATGTGGGCCGGGATCGAGCCTGACGTCGATGGCATCGACCGGCAGGATGACGTTGCGCGGCAGGTCGAAACTCACGCGTGTCTCACGCCATGTCGAGGGCAATTGCTACCGGGCAATGGTCGGATGCCTTGGGCCGGTCCCACCCGGCGCGTGGAAAGCGCTCGACCTCCTGGCCCGCCGGAAATATGGTCCGCCAGGGCTGGCCGTTGCGGATGATATCGGGAACGGCGGTGGCGTTCTGCCTGGCTAGCGCCCTCGACAAAAGGATGTAGTCGAGCTGGCAGAGATGCCGCTCTTCCGGTCCGCGCGTGTGATAGAAAGTCCAGCGATCCATTTCCGGCCGCCGCTCGACCGCGTTTTCGCAAAAACCGCCGGCAGTGAGCACGTCGATGCAGGACCGGGTCTCGTCGATGACCTCGAAGCGATAGCCGTCGACGGCATCGCCGGTAATCTTCACGCGCTGCCGGTAGTCGTTCATGTCGCCGCAGATTGCCCAGCGTTTGTCGGCGGCATGGTCCTTGCCGAAGCGCTCCTCAATGATCCGCCGCACCGCTTGCGCCTCGGCGATGCGCAGCGGCATTGTTGCTTCACGGCCGTCGAGGCCGTTGCGGGGAGAGCCCATCGACTTGAAATGCACGAGATAGAGTGTCAACGGCGCGCCAGCCACCGTCAGATCGATTTCCAGGCAGTCGCGCCGGAAGATGCGTTCATTGGCCTGATGTCCAAGCGCTGCCAATTCCGCCGTGTGCAGCCCGAATTGCTCGAACGTGACATAGGCGTAGCTGGTCATACGCACGAATTCGATCGGCTGGCCCTGCGCGGTCTCGTTGCGCATCATCACGGCGACGTCAATGCCGCGCGAATCATTGCCGGCGGTGGTGTATTTCTGCCGGTAGCCTTGCCCCACCATCTTGAACAGATAGCCATATTCGAAGGCCCTCAGCGCCTCGATATTGTCGACCTCCTGCATGCAGATGATGTCGGCGCGGGTGGCCGCGATCGCCAGTGCCGTCAACTGCCGCGTGTCGTCAGACTGCGCGATCGCCCGCGCCTGCTCGAGCATCTTGTATTCGGCCTCGCTCTGGATGTCGAAAAGCGCCAGCGTGCGATCTTCGTTGAGCTGATTGCGGTATCCGGAATAATCAAACCTGTTCATCAGGTTTTCGACGTTGAATGTGGCAAGGCGCAGCGACATGGCTTTGACCTTTGCCCGCAAGCGCGCTCGAAAACAAGGGCGTAGAACCCAGGCGGCCCCGATTGACCGCGCGCTCGTCATGGTTGATGGAACCTTTTTTGTTCATCCTCCGTTCAGATGGAAAGTTCCATGAATGGGCTCTTCCCTGGGTATTCTGGGCGTGGGGCCTGAATCTTAGGAGAGTGCGATGAAACCGCTCTTTTTATCTTCCGTCAGATCCGGGCTGATGGCCCTCGGTCTGATAGCCGGCCTCTCGGCCCCCTCGCTTGCCGGGCCGATGCCCAAACCCCTGCTGCCGGTGGCGGGCAATGCCGCCGACATCGTGCAAATTCGTGAAGATTGGGCAGGCGGCAACGACAGGCAGATCTGGCGTTGGCGCCATCGCGGCTTTCGGCAATGGCACGGCGACAATGATTGGAGATGGCGGTCCAACAATTTCCGCGGCCGTCATTTTTCGAGACACTGGGACAATGGCGGCTGGGACGACAGCTGGCGTAGGCGCCATTATCGCCGCCATTACCGTGGCGGCTACTATGATGATGGTGGTGCGGGCGCCGCGATTCTTGGCTTGGGCCTGGGGCTCGGCCTTGGCAGCCTGTACAACAACTACAACTACTACGACGCGCCGCCACCGCGGCGCTATTACCGGACACAGCGGCTGTCCAGCGCGCATGTCCAATGGTGTTACAATCGCTACCGGTCGTACCGCGCCTGGGACAACACGTTCCAGCCCTACAACGGCCCGCGCCAGCAATGCTATTCGCCCTATAGCTGAGCAGGCCGACAACAAGCATCATTCGGCGCCGTGCTTCGCGGCGCCTTTTTCTTTCAGCCAGGAATCGCGAAAATCGTCCAGCCTCCACCAGCGATAACGCTATTTTTATCAGCCAGGTCTAATAATCCTCCCGATCAGAACGCCCGAGACGCGAAAGATCGCTGGATTGCGTACGATGGCCGAGGACGAACAGAGGGACAAACGCCGGCAGCGCGTCTTGAAGGGCGCGGCGATCCTGACCGGCATGACCAACTCCGAGGTCACATGCACGCTGCGCAACATGCATGCCGGCGGTGCCGAATTGAAGGTCTCGATCGACGCGCGCGTGCCCGATGAGTTCCTGCTCTACGTTCCAACCGACGGCATTGCCTACAAGGCGGAGGTCCGCTGGCGCCGCGAGGACCGAATTGGGGTGATGTTCACCGGCACCGAACCAAAGCCCAGCTGGCACTACGGTTGAGGTTCCCGGCCCTATCCGGGTGGCAGGACTTGCAGTGTCTGCTCGTCAAACAGCGGCTCCTCCTGGCCAACGCGAATGAACAGAAGCTTTCGCAGCTCGGGTGATTGTACCTCGAAATACTGAATGCCGTCCGGGGCTTCGCCCCATTCGCCGCATGGCGGTTCGCCGACCTCGTCAGGGTCTGCAACGGCTTTCAATTCACTGAGATAAACGGCATCGGGACTGAAGACATACCGCAGGGTGCCCGTGGGCGTGACCCCTTCGGTGTAAGGCATGAGCACGCAACGTGTGCTGACAGCCTTCTCGGTCTTCTGCGAGTATATTCGCTGCAACGCGGCGCCAGCGGCCTCGCCCGGCAGCATATCGAAGACTTCGACGACGGGATCGGCCGGCCCGCCATCGCTGTATTTGATGGCAAGAGCATTGCCGCCAAGCTCGAAATGGATCTGGCGGAATCCGAAATCGCAGCGCTGTACCCAGGCAGCCAGCCCGACATCTCTGTCCGCCAGCCGTTCCCAGGTGCATTTGTCGACAGGCGGACGCGACGGCTTGCTTTGGTCGGCACGCGCCCCGATGGCCATGGCCAGAAGGACCGGCAGGGCGCAGATGCAGGCCGGCAGTCTCTTGCTATTCATCGCTGCAACCCGGCAAGGTAAAGGCATCCCAGGCCGAGCCATCGGGTTGGCTTTGGCGAAATCGGGCCATTCGGTAAAAATCGCGCCAAAGTCAGGCGGCAGCAACCCTGTTGGTGCCGGCGAGGCTTCGAGGGAGCTCAACTGCTCGGCACCGCCTGCGTTGAACGCATAGACCTGCCCATCCCACACTCTGCACAGCCCGGTGCCGTCCTCGAGACCCGCCTCACGATCGTCGTCGTTGCAGGTGTGCCGAATCGTCCCCACAGGAAACGAGTACTTGCCATTGGTCCAGGTGATGTCCGATGGCAGGCGAATGGGGGTATTGGGCACGATCAGCGAAAAGACCTCTGTCGTCAGCGCGGCCGGTTCGCGGTCGATGGGCCGGAACTGTATCGTCGCTCCCGAACGCGGCTCGCGATAGGTCGCGTGGCTGAGCGAACATTCTGTCGCGTTCGCTGCTTGCAACAGGCTCAGCATGCTCAGAAAAATAGCTGCTGCTTTGCGGATGATCATTTGAGTCCCTGGAGCAGCAGCATTGTGAAGTTTAAGCATCGATGCTTTAGCATGGCCCGAGGCCCGGTCGAAAGAAAGAAATCGATGATGCGAAATCTCTTGATGCTCATTTCGATCTTAACATTTTCGTGCGGCAGCGCCTTTGCCACGGAACCCTATGTGGGCACATGGTCCCGGGACAGATCGAACTGTACCGCCGTCGCGGATGTTCAACGCCAGACTGTTTACACATTGTACCCTGAGGCACTGTCGGTTCCTGCTTTCGGCTGCGAACACGCAACGTTTCGCAAGATATCCACGGGCTGGGTGGCGCGGGCCAGCCAATGCTACGGTTCTGATCCCACGATCGAAGAGCCGTTCTCGCGTCTCGTCCATATCGTTGGCAATGGCACGACGGTGAGATTGACCTGGCCTGGCTTCGACAGCGGAGTTCTTGTCAGATGCTGACGACAGGTGCCTTCTTCCGCTGGATATGCAGCATCTAGAACAGCAGCTTCAGATTACGCCTACCAGAAGCGCGGCTCCACCAAGGAAGCCAGCGGCGCAGATCCACAGTAGCCAAAGCCCACGCACCCTGCATTCGAGAACGGCTGCAGCCGGATTGGCGGGATCGTAGTAGACCTCGACCTTGTCGCCCTCGAGGTAGCGCTGCGATTGACCGCTGACGAGGCTCGGCAGCGACGCCGTCACGTTTGCGCCGAAAGCGATGCGATCGGCGGCGTAGCGCTGGCCGGCAACGCTATAGCTGTAGACGATGCGGGATTTGAAAACTGTGTGCCAAGGCCGATAGCCGCCTCCGGACCTGTCGCGGGTCTCGACTTTCTGCAGGCCCGAGGCGTCGATGCGTCCTGCCGTGATGGGCCACTTGGCCGCCTGTTCCGCAAGTGACTTCTGGGCAAAGCCCATGCGCAGGACAAACAATCCCATGAAAAGCAGCAGGGCCGCGGCGCCGAGGTTCTGCGGCTTGGGCAAAAACGGCCGGATCGCTTCCAGGACGCCGCCAACGGAGAAGACCAATACCAGCGCGCCGACCACCAACCCGGCCGAAAGCTGGACCATGAATTTGAAGGAACCGTCGGGCATGGTGCGTTCGATCACGGCCTTGGCTGGATCGGCCGGATTGTAGAAGACGGTTACGCCGGCCCCGTTTGGAAATTTCGCAAGGGTTTCCGCCACCGCAAAGTTTCCAAGGTTCTCCTGCACGCTGTAGTGCGAACTGCGAAACTTCTTGCCGTTCACCTTGTATTCGAAGGTGATCGCCGGGAAGTTGCGCATCTCGGTCGACCCTCTGCTGTCCGAACCGGATCCCGAACTGGTCACCTCGCGAGCCTCGACCCGCGACGAGATGATCTTTCCCTGCGTCGGAGACCAGCGGCTGACCGCCCTCACCTCCCACCACTTCAGCAAGGTGACGAGGGACAGCATGCCGGCAACCGCGCCGGCAAACCCGACCAACAGAAATTTGAGTTCCAACGCTCACCCCCTTGGCCATTTTGTGCCATGCCCTGCACACGCATACCACGACAGCGGGAATAGCGCGCCTGCTGAGAAATCAACGCAAAAAGGCCGGCGGATCGCTCCGCCGGCTTTCTTGATCGACAATGAAATTGCGATCAGTTCTTGGCCTTGTCGACCAGCTTGTTCTTGGAAATTCCCATGCGCCCGCAGGGCGAAGCCCGAGGACGCGTAACGAAACGAACGTGGATTTCCTTCAGTTCTTGGCCTTGTCGACCAGCTTGTTCTTGGAAATCCACGGCATCATCGCGCGCAGCTTGGCGCCGACTTCCTCGATCTGGTGGCTGTCGTTGTTGCGGCGGATGCCCTTGAAGCGCGACATGCCGGCGCGGTATTCCTGCATCCATTCCGAGGTGAACTTGCCAGTCTGGATGTCCTTGAGCACGCGCTTCATCTCGGCCTTGGTCTCGGCGGTGATGATGCGCGGACCCGAGACGTATTCGCCCCATTCGGCGGTGTTCGAGATCGAATAGTTCATGTTGGCGATGCCGCCTTCATAGATCAGGTCGACGATTAGCTTGACCTCGTGCAGGCACTCGAAATAGGCCATTTCCGGCGCATAGCCCGCTTCCACCAGTGTCTCGAAACCGGCGCGGATCAACTCGACCAGACCGCCGCACAACACCACCTGCTCGCCGAACAGGTCGGTCTCGCACTCCTCGCGGAAATTGGTCTCGATGATGCCCGAACGGCCACCGCCGACGCCGCAGGCGTAGGAGAGCGCCAAATCGAGCGCATTGCCCGAAGCGTCCTGGTTGACCGCGACCAGGCACGGCACGCCGCCGCCCTTCTGGTATTCGCCGCGCACCGTGTGGCCCGGGCCCTTTGGCGCGATCATGACGACGTCGACCGAGGCTTTTGGCTCGATCAGGCCAAAATGCACGTTGAGGCCGTGGGCGAAGGCGATCGCCGCGCCGTCGCGGATGTTCGGCGCGATCTCTGATCTGTAGATGTCGGCCTGCAGCTCGTCGGGCGTCGCCATCATCATCAGGTCGGCCCATTTGGCGGCATCGGCCACACTCATCACCTTGAGCCCGTCGGCCTCGACCTTCTTCGCGGTCGCCGAGCCGGCCTTGAGGCCAATGGCGATATCCTTGACGCCGGAATCCTTGAGGTTGAGCGCATGCGCCCTGCCCTGGCTGCCATAGCCGATGATGGCAACCTTCTTGCCTTTGATCAGGTTGAGATCGGCGTCGCGATCGTAATAGACACGCATTTTTCTTCCTTCCCGTTTTGAATTCAGAGGCCCTGCGGCCCGGTTTTTGCCCCGTAAAGAGCGAGAAACTGCTGCGTCGCCCGGACGGCATCGCCGCCGATCGCCGCATCAGTCAATTCCAGCCGGTCGCCGAGCAGCAGGCGGATCTGCACGTCGCGGGCGACCAGCCCGAAAAAGGTGCGGAAAGCCATCTCAGCGTCGGAAAACTCGAGGAAACCAGCTTCCTTGCCTGCCTCCAGCACCGGCTTCAGCCGCCTGGCCAGCGCGAAGCGGCCGTTCTCCAGCACGATGGCGCCGAGATCGTCCTTCCCCGAACTAGCATGGCCGACCGCCACCCGGTTCAGCGCGATCGAGGTGTCGCTCGAAATTACCCTGAGCCAGTCCGAAGCGAAGCGTTCGAGGCTCGCCGTCAGCGAGGCAAGATCGAGTCCCTTGCGGTCGACCGGCACTACCCGCACCTTGGACGCCTGCCATTGCACCGTTGCCGTCAACAGCCCGTCGCGATCGCCGAACCATTTGTAGAGCGTCTCCTTCGAGCAGCTCGCCCGCCGCGCCACGGCGGTCATGGTCAACTGATCGCCCTCTTCGACCAGCAGGCGAAGGGCGGCGTCGAGCACGGCCTTCTGCCGCTCCGTCAGCGTCTCGCTGGTGTCGATGTCGGTCACAGCGTGCAACACAGTCTTTCCTCAGGAGGCGAACTCACCCGCAGTTCAGATACGAACTCGACCGCGTACCGTACGTTACGGTTCGGCTTTATGGCGTATTGCCCGACCCGGCGCAAGCCTTATTTCTGTAGCTTGCTCCATGCGGGGCATTACGGGAGACACGGATCATGCTCGCCGGATTGCTTGCCTTGACCGTTGCCGCTGTGTTTGCAGGCGCGGCTATCTACGTCAGCGTCGCCGAACAGCCGGCGCGGCTTCGCCTCGATGACAAGGCATTGCTGCAGGAATGGCAGCCTTCCTACAAGCGCGGCGCCGCCATGCAGGCCTCGATCGCCGTCATCGCCTGTATTCTGGGCCTCGTCGCGTGGTGGCAGACCGGCAATCTCGCTTATCTGGCCGGCGCCGTGCTGATCATCCTGCCTTGGCCATGGACGCTGCTGGTGATGATGCCGGCAAATCGGCTGCTGGAGGTGATGGACGCTAACACCGTCAATCCTGAGGCTCGGACAATGATCGTCAAATGGGGCAATCTGCATCTGGTCCGCGTCGGGCTTGGGGTTCTGGCGACATTGGCATTCCTTTGGGGCAGTGCCTGACCTCGCAGATCCGCGCCATCTTCGGCACGAAGGCGTGTCACGCCAGGGCGGGCGGATCTCGCAGGCGCCCAAGCAGAGCCGACAGCGTGTCCAGATCATCGTTGGAAAGCTGGGAGCCGACCAACTCCGATATCGAGCGGCCGTAGACGACCCACATGCGGCGGCGCGTCTCGCGCCCCTTGCCGGTGATGCGGATGGTTTGCCCGCGGCCGTCATCGGCAACTGGAAGCTTCTCGACCTGCCCGTCGGCTTCGAGCCGCGCCAGCAGCCGCGAGATGTTGTATTGCGCAAACAGGGTGCGCTCGGTGAGTTGGAACGGCCGCAATCCGCCCTCGCCCGCCTCGGCAAGCTCATGCAGCACGTCGTACCAGGCAAGCGGCGGCAGGCCACTGTCCTTCAGCGCGTCCTCGGCACTTTCCAACAACTGGCGCGAAACCCGCATCAGGCGGGCCCAGGCTTTGATTGCTGGAGGTGAAGGAATCCCGGTCATGATTACATCGTAGGCGATAGATGCAACTGCATCAAGCTTGACGATCGATGCAAATGCATCTATATAGATGCAATCGCATCAATCATGAAAGGCAATTCCGATGAAGCATGAAATCTGCAGGATCGCCGACATTCCGGAAACAGGCAGCCTGATCGCTCCGTTTTTCGGCCGCGAGGTCCATGTCTACCGCAGCGGCGAGCGTATCCGCGCCGCCGCCAACGTCTGCCTGCACTTCGGTGGCCCGCTCGACTGCAAGGACGGCAAGCTCGTCTGCCAATGGCACGGCGCCTCGTTCGACATGGCGAACGGTGATCGCCTCGAAGGCCCAGCGCCGAAGGGCTCCCGCCTGATGTTCCTCTCCACCCGCGTCGAGAACGGCGCCTTGAACTATGTCTGGGGAGAGTGAGATGACCGACAAGCTCATCCTCGTCAGCCACCATCTTTGTCCCTATGTGCAGCGCGCGGCGATTTCGCTTCGCGAAAAGGGCGTGCCGTTCGAGCGCATCGCCGTCGATCTCGCCAACAAGCCTGCCTGGTTCAAGGCGATATCGCCGCTCGGCAAGGTGCCGCTGCTTCGCGTTGAGCATGACGGCCAGGAAACGGTGATCTTCGAATCGCTCGTCATCCTCGAATTCCTCGAGGAAACCCAGCCCAATCCGCTGCATCCCACCGATCCCTATGCCCGTGCCCGACATCGCGCCTGGATCGAGTTTGGCTCGGCAATCCTCAATGCCATCGGCCGCTTCTATTCAGCGCCTACGGAAGCCGCGTTGCTCGCCGAAAGCGAGGCGCTATCGGCGGTGTTCGATCGCCTGGAAGTGGAACTGGCGAATGGCGCGGTTGGGCCGTGGTTCGCCGGTGAGCGCTTTTCACTGGTCGACGCGGTCTACGGGCCGATTTTCCGCTATTTCGACGTCTTCGACCGGATCGGCGATTTCGGCATCCTGGACGGAAAGCCGCATGTCCAGGTGTGGCGCGAGGCGTTGCGCAAACGCCCATCCGTGAAGGACGCGGTCGCTCCCGATTATCCGCAACGCCTCCATACATTCCTACAGGCGAAGGGCTCGCACCTTTCGGAAATCATCCGCCGAAACGATCCGGCCACCGGGCTTCCGCAAGCCCGATCGGCTTGAATGGATTGATCACAGTGCCTGTAATCATCGAGGCAAGGATATTCGTTTCCGGCGGAATGCTTGCCACTGGCCACCAGCCTGTCGCGGACGCAAGCCTCCAGCGCAGTATCGATACGTCCGTTCCGATGAGCGCGTAACTGATCGCCGCGCCGGCAATCGCGATGTCCAGAGAATTGCCCATTTGCCCGACCCGACCCAGGCCGGACAATCCTTCAGCGTTGTCGCTAAATCAAGCCGCTGTCTCGGCCTTGAGACTCAGCCTTCGGCAGCATCGAAAACCTTCCGCGCCTCGCGTACAGCGCCGTGATTGAGCTCGGCCCATTGGATCAGCTGGTGCAAGGGTCCAAACATCGAGCGCCCGAGATCGGTGAGGCTGTATTCAACGCTCGGCGGTTTGGTCGGAAAAACCTCGCGATGCACATAGCCGTCGCGCTGCAGATCGTGCAGCGTCTGGGTGAGCATGCGCTGTGAAATATCG
This sequence comes from Mesorhizobium sp. M0189, assembly GCF_040322135.1. Classification (NCBI taxonomy): domain Bacteria; kingdom Pseudomonadati; phylum Pseudomonadota; class Alphaproteobacteria; order Hyphomicrobiales; family Phyllobacteriaceae; genus Mesorhizobium; species Mesorhizobium sp. M0189. Next base: position 70,043 of record NZ_JAMYSW010000006.1, read on the forward strand.
GGCACGAGGCGCCGCAACTCGCCAAAGCGGTACGGCTTCTCGGCCAAGGCCTCCATCAGCAGCGAACTCCATTTGTTGCTTATGCCCTGGATCACGTCGCGAACCGGGCAATCCGCAAGGTTTCCGCCACCGCTGCCTGCTTTGTAGATCTCGAGCTTCGATCTCAGATTGACGATCTTGCCGTCCATGGCTGGTTCCCTGGCTGTGCCTACCTCCCGCAAAACTGCCTTCTTTACGAGGATGGGTCAATTCCTATTTTAGTGCTGGTCTCTTTTTGAGACTAACATATGCACCCGCCGCTCCGGCGCAACGTCAGGACCTTTCATGACCGACACCCTTCTCGTCACCGGCGCCTCCGGCCAGCTTGGCCGCGGCGTCATCAATCATCTGCTTGACACGCTCAAGGTCTCCCCTCAGCGCATCATCGCCGCTACCCGCAATCCGGAAAATCTGGCCGATCTGGCAGCCCGAGGCGTCACCATCAGGACGGTCGACTTCGACGACACCGCATCGTTGGCCAGTGCATTTACCGGCGCCGACAGGGTTCTGATCATTTCGACGAACGAGCTCGCCATTCCGGGCAAGCGCCTGAAGCAACATGAGACTGCGGTCGCCGCAGCAAAAGGCGCGGGTGTTTCGCATCTGCTCTACACATCGATGCCCAATCCGGAGCCAGGATCGCCGGTGCTGTTTGCGCCCGATCACCACGGCACCGAGCAGGCGATCAAGGCGAGCGGTATCCCCTCCACCATCTTCCGCAACGGCTGGTATCAGGAGAACCTGTTCCTGGCGCTGCCGCACGCCATCGCCTCTGGGCAGTGGTACACGTCCGCTGGAGACGGCCGCATTGCCCACGGCGCGCGCGACGATATGGCTGCCGCGATTGCCGCCGGCCTCGCTTCGACCGCAACCGAAAGCACGACATACACGCTGACCGGCCCCAAGGCCCACACGATGGCCGAGATTGCAGCCCTCGTCACCGAGGTCACCGGCAAGCCGATCGACGTTGTCCAGCTTTCGGATGAAGCGCTGACCGAGGGATTGAAGGCAGCCGGCGTTCCCGAAGCTTTTGCGCCCGTGATCGTTTCCTTCGATACCAACACCCGCTCCGGCCGGATCGGCATGGTGACCGACGCGGTCGAGACTCTGTCCGGCAGGAAGCCGCAGCCGCTGAAGGAATTTCTTGAAGCAAACAAGGCGGCTCTGGTGAACTGAGCCTCACAAATGGCCGTGCCCTTCGAAGGGCATGGCCGCTTGTTCAAATAGCCACCTGCGTCCCGATCTCGACGACGCGTCCGGTCGGGATCTGGAAATATTCCGTCGCATCGGCCGCCGAGCGCGCCAGGCCGATGAACAGCTTGTCCTGCCAGACCGGCATGCCGGAATTGGGCGAGGCCTTGAGCGAGCGCCGCGACAGGAAGAAGGATGTCGTCATGATATCGAACTTCCAGCCCTGCTTGCGGCAGATCGCCAGCGCACGCGGGATGTTGGGCTGCTCCATATAGCCGAAGGTCAGCGTCACCCGCATGAACAGTTCGTTGACCGTCTCCATCTTGACGCGCTCGCTGTCGGGCACAACCGGCTGCGGTGCCGTCACCACCGAAAGGATGACATTCTGCTCGTGCAGCACCTTGTAGTGCTTGAGGCTGTGCATCAGCGCGGTCGGCGCGCTCAGCGGATCGCTGGTCAGGAACACTGCGGTGCCCGACACCAGATGCGGCTTCTTCTTCAGCAGATTGCCGGCAAGGAAATCGAGCGGAATCTCGTTCCGGCGGGTCTTTTCGAACAAATAGCGGGTGCCGCGGATCCAGGTCCACATGGTCAGCACAATAACCGCGGCAATGGCAAGCGAGGACCAGCCCCCTTCAAACACCTTGACTATGTTGGCTGCAAAGAAGCCGGTATCGACGAAGGCGAACACCGCCATCAGGGCGACCGCGACGCCGAGCGGCCATTTCCAGATGCGCGTCATTACAACAAAAAGCAGTATGTTCGTCACCAGCATGTTGCCGGTCACCGAAATACCGTAGGCCGAGGCCAGGCGGCTGGATTCGCCGAAGCCGACCACCAGCAACATCACCACCAGCGCCAGCATCAGGTTGATGCGCGGCAGATAGATCTGGCCCGACTGTTTTTCCGACGTGTGCTGGATGACGAAGCGCGGCAGCATATTGAGCTGCACCGCCTGTCTGGTCAGCGAAAAAGCGCCGGAGATCACCGCCTGGCTGGCGATCACGGTCGCCGCCGTCGCCAGCACGACCATCGGAATAAGCGTCCAGCCCTGGTTCATCTCGAAGAATGGATGACCGACAACGCCGCCATTTGCCAGCACGAAGGCGCCTTGCCCGACATAGTTGAGCAACAGACAAGGGAACACGATTGCCAGCCAGGCGAGCACGATCGGCTTGCGGCCGAAATGGCCGAGATCGGCATAGAGCGCCTCGGCGCCGGTAACGGCGAGGAAGACCGCACCAACCGTGACGAAGGCGACGTCGGGCGAGTTGACCAGGAACGACACGATGTAATGCGGGCTGATTGCCAGCAGAATTTCCGGATCGGCGATGATGTGGTTAATGCCGGAAAGGCCGATGGCCAGGAACCATAGCGCCGTGACTGGCCCGAACACCAATCCTACGCCGCCGGTGCCGAACCGCTGTACCGCAAACACGATCGCCAGGATGGCCAGCGTCAGCGGCACCACATAGGGTTGGAATGTCGGCGTGACGACATTCATGCCTTCGACCGCCGACAGCACCGAGATCGCCGGCGTAATGACTGCGTCGCCGAAAAAAAGCGCCGCGCCGACGATGCCGATGCCGAGGATCACCGCCGAGCGGGTCGGGAAACTGTTGCGCGCCAGCGCCATCAGCGACAGCACCCCGCCCTCGCCGCGATTGTCGGCACGAAGCACGAACATGATGTATTTGATGGTGACGGTGATCGTCAGCGACCAGATGATCAGCGAGAGTACGCCCAGGATGTCGCCACGGTTGGCGACGTTGCCACCGGCTGATGCATGCAACGCCTCTCGGAATGCATAGATCGGGCTGGTGCCGATATCGCCGTAAACCACACCGAGTGCGCCCAGCATCAGCACCTTGGTGCTGTGCTGCTCGACCTCAGAATGGCTCGATTGTTCGACAAGTTCTGCCTCGTTACCAGCATTGGTAAGGGCCATGGACGACACTCCGATAAGCGGGCGGTGCTCTACGCTTGCTCGGCTGCAATATCAAGTGCCGTCACGTAATGGCTCCGTCCCGATATTGCGAGTCCTCCACGACTTGGCAGACTCAGTCCCATCGGCAGACTACCTGGAATGTCGCAACGGACACGTTTTCAAATAGCCACCTGCGTCCCGATCTCGACCACCCGTCCGGTCGGGATTTGGAAATATTCCGTCGCATCGGCCGCCGAGCGCGCCAGGCCGATGAACAGCTTGTCCTGCCAGACCGGCATGCCGGAATTGGGCGAGGCCTTGAGCGAGCGCCGCGACAGGAAGAAGGATGTCGTCATGATATCGAACTTCCAGCCCTGCTTGCGGCAGATCGCCAGCGCACGCGGGATGTTGGGCTGCTCCATATAGCCGAAGGTCAGCGTCACCCGCATGAACAGTTCGTTGACCGTCTCCATCTTGACGCGCTCGCTGTCGGGCACAACCGGCTGCGGTGCCGTCACCACCGAAAGGATGACATTCTGCTCGTGCAGCACCTTGTAGTGCTTGAGGCTGTGCATCAGCGCGGTCGGCGCGCTCAGCGGATCGCTGGTCAGGAACACTGCGGTGCCCGACACCAGATGCGGCTTCTTCTTCAGCAGATTGCCGGCAAGGAAATCCAGCGGAATCTCGTTCCGGCGGGTTTTGTCGAACAAATAGCGGGTGCCGCGGATCCATGTGGACATGATCAGCCCCATGGCGCAAGCGACTGTTATCGAGACCCACCCGCCTTCGAGGATCTTGACGATGTTTGCGAGGAAAAATCCGGTATCGATCGTGCCAAACAGCAGTGTGAGCGCCGCCGCCAGTGCAAGCTGCCATTTCCACCGGAACCGCATCACGACAAACAGCAGGATGGTTGTCATCAGCATTTCGCCAGTCACCGAAATGCCATAGGCGGAAGCCAGCGAACTCGAACCGCCAAAGCCGACCACCAGCAACATCACGCCCAGCGCAACCACCAGATTGACGCGCGGCATGTAGATCTGGCCGGATTGCATTTCGGACGTATGCTGCACCTCGATGCGCGGAAGCAGATTGAGCTGCACCGCCTGGCGGGTCAGCGAGAAAGCGCCGGAGATCACCGCCTGACTGGCGATCACGGTCGCTGCCGTGGCCAGCCCAACCATGGGCATCAGCGCCCAATCAGGCAGCATCTGGAAGAATGGATTGGTGGGTTTGCCGCCGTTGGCCAGAACGAACGCGCCTTGTCCGAAATAGTTGAGGAGCAGACAAGGGAACACCACGGAAAACCATGCCAGCACGATCGGCCTGCGCCCGAAATGACCGAGGTCGACATAGAGGGCTTCGGCCCCGGTGACCGCCAGGAACACCGCCCCGACCGTGACGAAGGCACCGGTGGGCGTATTGGCCAGATAAGCGACCGCGTAATAGGGATTGATCGCCAGCAGGACCGACGGGTCGTCCAGCAGATGGTACACCCCGGCGGCGCCGATCGCCAGGAACCACACTGCCGTCACCGGTCCGAACACGGCCGCCACCCTGCCGGTGCCAAAGCGTTGCACGGCAAAAAGCATTGCCAGGATGACCAGCGTGATCGGAACCACATAGGTTTCCAGCGTCGGGGTCACCACTTCCAGGCCTTCGACCGCCGAAAGCACGGAGATGGCCGGCGTTATAATGGCGTCGCCGAAAAACAGCGCCGCGCCGCACAGCCCGATCCCCAGGATGAGCTTGGCTCCATTGGGATAAGCGCTGCGCGCAAGCGACATCAGCGACAGCGTGCCGCCCTCGCCCTTGTTGTCGGCTCTGAGAACGAAAGCGACGTACTTTATCGTGACGATGATCGTCAGCGCCCAGACGATAAGCGACAGCACGCCAAGGACGTCGTTGCGGGCTACCGGTCCCGACGATGCGTGCAGCGCTTCCCGAAATGCATAGATTGGGCTGGTGCCGATATCGCCGTAAACCACGCCCAGCGCGCCCAGCATCAGCACCTTGGTGCTGTGCTGCTCGACGGTGGAGTGGCTGGATTGCTCGATGGGTTCTGCCTCGCTACCGGCGTGAGCAAGGGCCATGGACGACACTCCCATAGACGTGCGGTGCTCTATGCTGCGGGGTGGAAAGGACGCGCTGCCATGCCGGGAACGCACGGCCTATCGGCTCGCCTCTCTCTACCAGCCACAAGCCTTCAGAAACCGCCTGACCGTTGCGGCCATGCCATACTCCAACGCATCGGCTGTCAACCCATGTCCGATCGACACTTCGGCCAATGCCGGGATGCGCCTGGCCAGTGCCGGCAAATTGCTCACCACAAGGTCGTGCCCGGCATTGACCTGGAGCCCTGCAGCAAGTGCGGCATCCGCCGTCTTTCCCAATTTCTCCAATTCCTTCGCCGCTTTTGCCGAATCGGAATGATAGCTGCCATATGGACCCGTGTAGAGTTCGATCCGGTCGGCGCCGGTGTCGCGAGCGGCTTTCACGCCATCGGGATCCGGATCGGAAAAGAGCGATACGCGAAAGCCTCCCTTCTTCAGGCGCTTGACGACCGGTGTCAGGAACGCAGCCCCGGCGGCGAAGTTCCAGCCATGGTCGGAAGTCGCCTGCACCGGGTCGTCGGGCACCAGCGTCACCTGTTCCGGCTGATGCTTTTCCACAAGCGCCAGGAACTCCTCGGTCGGATAGCCCTCGATGTTGAATTCCGCACTCGGGAACTCGTCGTCGATCAGCGCCCTGATCTCAGGCAGATCGGAATGCCTGGTGTGCCGCTCGTCGGGTCGCGGGTGCACCGTCAGCCCATGCGCACCGGCGGCAAGGGCGATGCGTCCGAGCCCCGTCACGCTTGGCCACGGCAGGTCGCGCCGGTTGCGCAGCATGGCGATGGCATTGAGGTTGACGGAAAGCTTTGCAGGCATTTGCACGGTTCCAGGCTGATCTCGGCGCGCATCTATAGCGCCTTTAAGGGGAACAGACAGAGGGTTTCAGGTGTTCCAGGGGAACGAAGAAAATCGAGCGCAAGGAGTTTCCTGTTGAATTTTCTCGATGCCGTGCCGGCGATCCGCCGCATCGATACCGATCGCGAAGACCTCTTCGCCATCGATGTCGTCGGCCATGTCGCAGCGGCTGATGCCGAAAACCTGTTCGGATTGCTGGAGGCAGCCTACGCGCTGCACACGAAAATCGACGTGCTGGTGCGCCTGATCGATCATGAGGGTGTCGACTGGACCGACGTATCGGACGAGACGATCGAACAGGGCATAGCTCACGCGGTGGAGCATATCGGCCGCTGCGCGGCGGTCGGTGAGCCGAACTGGATAGCGGAGGCAAGAGCCTTCTTGCCAGCCTCTTTGCCTATCGAACTCCGGCATTTCGAGGCTAAGGACGAAACCGCCGCCTGGGAATGGCTTGGCGCCAGACCGATCGCCCAGCGCTGATACGGCCGCCCTATCGGACGATCGTCAGCCGTTCGGCCGCGCGCGTGATGGCGGTGTAGAGCCAACGCTGCCGGGTTTCCTTGAATGCCCAGCTTTCGTCGAAAAGCACGATCTCGTTCCACTGCGACCCCTGCGCCTTGTGCACGGTCAGCGCGTAGCCATAATCGAAATCGTCGAAGCGCTTCTTCTGCTGCCAGGGAATGTCGGCGTCCGGATCTTCGAACGCCGCCTTGAGCAGTTTGATCTTGGCGACGCCGCGATCCGGATCGTCTTCCTCCGGCGAGACCAGCAGATTGATGCCGGGCTTGACCGTCTCGCGCGACGAGGTCATCACCTTCCACAGCGAGCCGTTGAGCAACCCCTTGGCTGGATCGTTGCGCAGGCAGACCAGCTTGTCGCCGGCTTGCGGATAATCGGCGTTGAACCCCTTCAGCTCGCGCAGCCGCTGATTATAGCGACGGCGCGTGCGGTTGGTGCCGACCAGCACCTGGTCCGCCTTCAGCACCAATTCCTGGGTGACGTCTTCCTTGCCGATCACTTGCGCCGCGCCATAGTCGCCGCGCATGAACTCGCGGCCCTCGCGCACATCGAGCGCAAGCCGGATGATCGGGTTGTCGCGCGCCTGGCGATGGATTTCGGTGAGCAGAATGTCCGGCTCATGGTCGGTGAAGAAGCCGCCGCCGGAGATCGGCGGCAACTGGCCGGGATCGCCAAGCACCAGGATCGGCGTGCCGAAGCTCATCAGGTCACGGCCAAGCTGCTCGTCGACCATCGAGCATTCGTCGATGACGACGAGCTTGGCCCGCGAGATCGGGCTCTGCCGGTTGAGCGAAAAGGTCGGCGACATCGAGGTTTTGCCGGTCACCTCGTCCGCTACCGATTCCTCGCCTTTCGGCCGGTAGATCAGCGAATGGATTGTGCGGGCATTGACCGCGCCCTTGGAACGCAGCACCTGCGCCGCCTTGCCGGTAAAGGCGGCGAACTGCACCTGGCCGTCGACATGCTCGGCGAAATAGCGCGCCAGCGTCGTCTTGCCGGTGCCGGCATAGCCGAACAGCCGGAACAGCTGCGGCTTGCCGGCTTTCAACCAGCCGGCCACCGCCTTCAGCGCCTCGTCTTGTTGAGGGGAGAATTCCATCAGCGCGACAGACCGGATTCGCGAGGGAAAGACAAGGTGACTGCCGTCACCATCAACTTCATCGCCTGCAATTACGCTGCTGCGACAGGGCCAGGCTATCAGCGACGAAGAGGAACGTAAAGAGAACAACGCCGGGCGACGACAGCTTACCCAGCCCGCTGTGGATCGTTCTCCAGCAGGATCGGCTTGCCATGCGGCGTAGCATGCGCGGCCCGTTCCCAGGCAGCAGCAAGGCTGTCGACGTCGCTCCTACCGGCAACGCCTTTGGCCGAAAGCAGCTTTTCTAGCGCGGCCAGCCAGTGCTTGTAATAGTCATGACCGTCGCGCGCGGCGCCCGGCCGCTTCACCTCGGCCGACAAGGCGTCCGCCCATTCGCTCCACGAAAACAGCCCGTTGTCGTGTAGCGCCACCGTCATGGCGAAGGCCTCTGCTTGCCACGGCTGGGCGAAGACTGGCGCCTCGACACCGGCGGGCAGCGCGATGGCGACTGAGCCCGTCTCACGCCGCTTCAAGATAGCTCTCCCAGGCATCGATCGACACGACAAGTGTCGGGTCGGCGCCCTCGCCCCAGATTTCGCTGCCGGTGAAGGCCACCGTATAGACCCATTGCGGGTTTTCGCCCTGGCCGTGCGCATTGGTGTCGGGAAAAACGAAGCCGTCACGCATGGCCTCGATGACGCCTCGCTTGCCACGCGCGTAACGCGGCAGCCTGGTGTGGCCGGTCGGATGAAAGTTCTTGGTTCGCACGAGGTCGCCTGCCTTGAATCGCGGCGGGACGGCGACCGGCCGGTCGCAAGGCCCGCCCTTGGCCAGCACCGCCGAAACGTCTTGCGCCTTCAGGACCCGCTTGGGTGTCGCTACCGGGTCGACCGCATCGCCCCTGGCCAGATCGCGGTCGCTGACGAAACCATGGCGTTTGAGTAACACCTCCAGCGCCTTGATCTTTCGTAATAACTCGACGCATAGTAGTCGGCCGGGTGCAGCGATTCCCGCGCGTGCCGGCTCTCGTCGATGTTCCAGGCGCCCATGGCGCCGGCGCACAACGTCACGCCCAGCGCCCGCCTTTCCCAATCGGCATGGAAATAGGGTTCGTCCTGTTCAGGCGCGACCGGCCCGAAACCCATCTGGCCGCCGAGATCCTGCGGCCCGTTCATGCCGGTTCCCGCGCCAGCGCCGTGCCGATCATGGCATCGCGCGTCACCAGATCGGCGAGCCGCGCCTCATCCCAGCCCTCTGTGTCCCTGGGCCGCATCGGCACCACCAGATAGCGCAGCTCGGCGGTCGAATCCCACACCCGGATTGCCGTCGTCGCCGGCAAGGTCAGCCCGAATTCGTCGAGCACGCCGCGCGGATCGATCACCGCGCGCGAACGGTAGGGCGGCGCCTTGTACCAGACCGGCGGCAGGCCGAGCACCGACCATGGATAGCAGGAGCATAGCGTGCAGACGACGAGGTTGTGCGTGTCGGCCGTGTTGAACACCGCCTGCATGTGTTCGCCTTGCCGGCCGGTGTGGCCGAGCGATTCGATGGCCGCCGTCGCATCACGCTTCAGCCATGCGGCAAACCCGGGATCAACCCAGGCCTTCGCCACCACCTTTGCGCCGTTGCGCGGCCCGACCTTGGTTTCGTAGGTATCGACGATGACGTCGATCGCCGCTGGATCGATCAGCCCCTTGCGGGTGAGAATCGTCTCCAGTGCGCGCACACGCGCCGCAAAAGCATCAAGCTCGTTGTCGTGGTCGTGATTGTGCAGCATGGCATCAAATTACGATCGCGGACCTCCGGCCGCAAGCACCACGGCTTGGGCCAGTGCTATTCGGCTGCCGCCTTCTGCGGCACCGGTTCTTCCTCGTCGTCGAACAGTGACGGCTGGTCGACCGCCTCGACCGGGCTCGGCTCGCCCCGGTGCCCCGCCCATACGCTGACGAGCCAGCCGGAAAAATGCTCCATGTAGACGTAGATGACGGGCGTGACGAACAGCGTCAGTGCCTGCGAGGCGACAAGGCCGCCGACCACCGCCACGCCGAGAGGCTGGCGCAATTCCGCGCTGGCGCCGGTGCCGAGCGCGATCGGGATGGTACCCATCAGCGCGGCAAGCGTAGTCATCATGATCGGCCGGAAGCGCATCAGGCAGGCCTTGTGGATGGATTCGACAGGCGACATCCCCTCGCGCCTGAGTTCCAGCGCCACGTCGATCATCATGATGCCGTTCTTCTTGACGATGCCGATCAGCATCAGGATGCCGATCACCGCGATCACCGACAGATCCATCCCCGCCAGCCGCAACGCCACCAGCGCGCCGAGCACCGCCGATGGAAGCCCGGTCAGGATGGTGAGCGGATGGATGAAGCTCTCATAGAGCATGCCGAGCACGATATAGATGGTCAGGATCGCGCCGCCGATCAGCAGCCCCTGGTTGGAAAGCGAATCCTGGAACGTCTTCGCCGTGCCCGAGAAGGCGGTCGAGATCGTCGGCGGCATGCCGATCTTGTCCTTCAGCGCGTTGATGTGGCTCACGCTGTCGCCGAGGGCCACGCCCTGCGGCAGATTGTAGGAGATGGTCACAGCCGGAAGCTGGCCGAGCTGGTTGACGGTCAAAGCACCGGCGGTCCGATCGACGCGAGCGAACGCACCGAGCGGCACCAGGCTGCCGCTCGCCGTTCTCACCTTGATGGCCAGCATCCGCTCGGGCGACCACTCGATCTTCGGGTCGAGCTCCATGATCACGTCGTAGCTGTCGGCCGAGCCGAAGATGGTCGACACCTGCTGGGTGCCGAAACCGCCATAGAGACTGGAGCGCAGCGTGTCGGTATCGACGCCGAGGTTCGCCGCCTTGTCGCGGTCGATCACCAGCGTCGCCTGTAGCGCGTTGTTCTGCAGGTCATTGGTCACGTCGGTGAAGGCGGCATGATCGGCGGCCATTGCGTCCGTCAGCCTTTGCGCCCAGACGTTCGTCAGGCCGGTATCGAGGCCCTGCACGGCAAGCTGGTAGGCACTCGCCGAAGAACGCGCGCCGAGCCGCAGGTTCTGCACCGGCTGCATGTAGGTTTCGATGCCGGGCACATTGGCAAGCTGGCGCCGCAGATCCAAAAGCACCTTGTCGATGTTGGGGCGCTGGTCCTTGTCCTTCAGCTGCACAAAGAGCTGGCCCTGGTTGAGCGCATTGTTTCCGCTGCCCGCCGACCAGCCGACATGCGCGACATAGGGCGAATGGGTGAAGACATCAGCCACTTGCCCCTGCAGCTTCACCATGGCGTCGAACGAAATGTCCTGGCGCGCGATGGTCGTCACCGAGACCTGGCCGATATCCTCCTGCGGGAAGAAGCCCTTCGGCGATATCTGGATCAGCCACACCGACAGCCCGGCGGTTACCAGGAAGACAAGGAAAACCAGGAAATTGTGGCGCAGGCAGAATGTCAGCAGCCGGTCATAGCCCCGCATGAAGACGTTTTGTCTATGGCCTTCACCGTGCGCTGCTTTCTGCTCGGCTTTCGATAACGACAATAGCCGCGAGCACAGCATCGGCGTCAGCGTCAGCGAGACGAACATCGATGCCAGGATGGCGACCGTCACCACCACCGCGAACTCGTTGAAGATGCGCCCGATCACGCCGCCCATCAAAAGCACGGGAATGAACACGGCGACCAGCGAGATCGAGATCGAGATGATGGTGAAGCCGATTTCGCGGGCGCCCTTGAGCGACGCCTCCATTGCCGAGAGCCCATCCTCCTCCATATGCCGGAAGATATTTTCCAGCATGACAATGGCGTCGTCGACGACAAGGCCGACCGCCAGCGTCAGTCCCATCAGCGAGATGTTGTCGATGGAAAAGCCGAACAGGTACATCACGCCCAGAGTGGCGATGAGCGAAATCGGCACCGCCACGGCCGGGATCACCGTCGCCGTCACCCGGCGCAGGAACAGGAAGATCACCATCACCACCAGCGCGATAGTGAGCAGGAGCGTGAACTGCACGTCGTCGACCGCCTCGCGGATCGATGTCGAGCGATCGTTGAGCAACTGGATGCTCGCAGCTGCCGGCATCTGACCCTCGAAGGAAGGCAGCATCGCCTTGACGCGGTCGACGACATCGACGGTATTGGCATCCGGCTGACGCTGCACCGCCATGATGATGGCGCGGGTGCCGTCATACCAGCTTGCCGTCGTCGTGGTCTCGACCGAATCGATGACGCGGGTCACCTCGCCGAGCCGCACCGGATGGCCGTTCTTGGTGGCGATGATGATGTTGGAGAATCCCGCCGCGTTGGTCAGCTGCGTGTTCGCCGTGATGGTCAGCTGCTGTTTGTTGTTCTTGAGCACACCGAGCGGCGTGTTGCTGTTGGCCGAGGCAATGGCCGTCTGCAGCTGGTCGATCGAGATGCCGCGTGCGGCGAGCGCCGTCGGATCGATCTGGACGCGGACGGCATATTTCTGTTGGCCGTAGATCGAAACCTGCGCAACGCCGTCGATCGTCGACAGCGACGGCGAAATCACATTCTCGGCAAAGGCATCGAGATCGGTCAGCGGAATGGTGTCGCTGACCAGCGACATCAGCAGGATCGGCGCGTCGGCTGGATTGACCTTGCGATAGCTCGGCGGGCTGGTCATCTCCGGCGGCAATTGTCGTTGCGTGCGTGCGATCGCCGCCTGCACATCGGCGGCGGCTGCATCGATGTCGCGGTTGAGCACGAACTGAATGGCGATCGAGGTCGTGCCGAGCGAATTGGTCGTCGAGATCGAATCGATGCCGGCGATAGTGGCAAACTGCTTGATCAGCGGCGTTGCCACCGAGGTCGCCATGGTTTCCGGCGAGGCCCCAGGCAGCGAGGCCGAGACGTTGACAACCGGAAATTCCGCGCTTGGCAGCGCCGCGACCGGCAGGAATTTGTAAGCAAATAGCCCGCCCAGAACCAAGGCGAACGACATGAGCAGCGTGGCGACGGGCCTGCGGATGCAGAATTCGGAAATCATGGCTGTGTTCCGCCCGTCCTGTCGGCCTCCGCGACCTTCGGAGTCGCCTGGTCGTCGGTACCGGTCGAGGCCTTGCCTTCGCGGACCGCCGCGCCGTTTTTCAGCTTGGTCTGGCCTTCGACGACGACACGCTCGCCGCTTTCCAATCCTTGGCTGATCGCGGTGTTGGCGCCTTCTGTCAGCGCGACCTGCACGGGCCGCATTTCAACGGTGTTGTCCGGCTTGATCACATAGACGAACGGCCCCTTCTGGCTGGGCTGGACGGCGACCGTCGGAACGGACGTCATTTGCGGCATGATGCCGGCATCGAGCACAACATTTACATATTGGCCCGGCCACAGCGAAAGATCGGCGTTGGGCACGCTGGCCCGCGTTGCGATGGTGCCGGATGCCGTGTCCACGCTGGAATCGACGAAATCCAGCGTTCCCTTGCCGATCGGCTTCGGGTCGCCGTCCTTGGTCAGTGTCACCGCGCCTTGCTGCGGCGCCGCCAGCGCCTTGTGCAGTAAGGCAAGATCGCTTTCCGGAAGATTGAAGTTCACCTGCAGCGGGTCGACCTGCGTGATCGTCACCAGCGGCGTCGACGTGCTGCTGCCGTTGCTGGTGGTGACGAGGTCGCCGACCGCGACGCTGACCGCGCCAAGCCTGCCGGAAATCGGCGCTTTGATCGTGGCAAAGCCAAGCTGGACCTCGTCCGCATCGATCGTCGCCTTATCGGCGTCGACAGTGGCCGCGGCGGATTTCTGCGCCGCGACGGCCTGATCATAGGTCTGCTGTGTTCCGGCCTGCCTGGCGACGAGATTTTTGGCGCGCTGAAGATCGGCCGTGGCGCTGGCAAGCAGCGCCTGGTCTTTTGCGAGCGTCGCCTGATCGCGTGCCAATTGGGCCTTCAATGAGCGATCGTCCAGCGAGAACAGAAGGTCGCCGGCCTTCACCATCTGTCCGTCCTTGACCGCGATTGCGACGATCTGGCTTGAGACCCGTGCGTTGATGCTGACCACGGCGGGAGAGGACACAAAGCCGATGGCATAGCGCCGGACCGGGAAATCGGCCGTCGAGGCGGTGGCGGCAACCACCGAAGTCGAACGCGCGGCATTTGCCGCTGCAGCGGGCTTGTCCGCCGCCGCCGTCGTCTGCTTCGCCGACAGCATCTGCTGAAGACCGCTCATTGCGGTGGGCGAATGATAAAGCCACGCCGCCGCGGCAACGCAGGCTGCAGCAATCACCGCAAATACGATCTTTCCGCGCATCGACAAAAGGCCTCTCGATCCGACACGCCGCTATCCGGTGGCCGCAGTCTAGCTCAACTCGCAGCCTCTTGCCGCGCTTTTGCCAGATAATAGAGAATGCCGAAGGCGAAAAAGGGCCAAAAGCCGTCATTACGAAGATTTAATGTGCAGTGCACAATAAAACGGCAGCTAACGCAGCATCGGCCACAGCGTCGCCGCAAGCATCACGCCCATGGCGATGTTGAACCATTTGAGCCGCACCGCATCAGCCAGAAAACCGCGCAGCGCCATGCCGAAACCGGCCCAAGTCGAAATGCTCGGCAGCATGACGACGGCGAAAGCGGCCGCGATCAGCACCACGGACACAAACGGGCGTTCCGGATTGGTATAGACGGCCATGGCCGTAATCGCCATCACCCAGGCCTTAGGATTGACCCACTGGAAAGCCGCAGCCTCGATGAAGCGCATCGGCTGGCCCTTCGCCTCGCCTTCGCCGCCGAGCGAGCGCGACATGGCGATCTTCCAGGCCAGATAAAGCAGGTAGAGGCCGCCGGCGATCTTCAACCCGGTATGCAGCACCGGAAAGGCCGTCAACACGGCCCCAAGCCCGAAGCCTACGGCAAGCAACAGCACGAGGAAGCCGAAGCCGATGCCGAGCATGTGTGGCACGGTCTTGACCAAGCCGAAGTTCACACCCGAGGCCAAAAGCATGAAATTGTTCGGACCCGGCGTGATCGAGGTCACGAAGGCATAAACCAGCAGGGCGAAGAATGCGTCGAAGGTCATGCCGTTCCCCTAATCAATGCGAGCAGGACGATTACATCCCCTGCGGGCCGCGGTTCATCGCCGCCACTCCGGTACGGCAGATTTCGACCAACCCGAGCGGCTTCATGATGGCGATAAACTGATCGAGCTTCGAACCCTTACCGGTGATCTCGAAGATGAAATGCTCGGTGTTGGCGTCGATGACGCTGGCGCGGAATGCATCGGCGAGCCTGAGCGCCTCGACGCGGGATTCGCCGGTGCCGGCGACCTTGACCAGCGCGAGCTCCCGCTCCAGTGGCCGCTCCTGTCCGAATTCCTGCGATCGCACAGTGAGATCGACGACACGATGCACCGGCACGATGCGCTCGAGCTGGTGCTTGATCTGCTCCAGCACGTGCGGCGTGCCGCGCGTCACGATGGTGATGCGCGACAGGTGCTTTTCGTGCTCGGTTTCCGAGACCGTCAGGCTCTCGATGTTGTAGCCACGTCCGGAGAACAGGCCGATGACCCGGGCAAGCACGCCCGGCTCGTTGTCGACGAGGACCGAAAGCGTGTGGTTCTCTGGTTTTTCCGTCTCCTTGGCGATGAAATAGGCGGAGCCGGTCGGTTGCAACTGTGCGTTCATGACATGAATCTCGATTTCAAACTTTTGTGCTAATCTGCTGTTTCCGCACAGCTTCCTTGAACCAGGCTACACCAGTTCCCTGCCCTTGGCGTCGATCGCGTTGGCGACAGCTTCGTCGGTCGCCTCATCAGGCAACAGCATCTCGTTATGCGCCTTGCCGGACGGGATCATCGGGAAGCAGTTGGCGAGCGTCGCCACGCGGCAATCGAACAGGACGGGCTTCTTGACCGCGATCATCTCCTTGATGGCGTCATCGAGCTCGTCCGGCTTGTCGCAGCGAATACCGTGGCCGCCATAGGCTTCGGCGAGCTTGACGAAATCCGGCATCGCCTCGGTATAGGAATGCGACAGCCGGTTGCCGTGCAGCAGCTGCTGCCATTGCCGCACCATGCCCATGTACTGGTTGTTGAGGATGAAGATCTTGATCGGCGCCTCGTGCTGTACCGCCGCGCTCATCTCCTGCATCGTCATCTGCACCGAAGCGTCGCCGGCGATATCGATGACCAGCGCATCCGGGTGCGCGATCTGCACGCCGAGCGCGGCCGGCAGGCCGTAGCCCATCGTGCCCAGCCCGCCGGAGGTCATCCAGCGGTTCGGCTTCTCGAAATGATAGTGCTGCGCCGCCCACATCTGGTGCTGGCCGACCTCGGTGGTGATGTAGGTGTCGAGGTCTTTGGTCAGCGCATAAAGCCGCTGGACGGCATATTGCGGCATGATCACCTCATGGTTCATCTTGTAGGCGAGTGAATCGCGCGCGCGCCATTTGGCGATCTGCTCCCACCACGGGTGAAGCGCCTTCTTGTCGGCCTTGGCGGTTGCCCGCCACAGTCGCACAAGATCCTCCAGCACACGGCCGACATCGCCGATGATCGGCACGTCGGTATGGACGTTCTTGTTGATCGAAGACGGGTCAATGTCGATGTGGATCTTCTTCGAATTCGGCGAAAACGCTGTCAGCCGCCCGGTGATGCGGTCGTCGAAGCGCGCGCCGATGCAGAGCATGACGTCGCAATCGTGCATCGCCATGTTCGCTTCATAGGTGCCGTGCATGCCGAGCATGCCCATCCAGTTCTTGCCCGACGCCGGATAGGCGCCAAGGCCCATCAGCGTCGAGGTGATCGGGAAGCCGGTCAGGTCGACCAGCTCGCGCAGCAGATGGCTCGCCTCCGGGCCGGAATTGATGACGCCGCCGCCCGAATAGATGATCGGCCTCCTGGCGCCGGCCATCAGCTCGACCGCCGCCTTGATCTTCTCCAGGTCGCCCTGGACCTTCGGCTGGTAGCTGGTGCGCGGCGCCGTCTGCGGCGGGACATAGATGCCCTTGGCGAACTGAACGTCCTTAGGGATGTCGACGACGACCGGACCGGGGCGCCCTGTCGTTGCCACATGGAAGGCCTCGTGGATCGTTGCCGCGAGTTGGTTGACGTCCTTCACCAGCCAGTTGTGCTTGGTGCAGGGCCGCGTGATGCCGACCGTGTCGCACTCCTGGAACGCATCCGAGCCGATCAGAGAGGTCGGCACCTGGCCGGTCAGGCAGACCAGCGGGATCGAATCCATCAGCGCATCCTGCAATGGCGTCACCGCATTGGTGGCGCCCGGCCCGGAGGTCACCAGCATGACGCCGGCCTTGCCGGTCGAGCGCGCATAGCCTTCCGCCGCGTGGCCAGCGCCCTGCTCGTGGCGAACGAGGATGTGCTCGACCTCGTCCTGCTGGAAGATTTCATCGTAGATTGGCAGAACCGCGCCGCCCGGATAGCCGAAAACATGCTTGACGCCATTGTCCTTCAGCGCCTGCACCACCATTTCGGCGCCAGTCATCTCGGTTCTTGGCGTTTCGCGCCGCTCATTCTGTCCACTGCTCATCGGTCTGGTCCCGTACTGTTCGCCATCGGGCGATTGCTGGTCGTTTAGTCGTGTTTCGGGCAATAAAAAAGGCCCCCGAGGGAGCCTGTGTCTTGCGCATGGGAGGTCACCGCCTGGCGGTTACACCGCCTTGCCCACGCGCTTTCCTACGAGAATGAGTGCCGTTTTCATGGTCGCGGACAATAGAATTGGTTTGATGGTGCTGTCAACGGCGAATGTGCGCGGGCCGGGACTGTACCAATGCGCTTCCAGTAGATGAGGGTGCCTGTCAGCCCGCCATGCGGCTTCAGCGCATAATCCGGTATTTCGCCGCCCAGCGTGAAGCCGAGCTTTTCATAGAGGCCGGAAGCCCCCTCCTCTTTTGCCGTGTCCAGCACCAACAGCGTGCGGCCTTTCTCCATGGCAACGGCTTCCGCCGCCTCCATCAGGCGGGTTGCGACGCCCTTGCCGCGATAATTGAGGCGGGTCATCAGCTTGGCGATCTCGGCCCGGTGCGGCTGGTTGGGAGGGCAGTCGAGCAGCACGGTGACGGTGCCGATCAGAGCCTCGCCGTTCCAGGCCCCGAGCACCGCCCTTTCGCCTCTGGCGACCGCCTGAAGCGACTTGTTCCAGAAGGCTGCAGCCATCTCCGGCGCCAAGGGATGCATGAAGCTGACCGAGCCGCCCGCGGCAACCGTTCCGATCAGCAAATCGACCAGCATTTTTTTCGTTCCGGCAGTATTGCTGAGCAGGTTGATTTCTATTGAATCCATGTGGTCTCCTCTGCGTGCAACGGGAACGGCAGTGCATCGAGCGGCAGCTTGGCCTGCACCGTCAGCCGAAATGACTGGTCCGCTTCCGCTTCCCGGCTCGGCGGATTTCCCCGATGCGCTCGGCGTCTTCCTCTTGCAGATGCCGCCCGCGTTCCAGCAGTTCGAGCGTGTACTCCTCATAAGTCAGGCCCAGCCGCTCGGCCTTGTCCAGCCGCATCAGCATGATCTCGCGGCTCGGCACTTTCCATGCCTGGGCATGGTCGGTCCGCCAGGCAAGAAAGATATAGGGGTCTCCCTTGCCCCAAGGCGGACGGTCGTGGTCGTCGAGCGGCGGACCGCCATTGTCGGAACGTTTCGGACGGCGCGCCATCGTCTCAGCTCCTGGCCAATGCAACCAGATAGTCGGCGGCGTCCGGCCCCGGAGCGTGGAAGACGCAATCGGATGGCGCGCCGAGCGCCAGGCAGTCGCCGGGCTCGAGCCTGTGAATGACGTCGCCCTCGACGAATTCCAGCTGCCCGGAGATCAGCCAGATCTGTTGTCTGATGAAGGCATAGGAGGCCGCCGGGAAGCTCACCTTGGCGCCCGCCGGCAGTTGGACCCGGATCAGTTCGAGCGGCATGTCCGAAACCGGCGAAAGGTGCCGCCGCACATAACCCGTAGCCGGATCGCGCCAGACCGGCTGGTCACGTTCGCGAAGCAGGCCACCGCCTTGCAACTCCGCCCTTGCGATCAAAGTGGAAAGCGTCATGCCGAACGCGGCCGCAATGCGCACGAGGAGTGCCGCCGTCGGGCTCGTCATGCCGCGCTCGATCGTGCTCAGCATGGCTTTCGAGACATCGGACTGCTCCGCCAAATCCGCCAGGGACCAGTTGCGAGCCACCCTTTCGGCGTGTATCCTTCTGCCGATAGTCGATGAGATATCGTTCGCTATATTATCCATTCATCCACTATAGCGAAATCCGCGCTCGGGCAACGGCCGTTTCATCCAGTTTTCGCAAACCCCTTAACGTCCGCTAAACCATCCGGCCTCACCCCACCTTAACCCCGTCCGCCTAGGCTCATTGTTTGGGAAAAGGGGATCGGCCTGTCCATGCTCGTCGAACGCGAAACCTCCATTGGAGAACCGACTTTGCTGGAGCGCCGCAGGGCGGAGCAGAACGACAAGCGGATTCTGGGCAATGTCGTGCAATGCGATGGCGCGCGCGCCACCATCAGCGCCTATGCCGACGATATCGAAGGCACGGTCACCGGCCTATGGAGCGTCGGCAAGATGATCTCGATCAATCTCGGTACATCACGAACCGTCGGACTGGTCTACGAAATCGGCAAGTCGGATCGTGCCTGGAGCAGCGAGGGCCAGAATCCGATCGAGGTCAGCATCGAATTGATTGGCGAGGTGCGCGACGGCGCCGAACCCGGCGCCAAGCCGGTATTCGACCGCGGCATCACGACCTATCCGCATATCGGCGCCATTGCCCATCGTATCCGCAGCCGCGACCTACAGGCCGTCTACGATCTCGCCGGGCGTCATTCGATTACCATCGGCACGCTGTCGCAGGACGAGGCCATCGACGCCAATATTGCCATCGACGATACGCTGGCGCGCCATTTCGCCATTGTCGGCACGACCGGGGTCGGCAAATCGACCGCCGTCTCGCTGCTCTTGCGCAAGTCGATCGCCGCCCGGCCCGACCTGCGCGTGCTCATCCTGGATCCACACAACGAGTTCGCCGCGTCCTTGCCCGAATATTGCTTTAGGGTCGATTCGACGACGCTCGACCTGCCTTTCTGGATGTTCAAACTCGAGGAATTCGCCGAGGTGCTGTTTCGCGGCCGCGAGACGGTGCCGGAAGAGGTCGACGCCTTGCGCGATCTCATTCCCGCGGCCAAGAACCTCTATCGCAATCCGAACACCGGCAACTACCTGCGGCGCAGCACCGACGCGCTGACCGCCGACGCGCCGGTACCCTATCGCATTGCCGACCTCATCAAGCTGGTCGACGAACGCATGGGATTGCTGGAAAGCAAGAACGATCGTCCAACCCTCAGGTCACTGAAGACACGTATCGAATCGGCGGCATCCGATCCGCGCTACCGTTTCATGTTCAACTCGCGCCTGATCGAGGACACCATTCACGAGACGATCGGCAACATTTTCCGCGTGCCGCATCACGGCCGCCCGGTGACCTGCTTCGAAATGGCCGGTATGCCGTCCGAGGTGGTCAATTCCGTATGCTCGGTGCTGGCGCGGCTGGCGTTCGACCTGGCGTTGTGGAGCGAAGGCCGCTTGCGGCTGCTCTTCCTGTGCGAGGAAGCGCATCGCTATATGCCGGCCGATCCGCGCCTCGGTTTCGCGCCGACCCGGCACGCGCTGTCGCGCATCGCCAAGGAAGGCCGCAAATATGGCTGTTATCTCGGCGTCGTCACCCAGCGCCCGGGCGAGCTTGATCCGACCATCCTGTCGCAGTGCTCGACGTTCTTCGCCATGCGGCTCGCCAATGAGCAGGACCAGGCGATCATCCGCTCGGCGATCGCCGATTCCTCGGCTTCGACGCTGGCGTTCCTGTCTTCCATGGGGCAGCGCGAGGCCATTGCCTTCGGAGAAGGCGTGGCGACGACGATGCGGATGAAATTCGAAAAACTCTCCGAGGATTTGATCCCCGGCACGGCTAAGCGCGAGGACGCCTTGCCCTCCGAAACCGGCGACGAGGTCGACCTCGTGGCGATCGTCGAACGGCTGCGCAACGTGCCGAAATCACAACAGGCAATGCCTTTCGCGGAAGTCGTCGATCCGGGCCGGCAGGCCGGCGACTCGGACTATCGAAAACCGCCGGCCGCACGCACCCAGCGGAGCGACGATTTCGACTTGCGCTACGGCCTCAAGCCGGCGACCTTCGGGCTACGCCCGCAAAACGAATGAGTCGGCGACTTTTAGGCAGACCTCATCGGTGCGGCCGCAGGTATCAAAGCTGAGCTTCGATGGCTGCCCTGTCTATAACTGACCACACCTGGCGAATTTTCCCTCTCTGAAACTCATAGAATACGTTCTCGGCAAACGAAATTCTCTTCCCGCTTACATCAAGCCCAAGGAACGTTCCCCTTGGCGCGCAGTCGAAGCTTAGCCGGCTCGCTATATAAGGCGGATCGGCAACCAATAGCCGAATGTCGAAATAAAGGTCCGGAATTTCATCGAAGTCTCTCTCCAACATTTCGAGGTACCCGGATAATCCGAGCGGCCGACCGTTGTGGATCACTTCATCATGAACAAACTGCCCCAGAATTGGCCAATCCTGCTTGTTCAGACATGCAATATAGCCTCGGTAAAGATCGGAGAGGTCGGATTTGATCACGGCAACACCTCTATCTCCCACAAGCCTTGCAAGGCGCCGTCTCAGCCTACTTGGCGACGTCGGTCTGCGAGCGCCGGAAGCGCAGAAAACGGCACCAGACGGCCAGCATCCCGAATTTCCAGCATCACGAATTTAATGACGGGATTCAGGCGCAGACGCGGTTGCGGCCTTGCCTCTTTGCCTCATAGAGCTGGCGGTCGGCGCGGCGATAGAACTCCTCGGCGGTTTCCTTGCGGTCCCAGACGGCAAGCCCGACGCTGGTGGTGATTTTCAGTCGGACATTGCCTGTCAGCACCGACATGCTGGCGATCGCCTTGCGGATGCGCTCGGCGAATTTGGATAGCAGCTCGGCGTCCATATTGGGCGTGACCACCGCGAACTCCTCGCCGCCCAGGCGCGCCACCACGTCGTGATAGCGTGTCATGTCCTTGAGACAGTTGGCGACGGCCCGCAACACCTCGTCGCCGACATCGTGGCCGTGGCTGTCGTTGACCTGCTTGAAGTGGTCGAGATCGAGGATCATCAGCCCGACTGGTTTTTCGATGCGGCGAAACTCCTCGAGATATTCTTTCAGCGCATCGTCGAAATAGCGCCGATTCTGCATGCCGGTGAGGCTGTCGGTCAGCGCCGCATGCTCCAGCGTCTCCGAGCGCGCACTGAGTGAAACTGTCATCGCGCGCAGCTTGCCTTCTTCCGTCGCCTGCTTTCGGATCAGCGGATAGATGAAGAAAATGCCGAAGAACAGCGCAGTCGCCAGCAGCACGCCGATCGCAAACAGCAGCTTGTTGAGATAGACGATTTCATCGAGTTCCGAAGGCGTATTGCTAATGTCGGCCGCCAGGGTTTGCAGGAGTCCATAGGCGTAAAGCGTCACCAGGCCGGCGGCCAGGATCACAAAAATAAAGACGAAAAACGCTGATTCCGCCTTGTGGAAATGCATCTGCTCCCCGTTGAAAAGTTCCTATCGATCTTATGGCATGCGGGAGCTTACGGACAGTTAACCTGGACAACTTCAACGCGAAATGTCCCCTCGATGTCGACTTTTCAGGTTGCGCTCGAAGGAGGGGGTGAGATCACCCAGTTGATCCCCTCACCGGGACGCAACCTGTGCCATTCCGGACCCAATTGGTGCCTGAACCAGGTCGCCTGCCGCTTTGCATATTGCCGCGTCGCGATCTTCGCACGCTCGATAGCCTCGGGAAAACTGATGGCGCCGGCCAGCGCGGCCTGAAGCTCGCGAACACCGATTGCCTTCATCGCCGGCAGGTCGGGATCGAGGCCGAGCACTGAAAGCTGCTTCACCTCGTCCAATGCCCCCTTGTCCAGCATGCGGTCGAAGCGGCCATCGATCCGCTCCACCAGCGCCGCCCGCTCCGGCTCGATGACGAAAAAGCGCGCGCTGCTTCTGTCGATCAACGGCTGGCCACGCGCGGCCTGCCAGTCCAGGATGGAACGGCCCGACGCGTCGAGCACTTCCAGCGCCCGCACGATGCGCTGGCCATCCGTCGGCTTCAGCACCATGCCGGCCGCAGAATCCTCGCGCAACAGGATGCGGTGCAATCTCACCGCGCCCTGTTCCTGGAGCTCGTAGCGCCAGCGCTCGCGGATCGACTGCGGAATGTCGGGCATCTCCGAAATACCTTCCGTGAGTGCCCGGAAATAAAGCCCGGTGCCGCCGACGAAAATCACTTGCCGCGCCGAAAGCGTGCCGTCGTCGATCAGCTTCATGACATCACGCAACCAGGCGCCGGTGGAATAGGCGGTGGACGGATCGACGTGTCCATAAAGAAAGTGGGGGACGCGGGCGAGTTCGGCAGGACCAGGCCGCGCCGTCAGCACGTCGAGCACCGAATAGCCTTGCATGGAATCGGTGCTGACGATGACACCGCCATTGCGCTCGGCGAGGTCGAGTGCGAGCGCCGACTTGCCGCTGGCGGTCGGCCCGGCTATCAGGATCGCGTTCTTCACGCGGCCTTCGCCCGCCTGTCCGCTGGAATTTTCGATGCTGATCGCCACGCTTCTATCCCATCCCGCCGGCCGCGCATTGACGCCGACGCTAGCGAATATGGCGTCTGGGTCTGTCGGCGCAAGCGCTGTTCGCTGGCTGGCCGAAGGCATCGCCTGCGAGCTCGATTTGCCGGAGACCGCCGAAGCTTCCGAAATAACGGCCCGCCTGCATGCCGCGCTTGCTTCCGAACCCATCGACGTGGCCGTCCAACCGGCTGAGAACAGGCGCAAGAAGGTCCTGATCGCCGACATGGATTCGACGATGATCGAGCAGGAATGCATCGACGAGCTTGCCGACGAGATCGGCGTCAAGGATCGCGTCGCCGCCATCACGGCGCGATCGATGAACGGTGAGATCGCATTCGAGCCGGCCTTGCGCGAGCGCGTGGCGCTGCTTAAGGGTCTCGATGCCGCAATCATCGACCGCATCATCGACAATCGCCTGACGCTTGCCTCCGGCGGTCGCACGCTCGTCCAGACAATGGCGGCCAACGGCGCGTGGACGGCGCTGATTTCCGGTGGTTTCGACATCTTCACCACCCGCATCGCAGCATTGCTCGGTTTTCACGAAAATCGCGCCAATCGGCTGATCGAGCAGGATCGCCGCTTCACCGGCTTGGTCGCCGAGCCGATCCTCGGCCGCGCCGCCAAGGCCGAAGCCCTTATCGAGATTTCCGCCCGCCTCGGCCTGACGCCTGCCGATGCCATTGCCGTGGGTGACGGCGCCAACGATCTCGACATGATCCGTCTTGCCGGCATCGGCGTCGCCTTGCACGCCAAGCCGGCCGTGGCAGCCGAGGCAAAGATCCGCATCGACCACGGCGACCTCACCGCCTTGCTTTATCTGCAGGGTTATCGCCGGGAGGAATTTGTCGAGTGACGCCGATCCGCACCGAACGCCTGATCCTGCGCAACTGGGAAGATCGTGACCGCGAGCTCTTCCATCGCATCAATTCCGACGAGCGCGTCATGGAATTCTTTCCGTTTCGGCGCGACCGTGCCCAGTCGGATGCCAAGATGGAGGAGTTGCGCGCCGCTATCGATCGCAACGGCTTCGGCTTCGCGGCCGCTGAGATCACAGCCACAGGTGAATGCATCGGCTTCGTCGGCATAACCCGAACCGATCATTTGCCATTCCTGCCGCCCGGCACGATCGAGATCGGCTGGCGGCTGGCACCCGAATTCTGGGGCCGCGGCTATGTCATCGAAGCAGCCGATGCCTGGCTCACCTATGGCTTTGAAAGACTTGGCCTCGACGAAATCGTGTCCTTCGCAGTCAAGGATAACAGCCGGTCCACTGCCGTCATGGAGCGCCTGAACATGATCGCCGACCCGGCCTCCGATTTCGACCATCCCGGCGTTCCGGACAGCCACACCGCACTCAGGCGACATGTCTTCTACAGGCTGTCACGCACAGACTGGCAAGCAAGAAAAAGGGCGGCCCGCTAGCCGCCCTTTTTCTTTTCAAGATCAGAGTGTTACAGGCTCTTCCGGACTCAATCCATCCGGATTGTCACAAACCTCAGCTCGCCGGTCTTCGACGCCAGCATCAAAAGCGCGTTCTTGCGCCCTTGCTCCTTCAGCGCGCCGATCCGGTCCATGACGTCCTTGGGCGTGGCGACCGATTCCTGCGCGATCTCGGTGATCACCTCGCCCGGCTGGATGCCGCGTTCGGCAGCGGCTGAATCCTTGGTGACGTCGGTCACGACGACGCCGGAGACGTCGGCGGCGATGCCGAATTTCGTGCGCGTCTCGTCGTTGAGCTCGCCGATCGTCATGCCAAGCACGGCAGCCGTCGAAACGGCAGGCGCCTTGTCGGCATCGTCCTGGTCGGTGTTGCCGTTTTCACCGCCGCTGGCAAGCTTTTCGCCGTCCTCGAGTCGGCCGAGCGTCACCTTCACGGTCTGCTCGACCCCCTTGCGCACGATGATCACGTCGACCGCCTTGCCGACCGGGCTTTCCGCCACGACGCGCGGCAGGTCGCGCATTTCATGGATGTCCTTGCCGTCGAACTTGATGATGACGTCGCCGGCCTGGATGGTGCCGTTGTCGACCGGTCCGCCCTTGATGACGCCGGCGACCAGCGCGCCCTTGGCGGTCGCCATGCCCAGGCTTTCGGCAATGTCGTCGGTCACCGGCTGGATGCGCACACCGAGCCAGCCGCGCCGCGTCTCGCCGAACTGGCGAAGCTGGTCGACGACGCCCGAGGCGAGCTGCGACGGAATGGAGAAGCCGATGCCGATCGAGCCTCCCGACGGCGAGATGATTGCCGTGTTGATGCCGATGACCTCGCCGCTGCTGTTGAACAGCGGTCCGCCGGAATTGCCGCGGTTGATCGCGGCATCGGTCTGGATGAAGTCGTCATACGGGCCGGAATTGATGTCGCGATTGCGCGCCGAGACGATGCCGACCGTCACCGTGCCGCCGAGACCGAACGGATTGCCGATCGCCATCACCCAGTCGCCGACACGCATCGTATTGGAATCGCCGAACTTCACCGCTGTCAGCTTGTGCCCTTTCGGATCGACCTTCAGCACCGCGACGTCGGTCTTGGTGTCGGTGCCGACCAGCGTCGCCTTGAGCGTCACCCCGTCGGAGAAATTCACCTCGATGTCGTCGGCATCGGCAATGACGTGGTTGTTGGTCACCACGATGCCCTGCTCGGCGTCGACCACGAAGCCGGAGCCCAGCGACTGCACCTTTTGCCCGCCGCCGCCCTTGTCGCCGCCGCGGTTCTTGAAGAAATCGTCGAAGAAGTCCTGGAAGGGTGAGCCTTCCGGGAGCTGCGGCATCGGCACGGCGCCCGGACCCTCCGTGCCCTTCACCGTCTGCGAAGTCGAGATGTTGACCACCGCGCCGAGCAGGCCGGCGGCGAGATCGGCAACCGAGGGTGGCCCGTCGGCTGCCACTGTCGGCGTCACGAACGACGGAACGGCAACGGCGCCGACCAGAAGCGCAGCGGCCCCGGCGATGAACGTCCGCCTCGCTGCACGCAGAAGGGTGGTGGATGTCATCGAAAGGCCTCCGGGTGTTCTAAAAAAGCGCTTCGGCAAAAACGCCGCGTCGCGTCATGTTGGCAAGAAATAAGGCACGTTTGCGGCTACGGCTACCGCCAGAGGATAAATCCTCCATTACGCCGGCTTCCCCTGCACCGGCCCTACTGGCCGGTGCCTGGCTGTGCCGCTGGCGCGGCGGGAGCGGGCGGCGCTGGCGGTGGTGCCGCCGGTGCCGCGAGCGTTTCCTTGCTGTTCGGGTCGCGGAAAAAGCGGAAGAACTCGGAATTCGGCGACAGCACCATCGTCGTTCCGGTGCTGTTCAGCGCCGTGCCATAGGCATTCATCGATCGATAGAAATCGAAGAAGGCCGGATCGCGCTGATAGGCCCCGGCAAACGTCGCGCTGCGCTGGGCTTCACCTTCACCACGCAGGATTTCAGACTCTTTTTGCGCTTCGGCGACGATTTCCACCACTTCACGGTCGGCGCGGGCCCTGATCCGCTGCGCTGCCTCATTGCCTCGCGCCCTCAGCCGCTCGGCTTCGGCGAGACGTTCGGCCTTCATGCGGTCGAAGGTCTGCTGCGAGACCTCAGCCGTGAGATCGGTGCGGCGGATGCGGACATCCTCGATCTGCAGGCCAAGCGAGGTGGCGTCGGGCCTCAGTTGATCGCGTACCTCGCGCATCATCACGGCGCGCTCTTCCGAGAGTGCCGCCTCGAAGTCGCGCAGGCCGTAGACGCGGCGCAAGGCGGCGTCGAGACGCGTCCTCAGCCGGGCCTCGGCCAGTTCGATCTGGCCGGAGACCGCGGCGCGAAACACGCGCGGATCCGAGATACGATAGGCGATAAAGGCATCGACCTCATAGAACTTGCCGCCCGAAACCTGGACGCGGATGTTATCGAGGTCGAAGCGCAGGACCCTGTTTTCGATCAGCTGCACGGTGTCGGCATCGAAGAAGGAGAACGGCGCCTTGAAATAGATGCCTGGCTGGTTCTTGACGTCGACGATTTCGCCGAACCTGAGCACCAGCGCCTGCTGGCGCGCATTGACGACGAAGACAGACGAATAGAGCAGGAACAGGATGACCGCGGCGATGACCGCAATGACGGGAAGACGGTTGGCCATCACTGGTTTCCTCCGGCGGCCGGTGCCGGCGCCTTCTGCTGCAATGCGGGCAGCGGCAGGTAGGGAACGACCCCTTGCCCATTGCCTTGCTCGACGATGACCTTGCTCGAATCCTTCAGCACCCTCTCCATTGTTTCCAGGTAAAGCCGCTTGCGCGTCACCTCCGGCGCCTTTGCATATTCGTCATAGACCGAGATGAAGCGCTGCGCCTCGCCTTCGGCCTCCTGCACGACCCGGTTCTTGTAGGCGGCCGCGTCTTCGCGGATCTGCGCGGCAGCGCCGCGCGCCTGGCCGAGCTTCTGGTTGGAATACTGATTGGCCTGCTCGACGAACTTGTCCTCGTCCTGTTCGGCCCGCTGCACCTCGTCGAACGCGTCCGCCACCTCGCGCGGCGGCGCGGCATCCTCGATCGAAATGGCGTTGACGTTGAGGCCGGCCTTGTAGCCGTCCAGCGTCGTCTGGATGATCTCACGCACCGACGCCGCAATTCCTTGCCGGTCGTCGCGGAAAATGTCCTGCGCCGGGCGCCGGCCGACCGCTTCACGCATCGCGCTTTCGGCGACCTGCTGCAGCATGCCGCCGGGGTCGGACACGTCGAACAGATAGGCCTTCGGGTCGGAAACCTGATAGGCCACAGAGAATTGCACGTTGACGATGTTCTGATCGCCGGAAAGCATCAGACCATTGCCGCTGGTGCTGCCGCCACCGATGCTGACAAGCTGCTCGGCGATGTTGGCGGTCTCGACCGTTTCAATGGGCCACCAATGGAAATGCAGGCCAGGCTGCGAGAGTTCCGCCTTCGGCTTGCCGAACCTGAGCTCCACCGCAACTTCGTCGGGCTGCACGGTGTAGACCGCCTTGAACGCCCACAGCACCACCAGCGCCGCAGCAATCAGCCCGAACACCGCCGGGCTCGCGCCACCGCCGCCCGGCAGTGCGCGCCGCAACCTATCCTGCCCACGCCGGATGATATCCTCGAGATCAGGAGGCGAGCCCTGCGGGCCGCTGGGTCCCTTGGGTCCCTGTCCCCAAGGTCCCTGATTGTTGCCGCCGCCCCACGGGCCGCCGCCGCTCTTGTCGTTCCAGGGCATGAATGTCCTTTCGCTTGGAATTCCCTCAAGCGCCGGCTCACCGGCGCAAAATCCAATATTATTCTTCTATAGGGATGCAACGGCACGCTTTCAACGCGATCGGCTGCCGTCACAGTCCGCCTTTGGGTCCATTTAGACCTGTCGCGACGCTTTGTCGTCTTCAATTCACATCGCGGCGCCGCTCGTAAACCGAATAGCGTGTCGCATGGCTGTCCTTCTCACCGGCCTCAACCTCCTGTGAGTAGACTATCCGCCACAGTGCCGGGTCGATCGGCGGGAAATGAGCGTCGCCGTCGACCGCGGCCAGCACATGGGTGACGTGCAGCCGATCGGCCAGCGGCAGCGCCTGAGCATAGATCTCGCCGCCGCCGATGACGCAGATCTCGTCGGCGCCTGCCATGCAGCGCCCGCGCACCGTCGCCAGCGCGATTGCGTCCTCGATCGAGTGCGCGACTTCTACGCCCTCGGCGCGCCATGCCCTGTCCCGCGTCACCACGATGTTGAGCCTGCCCGGCAACGGCCGGCCGATGCCTTCATAGGTCTTGCGGCCCATGATGATAGGCTTGCCCATCGTATCGGCCTTGAACCGCTTGAGATCGGTGGAAAGCCGCCACGGCAACCCACCCTCGCGCCCGATCACGCCGTTCTCGGCGATGGCGACGTAGATCGCGAGGTCCATCAGCCGCCGTTCCCGCCATCGGATGGCTCCAGCAGCAATATGTCAACGTCGCGCTCGGGGTAGAAGTTCTGCGCCTTCATCTCGAACGTCGTCGGTCCGATCTTCCTGACGTTTTCGCCGCAAAACGAGACCAGGTTCTTCGGATCGCCCTTGTCGACGGTCAGCTTGAACGTGCCGATGTTTCCCGACGCCCAGTTGCCGCCCGTGGTCAGGATATAGGCGATGCGGTTCTCGAAATATTTGGGGTAGCCGTCGGGATCGTCCTTGGCTGCCTTGCGCACGGCGTTCTCGAACGTGTCATCCATGCAGTAGCGAGTCTTGTAGGGGGCATACTGGCCCTGGAACTGGCCGTCATAGAAGAAACTGACCGAGGAGGTGCCGCCGACGCTCGGCTTGTAGCGATGCGAGACATGCACCGCCTTGTTGGCCGGAAAGGTCGAGCGCCACCAATAGGTCGAGCGCAATTGCCAGAACGGCGTATAGACGGTCTTCATGCCCGAACCGTCATCGGCAGTGTCTTCGATGATGATGCCGCGGTTGACCCAGTCGTCGGTGACCGCTTGCGGCAGCTTTGCCAGCGCTGCCTTGGCCGCATCGCCGAATGGATAGAAAGGCACGCCCTGCGCCTCCAGGTCGGCGCCGATGTCGATGGCGAGCGCGAACACCTTCTGCTCGAGCTGCGGCTTTGCCGGCACCCCGTCGATCGTCACTTCGAAGCCGAGGAAATTGTCGCTCTGCGCCTCGGGAATCGCCGGTATTTCTTCGGGGTCGCCTTCGATGTCGGGCATCGGAAAGGCGACGATCGCATCGACATCCTTGTCGGTGTTGTTGCGGAAGACGTAATCGACCGTCACCTTTTCCGGCGAGATGTAGAGATCCTCGCTTTCCATCGCCACCGCATCGCTGCGCGACAGGATCAGCCCACCGGTGCCGAGTTCGGCGACCGAATCATTGGCGAGTGCGGGCGTAGCCGAGAGCGCCAAGGCTGCGGTCAGGACGTAACGGAACATGGAAACTCCCCCGGCGAAAATGCCAACATGACTCTAGCCGTTCAATGTGGCGTTTCAAAGCCTTTCGGCAAACGCGCCGGCGCGTGCCGGCTTGTCGTGTCGGTCTAGACACGCCGGTCTCGATCGGGCAGGAGTTCGCTCATGCGCAAGCTTCTTGTCATCGGCATCGGCGCCGGCAATCCGGAGCACATGACGGTCCAGGCCATCAACGGCCTCAATCGGGCCGACGTGCTGTTCATCCCCGACAAGGGCGCGAAGAAGAACGATCTCGCCGAATTGCGCCGCCAGATCTGCGACCGCTTCGTCATCAATCCGAACTCGCGCCGCGTTGAATTCGATGTGCCGGTGCGCGCCGAGCCGGCGCCTTCCTACCGCTCGACCGTCGACGACTGGCACGAGGCGATCGCCGCGATCTATGAAGGCCTGATTCGCGGCGAACTCCCCGAAGATGGCTGCGGCGCCTTCCTGATCTGGGGCGATCCTTCGCTCTATGACAGCGCGCTGCGTATCCTGGAGCGCGTGCGCCTCAGAGGCAATGTCGCGTTCGAACTGGAGGTCATCCCTGGCATCACCGCCATCCAGGCACTCGCAGCCAGTCACAAAATGGCATTGAACCGCATCGGCGACGCCATTTTGATCACCACCGGCCGCCGGCTCGCCGAGGAAGGTCTGCCCGAAAACGCCGGCAGCACCATCGTCATGCTGGACGGCAAATGCGCCTTCAACACGCTGGCCGACAAGGACGTTAGCGTCCACTGGGGCGCCTATCTCGGCACACCCGACGAGATCATCATCTCGGGCCGGATTGGCGACGTCAGCGACGAGATCGTCAGCACTCGTGAGGAGGCCCGCCGGAAAAAGGGCTGGATCATGGACACCTATCTGCTGCGCAAGCCGGGCGAGCCTGAGGAGTGACAGGGATTGAGCGCGGCATGAATTCCGCCGAGTTCACGCAGCATCGATCTCGGCCTGCAGCGCCTCCATATGCGCCGCCGCTGCTGAAGACGCAGCCCGCTCGATGGCGCGGAAGCGGCTGACCACCGCAAGCCCGACCGACGTCAATTGGGCGCCACCGCCTTTCTTGCCGCCCGTCTGTGCCGCAACCAGCGGCTTGCCGAACACGCGGTTCATGTCCTCGACCAGATCCCAAGCGTGCTTGTAGGACATCTCCATGCCGCGCGCCGCGGCCGAAATCGAGCCGAAGGCAGCGATCTGTTCCAGAAGCTCGATCTTGCCCGGCCCGATGCGGCCATCTGGATCGAGATTTATCCGCAAGCTCAGTGACGGCATTTGCTCCTCCGCGGTCACGCCATTCTACAAGTTCTCCAGCGATACCGCTATTCCAACACGATATAGCGAATCATCGGCCGTTCACCCATCCGCCTCGGCGGGGAGGCCGGCGCCGGTATTTGCCCGGTCGAAGCTCACCGTCTTGACCACCGCGAAGACCTTTCGACCAAGCTGGAGCCCTAGCGTCTGCCGCGACTGTTCAGTGATGCGGGCAAGCACGGTTGCGCCATTGCAGTCGATGCCGATCTCGACCGTAGGCCCTTCGCCCGGCTTTATCGCCATGATCGCGCCCGGGAATATGTTGAGCGCGCTGAGGCCAACCGGCTGCTCGGTGGCGATCATCACGTCGCGGGCGCGGATGCGGACGCGCACCGGCGCACCGACCGGCGTTGCCAGAAGCGGCACACGGATCTCGCCCGCCGCCGAGCCAAGCACGGTCATGCCAAACGCCTCGTCGTGGCGCAGAACCGCGGTATCCAGCACGGCACCGCCCTCGCCGCGCTCTTCGGCCGGCAATAGATCCAGACGCTGCATGATCACTCCGGTTGGACCGGAAGCAGCGACCTTGCCCTGCATCAGTACCACGACGTCGCTCGCCAACCGCGCCACTTCGGCGATCGAGTGGCTGACATAGACGATCGGGATTTTCGTCTCGTCGCGCAGCCGCTCGATATAAGGCAAGATCTCGGCCTTGCGCGCCTCGTCGAGCGACGCCAGCGGCTCGTCCATCAGCAGCAATTTCGGACTGGCAAGCAGCGCCC
Source organism: Mesorhizobium sp. M0189 (assembly GCF_040322135.1). NCBI lineage: Bacteria > Pseudomonadati > Pseudomonadota > Alphaproteobacteria > Hyphomicrobiales > Phyllobacteriaceae > Mesorhizobium > Mesorhizobium sp. M0189. The sequence continues at coordinate 102,301 of NZ_JAMYSW010000006.1, forward strand.
TGCCGATTGCCACGCGCTGCTTCTCGCCACCGGAGAGTTTTGCCGGCCGCCGGTCGAGCAAATGGCCGATCCCGAGCAGTTCGACCACGCCATTGATATCCGCGTAGCGCTCAGCAGCCGGCGTGAACCAGCGGCCATAGCGCAGATTGCTCGCCACGCTCATATGCGGAAACAGCCGCGCGTCCTGGAACACCATGCCGATCCGCCGCTTGTGCTTCGGCATGAACAAGCCGGCATCGCTATCGACCAGCACACGGCCGTCGGCCGCGATACGGCCTTTGTCCGGGCGGATCAGCCCGGCAATCAGGTTGATCAGCGTCGTCTTTCCGGAGCCGGAAGGCCCGAACAGCGCAGTCAGCCGCCCGGCGCTTTCGAAGCGGGCATTGACGGCGAAATCGCCAAGCCGGTGGCTGATGTCGACCTGAACCGTCATTCGATGTCCATCCGCCGGCCGACGCGTCGCGCCAGCACTTCCGAGGCGACCAGTGCCGCCATCGAGATGACGATCGAGATCAGCGTCAGCCTGAGCGCGCCGGCGTCGCCGCCGGGAACCTGCGTGAAAGTGTAGATCGCCGACGGCAGCGTCTGCGTCTCGTTCGGAATGTTGGAGACGAAGGTGATCGTCGCGCCGAATTCGCCCATCGCCTTGGCGAAGGAGAGGATCGCACCGGCGATCAGGCCGGGCAGGATCAGCGGCAGCGTGATCGTGCCGAACACCCATAATGGATTGGCGCCGAGCGTGCCGGCGGCCGCCTCGATTTTGCGGTCGACCGCTTCGATCGACAGCCGGATCGCCCGCACCATCAGCGGAAAACCCATCACGCCGCAGGCGAGCGCGGCGCCGGTCCAGCGAAAGGAAAAAACGATGCCGAAATGTTCGGCCAGGAAAGCTCCGGCCGGACCGCGCTTGCCGAAAGTCAAAAGCAGCAAATAGCCGGTCACCACCGGCGGGAGGATCAGCGGCAGATGCACCAGCCCGTTGAGCAGCGTCTTGCCCCAGAACTGGCCGCGGGCGAGCACAAGAGCGATCGCTACGCCCGGCGGCAGGCTGGCAATCATCGCCACGGTCGCCACCTTGATGGACAGTCGGACCGCATTCCATTCGTCGGGAGCGAGATCCAGCAGCCAGCTCATGCTCAGGGCCGTTCGTCAGTTGCTCGGCGCAAGCACGGTAAAACCTTGCGCCTTGAAGAGTTCGCCAGCCTTGGCGGATTGCAGGCATTTCAGGAATGCCGGGGTATCCTTGCCCTTCGAATCCGCAAGCTGGGCAACCGGATAGATGATCGGCGGATGTGTATTGTCGGGGAAAGTGCCGACCACCTTCACGCCAGGCTCGGCATGCGCGTCGGTGGCATAGACGATGCCGAGTGCTGCCTCGCCGGTCGACACCAGCTTTAGGGCGGCGCGCACATTCTCGGCCTGCGCCACGTTGCCTTCGACGGAAGACCAGACACCGAGCGATTCGAGCGCCGCCTTGCCGTATTTGCCTGCCGGCACCGCCTTGAAATCGCCCATGGCAAGTTTGCCGTCACCCACGAGCCCGGCAAGATCGAAACCCTTTTCAATCCTGGTTTCAACCTTGGAATCCTGCGGCGCGATCAGCACGATCTGGTTGCCGAGCAATTTCACTTCGGTGTCGGGCTTGGTCAGCTCCTTGTCGGAAAGATATTTCATCCAGTCGAGATCGGCCGAGATGAACACGTCCGCCGGCGCGCCGCTTTCAATCTGCTTGGCCAGCGCCGAGCTCGCCGCGTAGGAAATGGTTGCCGCCTCGCCGACACTGGCCTCGCAGGCCTTGTTGACGGCATCGAGCCCGTCCTTCAGGCTCGCCGCGGCAAACACGACCACCTTGTCATCGGCATGGGCCGCCGGCACCGCGGCCATCAGCATGGCAGCGAGACCCGCGATGGCAATCGTCGTCGAACCTTTGCGCGCCAGCATGAACTCTCCTCGTCTCGGATCGCCCGAAGCCGTCCATCGATATATCCATGTGAACATAACAAGGAAAGGCTCTTTACCAGGCGACGGCATTCTGAGCTGCGGTTTTCTCCGCCTGCGATAACCTCCTTTAGATACAGCGGTATCGAGGTCGAAGAAAATATCGCATGGAATCTGTTGCGCGCACCACAGACGTCGGTCGATCAAGATGGATGCTGACAACGTCCGAGGGCGTAGCCGCAGTAGGCAATTTCGATATGCACAGTCAGGTAGGGTGCTAAACCGCGATCGGCGCCTTGATCGTCGCGTCGGCGAAATAGTTGTCGAGCCGGAAATCCTCGAAGCCGAAGGCAAAGAGATCCTTCACCTCGGGATTGATCCATAGCGTCGGCAACGCCTTGGGCGTACGCCGCAATTGTTCGCGCGCCTGCTCGAAATGGTTCGAGTAAAGATGCGCGTCGCCGAGCGTGTGGATGAAATCGCCGGGTTTCAATCCGGTCACCTGCGCCACCATCAGCGTCAGCAACGCATAGGAAGCGATGTTGAAGGGCACACCGAGAAAGATGTCGGCGGAGCGCTGATAGAGCTGGCAGGAAAGCTTGCCTTCCGAAACATAGAACTGGAATAGGCAGTGGCAGGGCGGCAACGCCATGGCCTCTACCTCGGCAGGGTTCCACGCCGAAACGATCAGCCGCCGCGAGTTAGGATTTTTGCGTATCTCCTTCAGAAGATTCGCAATCTGGTCGATGGCGCCGCCATGGCCGTCCGGCCACGAACGCCATTGCTTGCCATAGACCGGGCCGAGATCGCCATTCTCGTCGGCCCACTCATCCCAGATCGAGACGCCGTGATCGTTGAGATATTTGATGTTGGTGTCGCCGGCCAGGAACCACAAAAGCTCATGGATGATCGACTTGAGGTGCAGCTTCTTGGTGGTGGTGACCGGAAAGCCGCGGGCCAGGTCGAAGCGCATCTGGTAGCCGAATATCGAGCGTGTTCCGGTGCCGGTACGGTCGCCGCGATCTGCGCCGTTTTCCAGCACATGCTTCAGAAGGTCGAGATACTGGCGCATCGGCTCCGGTCCGATTCGGGTTGTCAGCCATCATAGCCGAATGACCGTCGGCCGAACACAGCAAAGCGAGACAATTCCAGCAGAAGCCTCGCCAGCATCAGCGGCGAGTTTGTTCAGAGCGAGCCGAGCATGCCCAGATCCTTGGCGACAAGATAATAGAACGTCACCCGGCTCTTGCTGTTGTCGGCCGCCATCGCCTTGCAGGTCTTTTCGATAGCCGCATCCGCCTTGGCGCCGTCGGTGACACCGAGCTTGCCAGCGACCCAGCTGTTCCTGACGCGCTTCAGTTCCTCCGGGTCGGTGCAGGACACCAGCGAGGAATCGCGGTTCCTGAGCGCGATGCCCAGATGCTTGACGATCTTGGCGACCGCGTCGGCATCCGCCGCCGCATCATATTTTTTTACGTCTGCGAGATAATCGGCCATCGAATTTCCCCTCGTCGGCGCCACGGGATCCGGTCGATGAGGATTGTGGCGCGCTGCCGCAACTGTGCGCTGGGTCTCCTCACCGCCACAAAGCTTCGGTTGAGACCGGCTGCAAGTCAACCCCTTGATGATCCACTTTGACACGGACGAAAGTGGCATTCCGGCCTTTCATTTTCCACCGCCAGTCCCTATATTCGCCTCGTCGGCTCGACCGACTATGGTGATAAACAGGCGATGAAATAAGCCGTTCGGACCCGGGGGCGGTACCCGGCGCCTCCACCAAAAACCGCTGCTCAAGAGCGGCTTTTGCTGGGGGCGAAATAGGATCGACGAAGGTGTAAAGATCGTACTTTTGCCCGGCATTGTACCACCGTTATCGGGCTAAACTTATAGTTGCCAACGACAACTATGCGGAAGCACGTCTCGCCGCGTAAGCGGTGCGATAGCTTCAATTCAAGCCCTAGTGGTTCGCACTTCTAGGCGGGGTTCGGAGGTACCTGGCAACAGAAACCTCCATTTCTTCTTTTTTGATATGTGCAGCTGCAGGCCTCGCCGGCTGGGCTTTTTATGCGCCCTGATACGCTCAAGACGCCGCGGCGTTTATACCAGCCCCTGGCTGACCGCGTCGATCGCACCGGCGAATGTTTCACCAGTAGCCTCATCGGGCAACAGCATCTCATTGTGCCCTCTGCCCGTCCGGATCATCGGAAAACAATTGGCGAGCTTGGCAACACGACAGTCGAGGAGCACCGGCCGGTCCACGTCGATCATTTCCTGTATCGCATCGTCAAGGTCGGCTGGTTTGTCACAGCGCAGGCCGACCGCTCCGAACGCCTCGGCCAATTTGACAAAATCGGGCAAGGCCTCGGAATAGGAATGCGCGAGGCGGTTGCCATGAAGGATTTGCTGCCACTGGCGAACCATGCCCATATATCCGTTGTTCAGGATGAATATCTTGATCGGCGCGTCGTACTGGACTGCCGTCGACAGCTCTTTCATGGTCATCTGAACCGACGCGTCGCCGGCGATATCGATGACGAGGCTGTCCGGATGAGCGATCTGCACGCCGAGCGCCGCCGGCAGGCCGTAACCCATCGTCCCCAGGCCGCCCGAACTCATCCAGCGGTTCGGCTTTTCGAAGCCGTAGAATTGGGCCGCCCACATCTGATGCTGGCCGACTTCAGTGGTGATGTATGTGTCGCGATCCTTCGTCAGCTCGTAAAGGCGCTGCACCGCATATTGCGGCATGATCACGTCGTTGTTCATCTCATAGGAGAACGAATTGCATGCGCGCCAGGCGGCGATCTTTCTCCACCAGTCCTGAAGGCGGCTTCCATCCGGTTTCTGAGATAATGCGCGCCATAGACGAACCATGTCACCCAGAACATTGCCGACATCGCCTTGTATGCCGATATCGGCGTGGACGTTCTTGTTGATCGAGGACGGATCTATATCGATATGTATCTTCCTGGAGTTGGGCGAAAAAGCATCCACACGCGAGGTCACGCGGTCATCGAAGCGCGCGCCGATACAGATCATGACGTCGCAATCGTGCATCGCCATGTTCGCCTCATAGGAACCATGCAGACCGACCATCTTGAGCCAGTTCTTGCCGGAGGCGGGGTAAGCTCCAAGGCCCATAAGCGTCGAGGTGACCGGAAAGTCGCTCAGTTGAACCAGCTCCCGGAGCAATGTCGATGCTTTCGGGCCGGAATTGACGATGCCGCCGCCGGCATAAATAACGGGACGGCTGGCATTGGCCATCAGCGCTATCGCCTGGCCGATCTTGTTGATGTCGCCCTGCAGCTTCGGTTGATAATTTTTCAGCGCAGCAACGTCCGAACGCGGCGTGTACATGCCGGACGCAAACAGAACGTCCTTTGGCATGTCGACGAGAACAGGCCCCGGTCGCCCCGACTGGGCGATGTGGAACGCCCTATGGATCGCTGACGCTAAGTCATCGACGTCTTTGACCAAAGAGTTGTGCTTGGTGCAGGATCGCGTGATGCCGATCGTGTCACATTCCTGAAAGGCATCGGAGCCGATCAATGTTGTCGGCACTTGTCCGGACAGACAGACGATCGGCACTGAATCCATCAGTGCGTCCTGCAGGGGCGTCACGGCATTCGTCGTGCCTGGGCCTGACGTGACCAGCATCACGCCGACCTTGCCCGTGGACCGGGCATAACCCTCGGCGGCATGGCCGGCGCCCTGTTCGTGGCGCACAAGGATATGCTTGAGATCGTCCTGCTGGAATATCTCGTCATAGATCGGCAAAATAGCCGCGCCGGGATAGCCGAAAATATGCTCCACACCATTGTCTTTGAGTGCGCGGAGAACGATCTCCGCTCCTGTCATGCGGTTGCTCGTATCCTGAATGGAATTATCGCTTGTCATGGTTCTGTCCCGTAGCGTGATGAGGATGGGTTGACGGGGCATCGCCGAAATCGGGCGTAAGAAGAATTTCGGGCATAAAAAAAGGCCCCCGTCAGGAGCCTGTTTGTCGCGCACGGGTGGCTGTCGCCGGATGGTTACACCATCCTGCCCATGCGCTTTCCTACCACTGCAAGAACCATAGCGATCTTCATGATCATCGCTGCTAACACAGAAAATCGCGCATCGTCAACGTCTCAGGCTAAGGCGTCTCAGGCCGAGGCGAAAACCCAAGGGCTTCCCTTCATCGGAATTTCCGATGGCAGCATTCGTATCTTCCCGTTTCCCTTCTCCCCTGCCTTTGTCGAACAAGGCTTCAGTTTCTCGCCGCGTGTCGGTCACGCCCCGCGAGCTACCTGATGGAGAAAAGATGAACCAGGAAACCACACCAACACCCGAACGCATCCTGATCGTTGGCGGCAGTTCCGGCATGGGGCTGTCGCTTGCCGAACAGCAGCTTGCTGCCGGCGCCGAGGTTACGATCGTCGGCCGCTCCGAGGACCGGTTGTCGGCCGCACGGCAGCACTTGCCTCACCCGGAAAGGCTGAGGACGATCGCAGCCGACGTCACAAGCGAGGACGAGGTCCAGCGCCTGTTCGAGGACGTCGGTACGCTCGACCACATCGTCTCGACCGCCGCAGACATCATCGGCGTCTATGTGTTGCTTCCCGAGATGGACGTCTCGATAGCGCGGAAAGTGATGGATTCCAAAGTCGTCGCGCCGCTTCTTCTCGCCAAACACGGCGCGCCTCGTCTGACGCCCAGGGGGTCGATCACGCTGACCTCGGGCATCGCCGCCTATCGTCCGGCGGCGAAAGGCTCGGTGGTGGCAGCCGTTAATGGGGCCCTTGGCTCACTCGCCTACGCGCTTGCCGTCGAACTGGCGCCGATCCGCGTCAATGTCGTCTCGCCGGGCTGGGTCGACACGCCGATTTGGGATGCCGTCGTCGGCAGCGGAAAGACGGTCGCGCTGGACGCCACGGCAAAGCGTCTGCTCGTCGGCCGGATCGGCCGGGCAGCCGACATCGCTCAAGCCATCACGTCCCTGATGCATAACGGCTTCATCACCGGAACCGTGCTTCATGTCGATGGTGGCCAGCGATTGGTCTAGTGATGGCCAGACCTCGCGAACCATTGCGAGGAACAGCCGCAAGACCGGCGCTTGAATGCGCCGGTGGCGCCATACCATGGTGACCGGCGTCACCGGGCTGCTTCCAACCCAAGGCAGCACGACGATATTGGCATCAGCTGCAGAAGCCACGAGACGTGGGACCAGCGCGGATCCAAGACCGGCTGCAACAAGGCTCCGTATCGCGCCCATGCTGGCGAACTCGCCGACTAGTTTTGGACGGTCAGGCAACGTTGCGGCAAACGTTTCGTCGAACATCCGCCTATAGACGCAACCGGGCTGGGTGACGAGGAAGGCCTCGTCAGCCAGATTGTCGGGCGTTATAGCAGAATATCCGGCCAACCGGTGATTTGCCGGCATTATGATGACGAGCTCTTCTTCTGCCACCTGCTCGCTTCGCAGCTCCGGCGCCGCCATCGGGGCGGCCCCGAAAAGCAAAGACACGTCCAGCGCACCGCTGGCCACGCCGGCACGCAACCGGCTGCTATCGCCCGCCTGGAGGTTCAGTTCCACGTCTGGATAGCGCCGGTGGAATTCGCTCAGCAAGGCTGGCAAGCGCGTAACGCAAAGCGTCTCCAGGCCGCCGACCGTCAGGCGACCGGCAACCGTACCGCTCGCGTCGGCGACAGCGGAACGGGCTTCGTCCGCAAGGTCGAGGAGATCGTTTGCGTAGTCCAGCAGGCGCTGTCCTGCCGCCGTCAGCTTCAAGCCACGCCGTGACCTGTCGAACAGCGACGTGCCCAGATCGGCTTCCAGCGCCTGGATCTGTTCGGTCACGCTCGATTGGGCAAGATGAACCCGCTCGGAGGCGCGCGTGATGTTCAAGGTGGTGGCGACCGCCACGAAGGTCTTGAGATGTCTAAGCTGCATGTCTTGAACCCGTCATATAGGCAAAGGCTGCTTTGAACCGGGACCGCAAACGTGAAAAGGCCGGGAACATCGCCCGGCCTTTTTGTCTCGATAGGTGAAGCTTACTCCGCCGGCGCTTCCGCAACGTCCCGGCTGCGGCCGAGCGTTATCTTGGCCAGTGTGAAGGAGATCGCCGCGCACAGCGTGATGCCCGCCACCATTGGCAGCGGCGTGCCGTCAAAGAACACGCCGGCGACACCCATGGCGACCGCGCCGATGGCGAAGTGCAGCGTGCCCATCAGCGCCGACGCCGTGCCGGCGATCTCACCATGCTCTTCCATGGCCAGCACCGACGTCGTCGGGATAACCAGGCCGAGGAAACCGTAGCCGATGAACAGCAGCGCCGCCATTACGTCGAGCCGGTCGACACCCGATGCCATCACCGCAAACAGCACCACCATCGTCGTCGCATAGCCGGTCACGGCGACGCGCACCACGCGCTGCAGCCCGAACCGCTCCGATAGCAACCCGGTCAGCTGCGACATGCCGATGAAGGCAACCGCATTGATCGAGAAGAACACGCTGTAAACCGAAGGGGACAGGCCATAATGGTCGATCAGGATGAAGGACGAGCTCGACAGATAGACAAAGAAGCTCGCAATGCCGAAGCCGGCGATGGCCGTCAGGCCAAGGAAGTTGCGGTCGCCCATCAGGAAGCGGTAGCCGGAAAGTGCCGTCCCGAAGGACGAACCGGCGCGCTCTTCGACCGGCCGCGTCTCCTTGAGAGAGGTCGCCAGCAGGATGGTGGCGAGCACGGCCGCGCCCGTCACCGTCCAGAACACGGCGCGCCAGCCGAAGTTCTCGATGATCTGGCTACCGGTCAGCGGCGCCAGGATCGGCGACACCGAAAACACCAGCATCAGCAGCGACATCAACTTGGCGGCCTCGGTGCCGGTATGCAGGTCGCGAACGATCGCGCGCGGCACGGCCATGCCGGCGCTGGCGCCGAGCCCTTGCAGGAAACGGAAGGCGATCAGCCATTCGATCGAGGGAGCCAGCGCCGAGCCGACGCCGCCGACCATGAACAGCGCCAGGCCGCCGTAGAGCGGCAGCTTGCGGCCGACCATGTCGGAGATCGGTCCGACGACGATCTGGCCGAAGCCCATGGAAAGAAAGAAGATCAGCAGGCTCATCTGCACCGCGGCAGTGCCGGCATGCAGATCCTCGCCTATTGACGGCAGGGCCGGAAGATACATGTCGATGGCAAACGGGCCGATCGCGGACAATAGGCCGAGCACGACCGCAATGCGGAGGAATTTGGCGTTCATGATAGCAGGCTCTTTCGAATTCTGGTTGCCGCCGAGGACCGGCGCGTAACCCTAGGACGTTCCATCCCATGGAGTTCCGACTCTTCTGCGGAACGAAACTCCCTTCGTGCAGTCCACAAATTTAGACAGGCTTGTCTAATTCGTCAACCACCTCTATATAGTTTTGCATGAAGGCCAACGTTTCTCCTGACATTTTCCCGCCACGGGGCCATGAGGCCAAGCGGATGTCGATTGTCGATGCCGCCACCTCGGTCTTCTGCCGCGAAAGCTTCGCCGGTGCCAATATCGACATGATTGCCGCCGAGGCCGGCGTCTCCCGCCAGACCATCTACAATCATCACGGCGACAAGGAAAAACTCTTCGTTGCCATCGTCCGCGACCTCACCGAACGTTGCAACGCCGGCATCTTTGCCACGATTTCCACTTTTCCCGATCAGCCGAAGGATCTCGAAGCCGACCTCATCGCCTTTGCTGTGCGGATGAATCACAACTGCATCTGCAACCGCGACGGCAAATTCCTGCGCAAGCTGATCCAGACCGAGGGCGGGCGCTATCCCGAGTTGTTCGCCGAATGGCGCGAAGAAGGACCGGGCAGGACATGGCCGGCGATCGCCGCCCGTTTCGCCCGCCTCGCTCATGCCGGCTTCCTTGATATCGACGATCCCGATGTCGCAGCGCGCCAGTTCATGGCGCTTGCCAATGCCGAGTTGCAGACGACGTTCATGCTCGGCGGCGCACCAACCGAGGACGAGGTGGTGCAGTCAGCGACAAATGGCGTGCGCACCTTCCTGCGCGCCTTCGGCAAGCGGCAGCCTGTGGCTCGTAAGCAGGGCGCGCTCGCCAGCGCTTGACGGTCAAAGCCGTTTGACGATCAAATCGTCGCCAATGGGCTTCGCTTCCGCACGCAGGCGATCTATATCCGGTTTACGCCGCGCTCAAGCTTGATTACAGCTATCAGGACGATTCAACGGAAGCCGACAGCCACATGGCCGACGACCACATCCGCTACGACATTTTGGCCCAGGAGGCGTTGCGCGGCGTCATGCGCAAGGTCCTGGCCGAGGTCGCGCGCACCGGTCTCCCAGGCAACCATCACTTCTTCATCACATTTCTCACCGGCGCGCCGGGCGTGCGCGTATCTTCGCGGCTGCGCGAACGCTATCCCGAACAGATGACCATCGTTATTCAGTTCCAATATTGGGACCTGAAGGTGAGCGACACCGGCTTCGAGGTCGGGCTGTCGTTTTCCGACGTGCCGGAGAAACTGGAAATCCCGTTCTCGGCCGTACGCGGCTTTTACGATCCGTCCGTCAACTTCGAGCTCGAATTCGACGTCAAGACGGATACCCCGGCTGAACAGGAGACAAAGGCCAAGCCTGCTCCCGAGCCGCTGGCCATCGTCGCCGAGAAAAAGCCTGAGACGAAGAAGAAAACCGCTGAGGCGGAAAAGAAGCCTGCCGCGGCCGACGCCGGCGCCAAGGGGGCCGACGTGGTGTCGCTCGACGCCTTCCGCAAGAAGTGACCCGACGGGCGGCGTGACATGGCCGAGATCGTCAATCTCCGTCAGGCACGCAAGCAGAAGGCGCGAGCCGAGAAGGAGCGCCTGGCCGAACAGAACCGGGCGCTGCATGGCCGTTCCAAAACCAGCCGGGATCGCGACCGCCTGATCGCCGACAAGGCCGACAAATTCGTCGCCAGTCATCGCCGGGAAAAATCGGGCGATTCGGACAAATCCGATGCTTGAAGTGTGAGGGCGGTCGCGTGAGCCCGGTCGAAAAGCGCTCGGTCACCATTCGCGGCCACCGCACCAGCTATTCGCTCGAAAAGCCTTTTTACGACGACCTGGTCGCCATCGCGGCCGCGCGAAAATTGACGCTCGCCGCGCTTGTCGCCGAAATCGACGAGAGCCGCCCGCGCGATGCGAACCTCTCCTCGGCGCTCAGGCTCTATGTGCTGGACTGGGCCAAGCGCCGCAAGTTGTAGCCTTCAGGCAACGCTATTTTGTTTCCTGCGCCGGATACGGAAGCCCAGCAAAGCCGAGCGGTCGCGTTCTTCGGCCTGCTTCTTCGATCTGACACGCATCAGGTCCTTCCAGCCGACATAGCCCACCAGCCGCGCATTTTCTCGCGTGACGACGGGCAAATGGGACACGTTCGCCATCAGCAGCTTGTCGGAGGGGCCCTCGAGATACTCATCCGGATAGGCAACCGTCTTTGCGAAGCCGGGCTCGTCGCGAGGGACCACTACGAGGAGGACCACCGCCGCGTGCTGCTGCGGCTGACCGACCGCGCCGACGACAGTCTCGCCGATCTGTCAGCCGCTCATCTCGACGAACTCGGGCGGATCGAGCCGATGCTGAAGCGCTTGCTTGCTGGACGCGGCGCATAAGGGATGCGCCGTCACCCGCCATTCAGCGATTTTAGCAGATCGTCGATCGACGAGGGATCGAACTTGAGCTTTGGCGGGGGCGGCACTGAGGGTGGCACGTTATTTGCGGCCGGTGGCGCACGTTCTGCTTTCTGCGCTTGCTCCGCCGCGGCCTTGCGTTCGGCGTCGAGCTTTGCCTTCTCTTCCGAGGCGATCCGCAACGCCTCTTCCGCCCTCTGGCGTTGCTGTTCTTCGGCCTGCGCTGCTTCCTCGGCAGCCTGTTGCGCCGCCTCGGCTTTGGCTTCGGCATCCGCTTTGGCCTTTGCAGCCGCCTCGGCTTTCGCCCTGGCCTCGGCTTCGGCCTTCGCCGCTGCATCCGCTTTCGCCTTGGCTACAGCCTGCGCCCTGGCCTCCGCTTCGGCTTGGGCCTGCGCCTCAGCTTCGGCCTTTGCCTTGGCGTCCGCTTCAGCCTTCGCCTTGGCTTCAGCCTGCGCCCTGGCCTCCGCTTCGGCTTGGGCCTGAGCCTCGGCTTCGGCCTGTGCCTTAGCGTCCGCTTCAGCCTTCGCCTTGGCTTCAGCCTGCGCCCTCGCCTCCGCTTCGGCTTGGGCCTGCGCCTCAGCTTCGGCCTTTGCCTTGGCGTCGGCCTCGGCCTTCAGCCGCGCTGCTTCCTGTTGCCTGCGCAGTTCCTCCGCCGCTCTTTCACGCTCGGTTTGCAGGGCAGCGTAGTAGCGCACCTCACGCCGCAGCCTTTGTTTCTCGAGCAGCGCGGCTTGCATGGCTTCGACCCGCTGCTGCTCCTTTTCCAGCGCACGCTGGGTCAGGAACTGTGCCAGTGGCTCGCTGTCGAACTGCCGTTTGATGGCGCCGAACGGACCGTCGACGCTGAAATTCAAAATTGGTTCGGAGCCGACCAGCGCCTCGTCGCCGGGTCGGTAGGCGATCTCGCCCTTGGCATCGACGGTGCTGGTATTCAGATCGGCGGTGATGTCGGCGGACAGCGTCGCGCCCGGGCTTTCGAATTTGACCGGTGGCGCCCTCAGCGTGCCGCCGGCGATGGTGAAGGCAATATCGGTGTCCTGCGCCGGAAAACTTCCCGCCGCGGCGATCTGCGGCACGAAGCCGGCAGTCTTCGACGCGTCGATATCGCGCCCTATCGCGTCGGCCTTGGCGATGAATGCGCCAAAGGCATCGGGATTGAAGCCGGCAATAGTCATGCCCTTCAGCGTCGCCGTGCCGGAACCGGACAGCGCCGCGACCATCGCGTCGACCGATTTGCCGCTGGTCGAAAGCGCCGTCGAGAAATCGCCGCTTCCGCTGAAACCGGCCTCCGGCAGCACGGCTGCCAGATCGGAGCCGGCGAGTTTCATCTGACCGGAGAAAAGCCCGGTGCCGTCATTGTTCTTGAGCTCGAACAGGCCACTCAACTCGCCGCCGAGGAATTTTGCCTTGAGGTCGGAAACACGAATGCCCTCCTGGTCGAGCTGCAGCGAAAGCGCAGCGTCATAGGCGGTGGCAAGCGGGCCGGCGGCAAGCGACGCCGCCGTCAGATCGAGATCGGCGGTAAATGGCAAACTGGATTTCTGGCTGAACGGTGCCGTCGGCCAGGCCCCGTCATTGACGAGGAAGGCCTGGTCGCCGAACAGCATCATCGCCATCGGATCGAGGTCCAGCTCGTCCAGCGACAGCGCGCCGGCAAGATGCGGCAGCCCCTCCTTGACGTCGATATTTACGTCACCGGAAACCGCCGCTTCGTTGACGGCGCCGTTGAGGCCGCTCAGCACCAAAAGACCATTGCCGTAGTCGGCATCGGCAGCAAGCGACGTCGACATGCCGGTCCCCATGCCAGGCAGGCCGACGCCGGTCGTCATCAGCCATGGCTCGATGTCGGCCGTTTCCAGGCTGACCTTGCCCTTGGCGGCCGCGCCCTGAGGCGTGTCGGCAACTGTCCCGTCGAAACCAGCTTTGAAGTCGTTGCCGGCCAGGCTGAAGCGTGTCGCCAGGCCGCCGCCAAGTGTGCCTTTGGCCGAGACGTCGGTGGTCGCCTCGCCGAGCATGCCGAGTGGCAGCGCCGGCAACCCGTAAAGCGCCAGAAGTGCGGTGGCGTCGGCGTTCCGGGCATTGAAGGTCAACGTCACCGGCGCTTCGAGGGGCCGGTCGAGCGCCCCTTTGCCGGACAGCGACGCCGAAAAGGCCGAACCACCGGCCCTGCCCTGTGCGCTCATTGCCAGTCCAGTCGTACCGTCGCCATTGTCTGCGGCACTCGTGACGGCGTCGATACGCGCATCCTGGAACAGCTCCGGATAGGCAGCGGCGCGCGCCGCCAGCCCCTTCAGCACCGCATTGTCCGGATAATGCCGGACGGCGACGTCGATCAGCGGCTTGAGGTCGACGGCGACCACCGAGGCGTCGAGCTTGCCGGTCGGGCTCGCTGGGAAGTCCTTGATCCGGCCGGTGGCGCTGATAGAGGCGCCGGCAAGTCCGCCGACCGACAGGCGGTCGATCTCAAGCAGCCCGTCGCGCAATCTAAGCGCGGTGTCGACGCTATCGGCGGTCAACCCACCTGCGCTGACCGGCCCGGCCTTGATCTGGAAATCGAGGTCGCGGTCGGAAAAGCGGTTGGCGCCCTTGTCGCTGACGAAGATCGAGGCGAAGGCGGCGAGCCCATCGACGTCGAGTTCGCCACCTTCCAGTTGCATCAGCACCGATGGCCTTGTGTCTTCGGGCTGGGTGGAATCGATGCGGCCGGAGAACTTCGCCTTGCCGAGGATGAGTTCGAGATCGCTGAAGGCCTGGTGTTTTTCACTCAAATCTACTTTTGCCTTGAAGCCAGCGGCCGGCAAGCGGCGGATCGCCTCGTCGACGTCCTTCGACAGCCAGGCGGCAAAGCCGGAGGGCTGCGCCACGGCCAGAAGCAGCGATCCGGTGAATCCAAAATGATCCTCGACGCTGACCATGCCATTGGCTTCCAGCTTGGCGCGGCCGGGCAGCGTGGCGGCCAGCGATTTTACCGCCCAGCCGCCCTCGGCCGGTTCGGCGGACAGATGCACGTCGCGAATCGTCGTGTCGCCTGCCACCACCGCCGGCAGTTTCACCTCGACCGTGCCCGGTATGGTCGGCTTCGGCAGATCGAGCAGCGCCTGCTCCAGCGCCGCCACCCGCTCGGACAGCGTCAATCCGGCACTGGCCGCCGCCCCCACTGCCTCGTCGAACTGCACCTGCGCGCCATTGGCCTCGATCGAGAAATGCGGCTTCAGCCCAAGGTCGACCGCAGCCTTGCCATCGGCGGTGTAGGGATTGTCGAGCGGTCCGGTCTCGAAGCGGAATTCGTCGACGCCGAGCTCCTGGTGGTCGAGCGAAAACTTGCCGTTCAGCCTGAACCCCGGATCCGGCTTGCCGGCGCTGACTTTCACTGCCTCGCCGTCGGTGCCGCGCAACTGCGCTACAGTCTGGTCTGCGCCCGATATCTTGAACTGGCCCGAATAGACCGCGGCGCCCTCGACGAGGCCCACATTGCCGTCGGTCTCGATGACCAGCGGATAGTCATCCGGACCGGCTTTGAGCCTGAGCCGCATTTGCCCGTCCGGTTCGGCCTTGCCGGTGGAAGCGGCGATCGTGGTCCGCAACCCGTCCAGCGACAGCGAACCGTCCAGCCGCCAGGGTCCGGCCAGAGACTTGGCCGAGATCGTCGAGTTGATCTCGGAAATAAGATGGCTACGGCCGCCGGCGGCGTGGCTGAGCGCGATCTGTCCTTCCGTCACCGTCAGCTTCTCGATGGAGATCTGGCCGGGATCGAACGGCGAGGACGGCCGTATCGTCCAGTCGACCGTGCCGTCGGCGGCGATGTCGATCGTCGCCTTCGGCCGCACCAGGCGCATGTCGAAGATCAGCACCTCGCCGCGCAGGAATGGCGCGAGTTCTGCATCCATCGAAAAGGTTTCGACGGTCATCGCCGGCTGGCCGTTGGGGCCACCGGCGACGGCGACGTTGGAAAAGGTCACCGAGGGAAACGGCAGCAGCCTTGCCGTTGCATCGCCTCGCACGGTCACCTTGCGGCCAAGAACGGCGCTCGCCTCGCGTTCGAAATCGGCACGGTAACCCGTCCAGTCGACAAAGTACGGCACCACCAGCGCCGCACACAGCACCAGCACGAGAAGCCCACCGAAGATCACGAACAGGCGTGCGAGCATGAACTCCGAAGCGGTTGATTGAAAATCAGCCGCACTCTACCCGCATCAGCGTGTCGATAAAGAGGCAATTCCCGCCAGACAGGCGTCCAGGGCAAAAGAAGGCGGCCAAGAAAACTCAGCGCGCGTCGCGCTTTGCCTGCGCCACCTTTGCCGCCTGCCGCTGCCGGCCGAGTTCCATCGGCCGGATCAGATTCTCGGGCCGCCGGCTCACGATCGCGCGCATGCCTTTGTGCGCGGTGCGCGTGTTGAACTCGGGACCGTCTGCCGCAGCGCCCTGCTTCATGGACAGCGCCTTGCGTGCATTCTCGACCAGCGAAACACGCGCTGCCAACTGGCGGCGGCGTTCGGCCTCGCCATTGAGCCGCCGCATGGTCATCGCCAGAACCGCCAGCTTCAACTGCGAACCTTCATCGGCCTTCGAGGCGCCGGCGCCCTTTGGCGCACCCTTGCCGCGCATTTCGCGGCGGCGGCGATGCGCCTCGGTCTGGGCCTTGTCGCGCCGTTCCCTTAGGAGCTTGACCAGGTTGGCGAGTTCGGCGTCGGCAAGATGCTGTACCGCTGGATGGTGCGACTTCTCGACGAGAGCATGTTCGTCGGCGCTCAGCGCCCGAGCCTCTTCCTTGCGTGAAATCGCCATGACACCATTCCTCCGTCTGTGACGCCTGCCTGCCTCTCAGGTCCTTGGAGTCTCGGTCCAAATGGTGGTGCGGTCAAGCCAGGGACCATCTGGATCTTCTTCCACTATTCGGCCGGCAATATCTTGCCCGGGTTCATGATATTCAGCGGGTCGAGCGCCTGCTTGATCGTGCGCATGATGTCGACGCCATGACCGAGCTCATGCCGCAGGAAGCCGATCTTGCCCTGCCCTATGCCATGCTCACCAGTGCAGGTGCCGTCCATGGCGATGGCGCGCATATTGAGCCGCGCCACGAATTTTTCCGCCAATGCGATCTCCTTCGGGTCGTCCACGTCCATCAGCACCAATACATGGAAATTGCCGTCGCCGGCATGGCCGACGATCGGTGCGATCAGGCCCATCTCGGCGATATCCGCCTCGGTCTCGGTGACACATTCGGCAAAGCGCGAGATCGGCACGCAGACATCGGTCGACAGGCCCTTGGCGCCCGGCCGCAGCGTCAGCGATGACCAGTAGGCATCGTGCCTGGCTTTCCACAATTTTGTCCGCTCTTCGGCGATGCTGGTCCACAGGAACGGGCCGCCGCCATTTTCCTCGGCGATCATGCCGAAAGCCTCGGCCTGTTCGGCAACGCCGGCATCGCTGCCGTGGAACTCGACGAACAGGCAGGGGCTCTCCGGATAGTCGAGCTTCGAATAGGTCTTCATCGCTCGCATCTGCAGCGCATTGACCAATTCGATGCGCGCCACCGGAATGCCCATCTGGATGGTCGCGATCACCGCGTTGCAGGCCGCCTCGACGCTGGGAAACGGGCAGACGCCGCCCGAAATCGCCTGCGGAATGCCCTGCAGCTTCAAGGTCAGCTGGGTGATGATGCCAAGCGTACCTTCCGAGCCGATCAGCAGCCGCGTCAGATCATAGCCGGCCGAGCTTTTCTTGGCGCGCTTTCCGGTCGTAACCGCTTCGCCGTCGGCCATCACCGCCGTCAGTGACAGGACGTTGTCGCGCATCGTGCCGTAGCGCACGGCGTTGGTGCCCGACGCCCGTGTCGCCGCCATGCCGCCGAGCGAAGCGTTGGCGCCCGGGTCGATCGGAAAGAACAGGCCGGTGTCGCGCAGATGCCGGTTGAGGTCCTCGCGCGTCACGCCGGGCTCGACGGTGCAATCGAGGTCCTGCGGATTGACTGCAACGATACGGTTCATGCGTGACGTATCGAGCGAGATGCCGCCGCCCGGCGCATTGGTATGGCCTTCCAGCGAAGAGCCGACGCCAAAGGCGATCACCGGCACGCGATGTGCAGCGCACGCACGCACGATCTCCTGCACCTCCTCCGTCGTCTCGGCAAAGGCGACACCGTCCGGCGCCTGCGTCGGGATATAGGTCGTGGTGTGCGCGTGCTGGGCGCGGATCGCCTGGCCGGTCTGGAAGCGCTCGCCGAGCCGCTGCTTGAGGATGCCGAGCACGGCGGCAATGCCTTCCTCGTTGCGTTCGACCGGGTTGAGGTCGCTTAGAGCCATCGATTCCTCCGCGAATGGACCAGCGTCCACCCTTGTTCTGCATCTAGGGATGCGTAGTCTCACCGACCACGCTCTGTCCAGTCCACGCTCATCCCGGCATGACGAGAAGGAAGTTTCCGATGCCCATCCCCGCCCCTTTCGTCTCTCGCGCCATGGACATCGAGAAGGCCTGGATCGACTACAACGGCCATCTGAACATGGCCTATTACAACGTGCTGTTCGACCGTTGCTCCGACGAAGCCTTCGAGATGATGGGAATGGGGATGGACTATGTGAGGGAACGGCGGCTGACCATCTACACCGCGGAAGTCCATGTCTGCTACGTCCAGGAGCTGCATCTCGACCACAAGGTCACGGTCTCGTTCCAGCTCCTCGACCATGACGACAAGCGGCTGAGGGCCTATCAGGAAATCCGCCATGTCGACGGCTGGCTTGCCGCCACGTCCGAAACGCTGTCGCTGCATGTCGACATGGCTGGCCCGAAGGTGGCGCCCTTCCCCGCCGACGTCCTTGCCAGGGTGGAAGCGATGCGCGCCGCCCATGCCGCCCTGCCGATGCCGGAGCGCGCCGGCCGCTCGATCGGTATTCGTCGTAAGCCGGCTTGAACCGCAACCCAACCGCCGTTAACCTTACCGAGGTTTTAACGTGAACAAGCCGAATTGAGACGTTGAACGACTCAGCGCGGCGTTGGAAAACCATCCGCATCGAGTTGCGATACGGGCGGCGGAGCAGCAGCGGTTCGGGGAACGTGCATGAAAACCGACATCAAGGTCGAGGCGGACAGGCTGGCGGCTGACCCACGCATCACCGACTATGATTTCTGGCGCTCGCTGAAGAACCTCAACAACGAGATCTTCCACATCGCCAACAACAACGAGCCGATCCCCTTCGCCATGATCCGCTGGCGCGCCATCCTTAAGCAGGCGCGGATGAAACGCGGCCACGCCTGAAACTGTTATGATAACACCGAGCTTGCGGCACAAGAATACAGCGTTGCTTACGACAACGAATGGTCGCCAGGCAGCAAGCCACCGAATTCCGGCATCTATCGTTGCAAGAATTGCGGTGAAGAAATTGCGGCGAACAAAGAAAACGGCCAAACAAGGCGATGGATTGGAAGCTGTTTCAGCAGCCAACTACAAACAGACAATCCCTGATCCTCTAAGATTTTAGTCTTCAGGCCCGGTAAATCCACTGTTCTGGCACGCGCACCGAAATCTCCTCGCCGGCCGTGATCGTGCCGGGCTTCTCGACCCAGGCGACGAGGCCGCGCAAACGCTTCGCCGCTTTCGCGAACAGCAGCGCGCCGGCCTCGTGATCGGCCATCCCGGCATTTTCGGCGACCGATCGCCCGGCGATGCGGCAAGGCCCGTTCTGCGCGTCGATCTTGACAGTCGCGCCGCCTTTGAAGAACAGCAGCGCGCCGGACGGCAGCATCGAGAGGTGCGGCAGGCCTTCGATCAGGAGATTGGCGCCGATCCATTCCGGCTTGATCTCGGCGATGCCCATCCGTTCGGCAACGATTGCCAGTTCGTCCGCCGCGACGATCGACAATTGCCGTTCGTTGCGCATTTCGGTGCCGCGCGGATACCAGGGTTCCCGTCCGCCGGAGCGCCGCGTCGTGCCGGCGTGGAAATCGCCTTCAATGCCGTCGAAGCCAAGCTGCAACTTATCCACCGCCCGTGTCTCGAAATGATCGAATGGTGCGAGATAGAGCGAGGCCACCCTGGCGGTGAGCTTTCGCGCCGGGACGATCTCGACCGGAGTTTCGGCTTCGGGAAAAAGATCCAGCATGGGTTCGTTCCTCGCGTGATACGCGCAATTAGCCGCGGTCAGCTCATCGGGTCCAGTCGAAAGCGCTGATGCTCCGATCAAGCGGACTGATGCGACTCTGCTCGGCGCGTTCCGATGCTGGTTCCGTTCGCGCCGAAATGGTCAAAGCATGCGCAATAGCGCGCCGCCGATCGAGTAGCCGGCGCCGAAGGCGCAGAGCAGGCCGTAGTCGCCGGCCTTCATGTCGGCATGGTTCTCCGACAGGGCGATGATGGCACCGGCGGCGGCAGTATTACCGAGGCGCTCCAGCACCATCGGCGCGCGGTCATGGTCGACGTCATGGCCGAACGACAATTTCAGGATCATGGCATTCATCCGCGCATTCGCCTGATGCAGCCAGAAGCGCCGGATCGCTTGCGGTGTCAGCCCGTGTTCGGCCAGGAATTCGACGATGAACTTGTGGCCGGCGACGGTGACTTCCTTGAACACCTTGTTGCCGATCTGCTTGATCAGATTGCCTTCCAGATCGATCATGTACGGATCGTCCTGGGTGGCGCGGGTATAGTAACCGAGATTGGTGCGGATGCTGTTCGACATCTGCGTCCAGGCACGCGTGTCGAGCACCTCGAAACGCCCCGACCGCTTCTCGCCCTGGGCGAGCCCTTCGACGATCATCGACACGGACGCGTCGCCGAAGATGAAATGCGTCTGCCGGTCGCGAAAATTGAGGTGGCCCGTGATGATCTCCGGCGTCGTCACCAGTACGCGTTTATGCGCCCCTGCCCGCACCAGATTGACCGCAATGTGCAATGCGACCGCCGCCGAAGAGCAGCCAAGCCCCATGTCGAAGCCGGCGCCTCTCGTGCCCAGCGCCTGCTGCATTTCGATGGCGATAGCCGGATAGGGCCGCTGATGGTGCGAGGCCGAGCAGATCACCAGGTCGATGTCCCCAGGCTTCAGCCCGGCATGATCGAGCGCCTTGCTGGCCGAGGCGATGCCGAACTCGGCCTCCAGCGACAGCGCATCGTCGGGCCGCGCCGGGAAGCGCGGCGCCATGCGGGTCGGGTCGAGGATGCCTTCCCGTTCGATGACATGGCGGGTCTGGACGCCCGAGGCGTGGACGATGAAGGCACTGTCCGATTTCTGCAGCAGCGGCTCGCCCGAGACCTCGCGCCGGACGTTCTCCATGTCCACCCAAGTGTTGAAGCTGGCGACGAGCTCCTCATTGGTGATCGACGCGTCGGGGATTTCAACGCCGATGCCGCTGATGATGACGCGATGCATTTCCAGTTCGTCCCGTGCGCAGGCGTTGCGGCTTCATGTCGACGCCGCAAAAGCTCGGCGCAACCTCTTTTTGCACCTAGCCAGTTTATGCCGGCTTAAATCAAGTCCCTGGAACGGGTCTTTACCAGGCGCAGAGCTTGGTATTGGTCTGCGGGTTGTTCCAGCAGGCACCGTCATCATTGCTGCGCACGAATTGTCCGGGCAGCGGCACGTTGCGCTGGCCGAGATTGACATAGCCGTAGGCAAAACCCGGGTCGTCGATCTCCAGGACGTAAGTCGGATAGCCCGGCGCCGAGATGCGAAAGCTGCCGGCATCATCCAGCGCCCGATAGCTGCAGGAGAAATACCCGTCATCGCTGGTGAAGCAGCGCGCTCGCTTGGCCTGCGCCGATATCGAAAAGGCAAGCACAGCGGCCGCACAAATGCTGCCGCCGAAAATGAGCGTTTTCAGTGTCATCATCCACCCCCCATGGCCCATGAGGGCCGCCGTCCCTGCCCCAGCGAGATGCGCATGACGGCGAAAGCCGGTCAAGCATCCGCTGCTGGCTGTTTTTGGGTGTAGCTAAGAGTTTCTAAGCAGAACGCCGCGCCACGATGAAGACACGGGGAAAGCGCAGCAACACCTTGCCGCTTGCCGTTTTCGGATAGGCTTCGGCGATCCTGGCCGTGTAGCGCTTCAGGAAAAGCTGCCGCTCGCCTTCGTCGAGCGGATCGAGGAACGGCTTCAGCCCCGTCGACTTCACCCATTCGACGATCGCCTCGGCATCGGCCAGCGGATGGTTGTAGATCGTGTGCCAGATATCGAGCCGATCCGAGAATGGCGACAAAAGGTCGTAATAGAACGCGACAGGCGGCAGCGGCGCGCGGGCCGCACGCTCGAACTTTTCAGTGAACGGCATCTCGGCCGCGGTCTCCCGCATCAGCCGGTGCGAAGGCTCGCCCATATTGTCCGGCATCTGCACGGCAAGCGCGCCGCCGGGCGCCAAAAATCCTATCAGCCGCTGGAAGACAGCCGGATGCTCCGGTAGCCACTGAAACACTGCATTGGCGAAGATCACGTCGACCGGTTCGGCCGGCTGCCACGTCGCCGCGTCCGCCAAGGCAAAGGTGACGCCGGGCAGGCGCGCCTTCGCCTTCTCGATCATGTCGGGCGAGGTATCGAAGCCGCTGATCTGTGCCTGCGGCCAGCGCTCGACCAGCAATTCGGTCGAATTGCCCGGCCCACAGCCAATGTCCACCACCCGGCGCGGTTCCGGCACTGGCACCTGCGCTAGGAGGTCGCGCGCCGGCCGCGTGCGCTCATCCTCGAATTTCAGGTAGAGTGCGGCGGACCAGTCGGGTTTTGCCTTTGCCGCTATGCTGTTATTCATCGATAGATCTCGCGACGGTTGCCTATCTCCCGATCAGCACGACGAGCCGGCTGTCCTGAAACTGGGCAATGATTCTGTAGTCGCCGAGGCGAAACCGCCAAGCTTCCTTGGTCCCAGTCAGCCGTTTGGCGAGTGCTCTTGGATTGGGGTGCACAGAAACTCTTTGATACAGGAATTCTAGGACACGGCGCTAGTCCTTCGGTGAAAGCCCTTCAATGTCTTTTTCGGCTCGCGTAAACTCGACCTGCCAACTCATTCAGCGGCAGGTTTCTTGTGCCGCTCCTCGACTTCGCGAAGTTCAAGCTTCCGGATCACCTCTTCCAACGGAATGCGTACGCCGTCGTCATCCCTCAGGCGTTCCTCCGCAATCCTGGCATCCTGCCAATCCTCAATGGTTTCGAGGATCGCTTCAACTGCGACCTGATCGATCGTACGGCCGCTGGCCCTGGCAATATCGGCCAGCAGCTTCTCGGCTTTTTGCGGCAATTTGACCGTGATCATGGGCAACTCCATCCGATCAATTTAGGCCAAACGACGATCGCCCGCAACGGATCGAGACCCTACCTCGTCAGCCGCTTATACGTCATGCGGTGCGGATTGACGGCATCGGGCCCAAGCCGGCGGATCTTGTCCTGCTCGTAGTCCTCGAAATTGCCTTCGAACCATTCGACATGGCTGTCGCCCTCGAAGGCGAGGATGTGCGTCGCCAGACGATCGAGGAACATGCGATCGTGCGAGATGATGACGGCGCAGCCGGCGAAGCTCTCGAGCGCGTCTTCAAGTGCGGCCAGCGTTTCGGTATCGAGATCGTTGGTCGGCTCGTCGAGCAGCAGCACATTGCCGCCGGTCTTCAGCATCTTTGCCAGATGCACGCGGTTGCGCTGTCCGCCGGACAGGTTGCCGACCTTCTGCTGCTGATCGCCGCCGCGGAAATTGAACGACGCGCAATAGGCGCGGGTGTTGGCTTCGAACTTGCCGAGCTTGACCACTTCGGCGCCGCCCGAGATCTCTTCCCAGACGGTCTTGGTCGGGTCGAGTGCGTCGCGGCTCTGGTCGACATAACCGAGCTTGACCGTCTCGCCGACGCGGATGGTGCCGGCATCGGGCTTTTCCTGGCCGGTGATCATGCGGAACAGCGTCGTCTTGCCGGCGCCGTTCGGGCCAATGACGCCGACGATGCCGCCGGGCGGCAGCTTGAATTCGAGATCGTCGATCAAAAGCGTGTCGCCAAAGCCCTTCGACAGGTCCTCGACCTCGATCACCACATTGCCGAGCCGCTCGCCATGCGGAATGACGATCTGCGTATCGCTCGGACGCCGCTTGTCGGCCGCATCCAGCAGATCCTGGAACGCCTGGATACGGGCCTTCGACTTGGTCTGCCGGGCTTTCGGGCTGGACTGGATCCACTCGCGCTCGCGGCCGATTGCCCGCTGGCGCGCATCGTCCTCGCGGCCTTCCTGCTTGAGCCGCTTGGCCTTGGCTTCGAGATATTTGGTGTAGTTGCCTTCGTACGGGATACCGCGGCCGCGATCGAGCTCGAGGATCCAGCCGGTGACATTGTCGAGGAAGTAGCGGTCGTGGGTGATGATCATCACCGCGCCCGGATAGGCGCGCAGATGCTTTTCCAGCCACGCCGTCGTCTCGGCGTCGAGATGGTTGGTCGGCTCGTCGAGCAGCAGAAGGTCGGGCTGGCGCAGCAAGAGCTGGCAGAGCGCGACGCGACGGCGTTCGCCGCCCGACAGCTTGGTGACATCGGCCTCCTTGGGCGGGCAGCCGAGTGCCTCCATCGCCATCTCGACCTGCTGCTCGAGATCCCACAGATTGAGCCGGTCCATCTCGTCTTGCAGCTTGGCCGACTCGTCCGCCGTCTCGTCGGAATAGTTCATCATCAATTCGTTGTAGCGCTCGATGATCGCGGTCTTGGCGGCAACGCCTTCCATGACGTTTTCGAACACATTCTTGTTCGGATCGAGCGCCGGCTCCTGCGCCAGGTAACCGACGGTCGCGCCTTCGGCCAGCCAGGCCTCGCCGCTCCACTCCTTGTCGATGCCGGCCATGATCTTGAGAATCGTCGACTTGCCGGCGCCGTTGGGGCCGAGGATGCCGATCTTGGCGTCCGGGTAGAAGGACAGATGAATGTTCTCGAGCACCTTCTTGGTGCCGTAGGCCTTGTTGAGGCCGGCCATGTGATAGATGAACTGGCGTGCCACGCGCGCTTTCCCTGAAAAGTCGACTGATGTCGGATTGAATGGAAGTTGGGGGCTATGTAAGCGATGCGGCCCCGAACGGCAAACAGTTTTGGCCCCAGGCGGATTTGGTCGCACCGTAATCGCTTAGCCGCTTCATTTCGTGCCGGCGCCCGGGCGAAAGCTCGGGTTAACCATTCCGCGTCAAAACAGTGTTGGATGGGAAATCGCTGGCAGCCGCGATTTCGGGGAGAGAGATCGGGCCGTGCTGAACAGTTTCCTGCTTTTTGCCGAAGCGGTTCTCTATTTCGGCATCATGGTCACGCTTTTCCGGTTCAGGGGCCGCATCGGCCTCGGCGTCTTTGTCTGCACGCTTGGCGTTATGCATTTCCTGGAAACCTACCTCGCCAGCGTCTTCTACGTCGCGCTGCCGTTCGGCATGGTGTCGCCGGGTTCGGCTGTGCTGTTTTCCGGCAAGCTGGTCATGCTTCTCCTGCTCTACATCAAAGAGGACGCGGCAACCGTCCGCCAGCCCATCTACGGCCTGCTGCTCGGCAATGCCCTGATGATCGGGCTCGTGCTGATCCTGCGCTTGCACGACATCGCACCGCTGCCCGACGGCAAGCTTCCCGACATCGGCTTCATCGACGAGATGGGCTGGCTGATGGTGTGGGGCACTTCGCTGCTGTTCGTCGACGCCATCCTGATCATCCTGCTCTATGAAAAGCTCGGCAAATATCTGCGCAAGGCGCTTTTCACGCGCATCCTGGTCTCCGTCGCGTGCGTGCTCACCTTCGACCAGGCAGGCTTTTTCACGGCGCTGCATTTCGTCACCGGGGCGCCGGTCGCGGTGTTCTTCGGCGGCTGGTTCGCCAAGGTGGCAGCGGCCTTGGTCTACAGCACCATGCTGGTCGCCTACATCAGATGGTTCGAGGCGCGGCAGGTGCCGGCGCCGCGCGGGCTTTCCGACATTTTCGACACGCTGACCTATCGCGAGCGCTATGAGGCGCTGATCGAGCACGTCGGTCGCGACGGCCTCACCGGCCTACTGCACAGGGGTCGCTTCGACAGCGATGGCGAGGCCTCCGTGGCAACCAGCCTACGGACCGCCAAGCCGCTCAGCCTGCTGATCATCGATGTCGACCACTTCAAATCGATCAATGACCGCTTCGGCCACGCCGAGGGGGACAAGGTGCTGAAAGCCCTGGCGATTTTGCTTGGCGAACTTGTCGGGACCGAAGATCAATTGTTCAGGATCGGCGGTGAGGAATTCGCCATCCTCTGCTGGCGTCCACAGCCGCTCGCCAGACTGCTGGGCGAAACCGTCAGGCAAGCGGTCAAGACGTCTGCGAGCACCAGCCGGTTCGACATCACCGTCAGCGCCGGCATCTCGACGGTCAGCGAGACGACGCGTTGCCTTGCCGATCTCTTTGCGCTGGCCGACCAGCGTCTCTACAAGGCCAAATCGACCGGACGCGATCGCGTTGTCGGCGAACCGGGTGGCAACGAAGCAGACGGGCGCAACACATGGAACAGGCCGGAGCGCAGCGCCGGCGCGTAACTCTCACTCTGGTCTCGGATTGGCGCAATCAGGATTGTTTGCGCCGCTGCCATGCGCCGATCGCAACCGAAACCGCCATCAACCCGATCGCCAGCCATTTCATTGCCGCGATGACCGGGCCGGCATCGATGTCGTAGGCGATGAACAGAAGAATGCCCGGCACCAGCAGGCCGCAAAGCACGAGCGTGATCCGGTTGATCTGCCATGACACTTTTGCCGCAAGCATCTGGTCGCCGGGCACGGAGACAAGCGCGGCCCGCATTGCCTTCGGCGCGACCAGCGCGGTCGAGAGACGCAGCGAAATCGGCAAGCCGATGCCGATGATCAGCAAGGCGCATGCCGCCAGGAGCAGCGAAAACTTGAGCGCACTGGTTTCGGGTGGTACCGGGAACAGCAGCGTCGCCAGCGGCAGGAAGACACAGAAGGTCCCGAGCGCGGCGATGGCGATGAAGATCGCCGCGTTGACCAGCGTGAACAATTGGTAGGTGCCGCCGCCGATCGGTTTGGCCAGCGTGGTCATGCGCGCCCACTCCACTTCGGTGTAGGAAAAGCCCGGCCATTCCATATGGCCGTCTCGGATCGCCGTCATGCCCCTGGCCCAGAACGCCAGCCGCGCCAGCGCCCCGTTCGTCATGCCACTCATCGCCACCCCCTACGAATGTGTGCCTTCAAGACCATACCACCCCCGGCGCAAGGCGACAGTCGCGTTCGGCCTGTTTACTGGAACCCGACGGCGTCGACGGTACCCTTCGGACAACCCACCTTGGCTGTCGGTGCCGAGGCAAGCAGCAGCGCACCGAGCGAAGAGTTCGAAGCGATCGGGCCGGCCAGGCCGAGCGTCAGCTCGTCGATCAGCCGCCTGCCGCTCGAAGGATCGACCACGCAGGATACGCGGACCCGCTCGCCCGCGCCTTTGCCGAAGGCGCTGTCGAAGGTGCTGCGGATCTGATCGGACGTCAGCTGCTTGCCGACGTTCCTGGTGAAGAGATCGCGCACCGGCGACGCGTTCACCGCTTGCATCAGGTTCAAAGCGTCGGAGAAATACTCCTGCTGGCTCTTGCCGTAGCAGGTGCCGTGCTTGATCCATTCATGCCTTTCGAGGGCGGATGCGGTGCCCGGCATCACCTGGTCGAGTTCCGATCGCGTATTCGGGTCCAGCGTGACCGGCGGCAAATCCCGCCAATGTGCCGGATCGTCGTTCGCCTTGTCGCTTGCCGCGACCTGGCAATAGAAATTTCCATTCGGTTGCGGCCACAGCCCATGCAAGGTGAAGTGGGTCGCGTCGAAACCGGCGGCGGTCTGCGCCCGGCATTCGGTCTTGCTGGATTTGGTCTCACAGAAAGCCGGCTGCCAGCTCAGCGCGAAGACATATTCCGGCTTTCCGGACGCCGATGGCTTGTTCGGCTCGGCAGGCGCCGGTGCAGCCGGTATCGTCGACGCGCTGCCGCCCGAAACGTGACCGCAGCTGATCTTAACCCAGCGGCGCTCCGGATCGGCGCCCGGAACGCGGATGAGATAGTGCGTGGGCGCGTCCTTGTTGCCGGCCAGCAGATCGTAACTCTGGCCAGCCGCGGTCGAGACGTTGCGGGGATTCTTGCCGCTCTTGATCGCCTGCGTTGCCGGACAGGCGGCATCGGCGACGAAAGAGCCGGTCATCTTCACATCGGCCCGCGCCGCGCTTGCGCCAGCAAACGCAAGAAACACCGCCCCCCATATCGCCCAAATCCGCATTCCGGCACTCCTCGTATTCACGCCGCAAGCTAGAACTTGCGACATGTCAGAATTGCGATTTCTTTCGTCGGCCGTAAAAACAATCGCCAGCGCATTGAGACGGTTCCCGTGTGGTCGATCAGGATCCGCCCGCCTCCACGCGTTCTGTCAAGGTGCGCAGCAGATCAAGCGAGGCTTTTAGCGCGTCGGCGTCCATACCCTCCGAAACGCGGTTCGCCCAAACATGCTGGCGTGTGCCGATATTCTTGACCGCTGCCCGGCCGGCATCGGTTATCGACAACAGCTTGGCGCGGCGATGCGCTGGGTTGTCGGCATAGGCGGCAAGCCCCTCCGCAGCCAGTATGTCGGCCAGCCGCTGTACGCTCTGACGGGCGAGACCCATGTCGCGGGCGACGTCGGCCACGGATTTCGGCTCCTTCAAAACCGCACCCAAAACCTGCCAGCGCGCTGCCGTCAGCCCGGTTGGAGCGGCCAGCCGGTCGGCCGCATCCAGAAAACTGCCGTTCATCCTGAACACGGCAAGCACGAGTTCCGTGAACACATTTGCCGCTTCGGTCCTGGTCGTCATTTCTGGCCGGCCTCGATGGTCGCGACGAAATTATTGACGGCTTCGGCTACGACCTCGGGCTTGTCAAGCATCACCCAATGGCCGCTGCCCGCCACGATCTGGCGCGGAATGTCCGTGCGCAGCCGGTAGAGCGCGGCTGGAGTGTCACTGGCCTCGGTAGCCAATACGAACATAGGCCCGCGATACGCATTGAGTGCCGGCTCCGGGTTCCATTCGGCCAGTGCCTTGCCGACACCTGCCCTCGCCGCCGGATCGACCACTGCCACATCGGCCAGAACACGCTGGCGAACAGCCGCGTTAGGGCCGGCAATCGACGTGTAATAGGCGTTCAGGACATCGCGGCCTTGCGGACCGGCCAGATCGCGGACAAAGCCGTCGCGAATCGCCTGCGGCAGCGCACGAGGATTGGTCGCCGGGTCGACGAGCAAGACACCTGCGACCCGGTCGGCATGGCTGGCGGCATAAGCGAGCGCCACACCACCGCCGCCGCTGTGCGCGACAATGAGAAACCGCTTCAGGCCAAACGCGTCGGCCACGGCACCGACATCCATTGCACGGCCGTCATAGCCATAGTCACCGTCCTGCGCCGGCGCGGAGGCGCCATGGCCGCGAAAATCGAAGGCTACCGCCTCGCGGCCTTCGACGGAGAGCTGCATCACCCGGTCCCAGTGGGAAGCGCGGCTGCAATCTCCATGCAGGAACAGGATCGGCAGGCCATTGCCGGCGTTGATCCTATAAGTGGCAAGCTGGCCTTGCGGGCCTGGAACGGTGGACGTCATCATGGGTCATCTCCCTGGTTTCCTGACTGAACGCAGCAATCCCTGGCAACAGGGTGGCCGTCGTGAAGGCGAAGCCCGCCAGCAAGATTGCACGCCGCGAAATGGCCCCGGTGGTTTTCATAGTCATACCCCCAATCTGCTGGCCAATTGACAGTATGCTGTCATGTAATCATATTGACAGCATACTGTCAACTAGCGTCGAATGGGTACCCTACGTCTCTTGACGTCGATCGCTGCGTCGCCCAACAGTCGCCGAGGGGAGCGAGACATGCCATTTGACAAGCAGAGGATGCTGGCATCGCCGACCGGCGCCGAGCTCAACCTTTATGTGAAACACGCCACAGGCCAGCCGCGCGCCATTGTCCAGATCAATCACGGGTTGGCCGAGCACGCGGCGCGCTATGCCCGCTTCGCCGATTTCCTCGGCGCGCGCGGCTACCAGGTCTACGCGCACGACCACCGTGGCCACGGCGTCACCAAGGCGCCCGACGCGCCACCTGGCAGGTTCGCCGATGCGGATGGAAGTGCCAAGGTCATCGCCGATGTCGCTGCCGTCCATGATCTGATCGCCAGGGAACAGCCCGGCCTGCCGGTCATCGCCTTCGGTCACTCCTTGGGCGCGTCGGTCGCGCTGAACTTTGTCCTCCGCAACTCGGCGCGCATCCATGCCGCCGCGATCTGGAACGGCAATTTCTCTGCCGGACTGCTCGGCCAAATCGCGCTGGGCATGCTTGCCTGGGAAAAGTTCCGGCTTGGCTCAGACGTGCCGTCGCGCATGCTGCCCCGGCTGACGTTCCGGGCTTGGGGCAAGGCAGTGCCCGATCGCCGGACGCCCTTCGACTGGCTGTCGCGCGATGCCGCCGAAGTCGAGAAATACATCGCCGACCCGCTCTGCGGCTGGGACGCATCGGTGTCGATGTGGCAGGACATCGTCAAGATGACGCTGCATTGCGGCCGCGACCGCAATTTTTCCGGCGTGCGGCGCGACCTGTTCGTCAATCTGGTCGGAGGCGAGCAGGATCCGGCCTCGGACGGCGGCAAGGCGGTCAGCCATCTTGCCGTCCGGATGCACATGATGGGTTTTTCGAATCTCGTTTCAAAGGTTTACGCCGAAACCCGCCACGAAAGCCTGAACGAGATCAACCGAGACATCATAATGGAGGATTTTGCCGCCTGGGCCGACCGCGTGCTGAGGGTGCCGTAACGGTTGGCCCATCGCAAGGGCCGTGACAGCGGCGCGCGGGGTTGATAGAGGCTGCGCTTTCGATCAACCAGGTGATCCATGACTGAGCCTCCGCTCAAAGGCATCCGCGTCATCGAACTCGCACGCATCCTTGCCGGGCCATGGGCCGGGCAGTTGCTTGCCGACCTCGGCGCCGACGTGATCAAGGTCGAGAGCCCGGACGGCGGCGACGACACCCGCAAATGGGGACCGCCCTTCGTCATCGGCCATGACGGCGAGAACCTTTCGGCCGCTTATTACCATTCCTGCAACCGCGGCAAGCGCTCCATCGCCATCGATTTCTCGACGCCCGAGGGCGCCGAGACGGTGCGCCGGCTGGTCGCGACATCGGATGTGCTGATCGAAAACTTCAAGGTCGGCGGGCTTAAGAAATACGGCCTCGACTATGACAGCCTGAGGAAAATCAACCCACGGCTGATCTATTGCTCGATCACCGGTTTTGGCCAGTCGGGACCGTATGCGCCGCGCGCCGGTTATGATTTCATCATCCAGGGCATGGCCGGCATGATGTCGATCACCGGCGAAGCCGGCCGCGAACCGCAGAAGGCGGGCGTGGCTATTTCAGATGTCTTCACCGGGCTTTATTCGGTCGTTGCCATCCAGGCGGCACTTCGCCACGCCGAGAAGACCGGCGAAGGCCAGCATATCGACATGGCGCTCTACGACACCCAGATCTCAACGCTCGGCAACCAGAACCTCAACTATCTCGTCTCCGGACAATCGCCGGTGCAGATGGGCAATGCGCATATGAACATCGCGCCCTACGAGGTGGTGCCGGTGAAAGATGGCCACATCATCCTGGCGGTCGGCAATGACGGCCAATTCGCAAAGTTTTGCGCTGCCGTCGGCCTCGATGAGCTGGCTTCGAACCCTGACTTCGCCACCAATCCCGCCCGCGTCGCCAACCGGGCAAAGCTGCGCGAGCACATGGTCGAGGCGCTGAAGGTCTTCGATCGCGACCCGCTGCTGGCCAAGCTGGAGACAGCCGGCGTGCCGGCCAGCCCGATCAACAATATCGGCCAGATGTTTGCCGACCCGCAGACCATCGCGCGCGGCATGCGGCTCGACCTCGATGACGGCCATGGCAATCTCTTGCCCTCGGTGCGCGCGCCGATGGTCATGTCCGGCACGCCGCTGGTCTATGAACGGCCGTCGCCGCGTCTCGGCGAACACACCGAAGAAATCCTTGCCGAACTGGAGAGGTCAGGAAAATGAAGACCGGCGGACAACTCATCGTCGATGCGCTCGAAGCCAACGGAACGGACCGTATCTATTGCGTGCCCGGCGAATCCTATCTGGCGGTGCTCGACGCGCTGCATGATTCGCCAATCCGCACCATCGTCTGCCGCCAGGAGGGCGGTGCCGCAATGATGGCCGACTGCCATGGCCGCCTGACCGGCAGGCCCGGCATCTGCTTCGTCACCCGCGGCCCAGGCGCCACCAATGCCTCGGCCGGCATCCACATCGCCATGCAGGATTCGGTCCCCCTCATCCTGTTCATCGGCCAGGTCGCCAGCCACGCCAAGGGGCGCGAGGCCTTCCAGGAGGTCGACTATGTCAGGTTCTTCGGCGATATCGCCAAATGGGTGGTCGAGATCGACGACGCCGCGCGCATCCCCGAATTCGTCACACGGGCATTTGCAGTGGCGACGTCCGGCCGCCCGGGCCCGGTCGTCATCTCGCTGCCCGAGGACATGCTGACCAGCCTTGCCGAGGCACCGGAAGCCCGGCATTACACCCCTGTCGAGACGCGGCCTGGCGAAGCCGAGCTCGACGCGCTGGACGAGCTGCTCAACAAGGCAAAGCGGCCGTTCGTCATCCTTGGCGGTACGCGCTGGGATGCGCAGGCCGTTGCACGGATGCGGACGATAGCCGAAGCCTGGTCGCTGCCGGTCGGCTGCTCCTTCCGCCGCCAGATGCTGTTCGACCATCTCCACGCGAACTATGCCGGCGATGTCGGCATCGGCATCAATCCCAAAGTGGCAACCGCCATCAAGCAGGCCGACCTTGTGCTGCTGATCGGCGGCCGCATGGGCGAGATGCCGTCATCCGACTACACGCTGCTGAAGAGCCCCTACCCCGACCAGACGCTGGTCCATATCCATGCCGACGCCGGCGAGCTCGGCCGCGTCTACCGGCCGGCGCTGGCGATCAATACCTCGCCTGCCGCTTTCGTCGAAGCCTTTGCCAAACGCAAGCCGGCCGCAACGCCGGTGTGGGCGGCGGAGGCAGCGAAGCTGCACACCGCCTATCTCGACTGGTCGACGCCTCCGGAGAGCGGCCCCGGCGCCGTGCAGATGGGGCCGATCATGAATTATCTCGAAACGATGCTGCCGGACGACGCCATCCTCACCAATGGCGCCGGCAACTACGCCACCTGGGTGCATCGCTACCATCGCTTCCGGCGTTTCGGCACGCAGGCAGCACCCACATCCGGCTCGATGGGTTACGGCACGCCGGCGGCCGTCGCCGCCAAACAGCTTTTCCCCGACCGCGACGTGATCGCCTTTGCCGGTGACGGCTGTTTCCTGATGAACGGGCAGGAATTCGCCACCGCCGTGCAATACGGGCTGCCGATCATCGTCATAGTCGTCAACAACGGCATTTACGGCACCATCCGCATGCATCAGGAGCGCGAATATCCGGGCCGTGTCGTCGCCACCGATCTGAAAAACCCCGACTTTGCTGCTTTGGCCCGTGCCTATGGCGGCCATGGCGAGACGGTGGAAAAGACCGCCGACTTCGCGGCGGCCTTCGAGCGCGCCCGTGCTAGCGGCAAGCCGTCGATCGTCGAGATCAGGCTCGACCCCGAAGCCATCACGCCGACCCGCACGATGACCCAGATTCGCGACAAGGCCTGACAAACAGGGTGGTTGCCCTGTTTTTGTCGTCTTGATGTGCCTATTTGACCTTTTCGATCTGGCCGCGGATCTCGCCGTCGGCGTGGGCCGCGGTGTGGATGTTGACGTAATATTTGCCCGCCTCAAGATCGGTGGCCTGGGCATCGGTCAATGTCGCCGAACCCTTGATCGGGCTCTTCAGCTTGCCTTCGAACGGCACCACTGGATCGGCGTTTTGACCCTCTGCCGCCGGGCCGTGAATGTGTGCGGCCTTCGCCGGCCCGCTGAGGCCGGAATATCTCACCGTCCAGCTGAGTTTCTTGGTGGCGGTGTTGAATCTGAGCGTGGCGGTGCCCTTGCCCTTCGTGGTGACGGGCGGGTTCTGCTGAGCACCATCGAGCGTCGCCGTCATCTTTATAGTTTCGGCCAGGGCCGGTGAAGCAGAGAAGATGGCTGCAGAAATGGCCAGCGCCGAAAGCATCGGCGTGAAGGACTGGATGCGCATGGAAACCTCCGTTGTGACACCCTTGAGGCGGATGCACCGGCACAACGATTTTGCGAGCGGATGTTTCCACCGGTAACGTTCATTTTACATCCCACTAAAAAGGGGCGGTCGCCCGCCCCTTTCGGTTTCCAACGGAGCCGGTTTGACAGCCCCTATTTGATGGCCTTGTCGGTGATCGCGGTCGTGTAGGCGCCGGTAGGCTCCTTGCTGATGATCTTCTGGTCGAGCAGCGCCTTCGCGGTGCGCTCGTACGTCGCCGGATCGAGCTTGCCATCGGCATTGTCGATCAGCTTGGCGACTTCGCCCATCATCCGCTTCTGGTGGTTCTCGTCCTGGCCGCCATTGTCCATGACGATGCCGGCCGCCTCGTCGGAATTGTCGACGGCGTATTTCCAACCCTTCATCGAAGCGCGCACGAAACGCACCATCTTGTCCTCGAAGGCCGGATCCTTGAGCTTGTCCTCCAATGCATAGAGCCCGTCTTCGAGCAGATCGTTGCCCATGGCGGAATAGTTGAAGACAGTCAGCTCTTCCGGCTTGTAGCCGGCGTCGATGAGCTGCCAGTATTCGTTATAGGTCATGACCGAAATGCAATCCGCCTGCTTCTGGATCAGCGGCTGCACGTCAAAGCTCTGCTTGAGCACGGTGACGCCGTCCGGCCCGCCGTCGGTCTTGAGGCCAAGCTTGTTCATCCACGCATAGAACGGATACTCGTTGCCGAAGAACCAGACGCCGAGCGTGTGGCCCTTGAAGTCGGCTTCCGTCTTGATCGGGCCGTCCTTCGGGCAGACCAGCTCCATGCCGGCCTTCTTGAACGGCTGGGCGATGTTGACCAGCGGCACGCCCTTTTCGCGTGCAGCCAGCGCGCCGCCCATCCAATCGACGATGACGTCGGCGCCGCCGCCGGCAATGACCTGCTCGGGTGCGATGTCCGGGCCGCCGGGCTTGATGTCGACGTCGAGGCCTTCGGCGTCATAGAAGCCCTTGGCCTTGGCGACATAATAGCCGGCGAACTGTGCCTGCGTGACCCATTTCAGCTGCAGCGTCACCTTATCCGCGGCCATCGCCTGAAACGCGGCAAGCGACATCGCGCCGGCCAGCATCGAAACAACAAGTCTTTTCATGTTTTTACCCTCTGAAGTTAGCGCCCTAAACCCACCGCCCCTATCCACCACGGACAGAGGGATGCCAAAACGTGATTGCTCTCTCGAAAAGAGCGACCACGCCATAAAAGACCGAACCCGCAAGTGCTGCAACTGCGATTTCGGCCCACACCATGTCGATGTTCATCCGCCCGACTTCCGTCGAAATGCGGAATCCCATGCCGACCACCGGCGTGCCGAAGAACTCGGCGACGATGGCGCCGATCAGCGCCAGCGTCGAATTGATCTTCAACGCATTGAAGATGAACGGTGCCGCCGCCGGCAGCCGCAGCTTGAACAGCGTCTGCCAGTAGCTCGAGGCATAGGTGCGCATCAGGTCGCGCTCCATATGGCCGGAGGCGGTAAGCCCGGCGACGGTGTTCACCAGCATCGGGAAGAAGGTCATGATTATGACCACGGCTGCCTTGGATTGCCAGTCGAAGCCGAACCACATGACCATGATCGGCGCGACGCCGATGATCGGCAGCGCCGACACCATATTGCCGATCGGCAAAAGCCCGCGCCGCAGGAACGGCACACGGTCGGCGGCGATGGCAACGAGGAAGCCGGCGCTGCTGCCCACGACATAGCCGAAGATCACCGCCTTGAAGATGGTCTGCCTGACATCGGCCCCCAGCACCGGCAGCGAGCCGACGATGCGTGCACCGATGGCGCTTGGCGGCGGCAACAGGATGAAGGGAATGCCGGCGCCACGCGTCACCGCCTCCCAGATGATCAGGATCCAAGCGCCGAAGATGGCTGGAATGATCAGGCGCAAGGCGGTTGACGCCCAGCGCGACGTCGGGCGAACCGACGACAAGACCGTTACGCAGCGCCAGGCCAAAAACCACGCCGCGACGAGCAGCAGATAGAAGGAGCCACGAGCGCTGCCCTCATTGCCGGTTATGCCGGCGAGCAACATCCACGCCGCGCCGTGCGCGCCAAGGAACAGCAACACCACCCCGATCATCGGTGGAAAGTTGTCGGCCTCGATTGCCATGAGCAGCAAAATGAAAATCAAAACCGTAGTCGCCATGCCGTAACCGGGCGTAGCACTGACGAGCGGCCAAAGAAGCAGCGCGCCGACAAGCAGGATAAGCGCGGCATATCCTTGCCAGGATCGGGGGGTGATTGAGGAAAGGCTCAGGAGCGAGCTCATGCCGGCCTCCCGCCCATGGCGCGGTCAACAAGGCGCCCAGCAATGCCGACCAGCATAACCAGCAGCGCCGCCACCACCGAGCCGGCGACCAGCGCCGACCAGATGTCGATCGTCTGGCTGTAGTAGGCGCCGGCGAGCAATTTGGCCCCGATGCCGGCGATGGCGCCGGTCGGCAGCTCGCCGACAATGGCGCCGACGAGGCTGGCGGCCACCGCCACCTTCATCGAGGTGAACAGGAACGGCACCGAGGCCGGCACCCGCAATTTCCAGAAGGTCTGCGAGGGACTGGCATTATAGGTATGCATCAGGTCGAGATGGGTGAGCTCGGGCGAGCGCAGCCCCTTCACCATGCCAACCGCCACCGGGAAGAACGACAGATAGGTCGAGATCAGCGCTTTCGGGATCAGCCCGGTGATGCCGACCGCCGCCAGCACGACAATGATCATCGGCGCCACCGCCAGGATCGGAATGGTCTGCGAGGCGATGATCCACGGCATCATGCTGCGGTCGAGCGTCGCCACATGCACGATGCCGACGGCGATGACGATGCCGAGCGCCGTGCCGAAGGCAAAGCCGAGCAGCGTCGACGACAGCGTCACCCAGGCATTGTAGACAAGGCTGCGGTTCGAGGTGATGCTGCGCAAAAAGGTGTTTTCGAAAAAATTCACCGCCACCTGGTGTGGCGCCGGTAGCGTCGGCTTCGGTTGTGCCAGCGTCTTGCCGATGAATTCCACAATGCCCGGTGTCAAATTGGCGCGGCGGTCGAGATCGCGCTGGAACGGCGCGTTGAGGACAACGGCCATGACGTACCAGACGACGACCACGCCCAGGAGGATCGAGGTCACGGGAACGATCTTGTCGCGAAACGAGTCCATCTAGCGATCCTCGGGCGCTTGGCGCCCTCCTCTCCCCAACGGGGAGAGGGTGGCCGGAGCGAAGCGGAGGCCGGGTGAGGGGGTAGAAATCTTTCCGTCGAGGCAAGCCAATATCGTATCAAGGACCGCTCGACGTTCGGCCAGAACTTCATGGTTCCAGAACCGAAGAACGGAATAGCCATAGCCATTCAGCCAAGCAGTTCTCGCCGTATCGGTTGGAGAATCCGCATGCTGACTGCCGTCGACTTCAACAATCAGACCCTTCTCGCGACAAACGAAGTCCGCGATGAAAAGGCCAAGCGGCACCTGCCTCACAAATTTGTAGCCGTTGAGATGACGTCCTCTCAGTTCCCCCCAAAGCCGGTACTCAGCCTCGGTCTCGTCAAACCGGAGCTTTCGGGCACGAGCGGTTGCCCCAACATTTCTTTTAGTTGGATCTGTTGGCGCCGCCCCCTCACCCGACCTCCGCTTCGCTCCGGCCACCCTCTCCCCGTCGGGGAGAGGAGGACCCTCATCCCGCTCAATCATCATAGCTGTGCCCTGCCCTCAGCCCGTCGCGCACCCGTGCCGCGATGGCCAGGAACTCCGGCGTCTCGCGGATATCGAGCGGCCGCTTCTTCGGCAGCGTCGATTCTATGACATCGCTGACACGCCCCGGGCGCGGCGACATGACGATGATGCGCGTCGACAGATAGACCGCCTCGGGGATCGAATGGGTGACGAAGCAGATGGTCTTGTTGGTCCGCTCCCAAAGCTCCAGCAGTTGTTCGTTGAGGTGGTCGCGCACGATCTCGTCCAGCGCGCCGAACGGTTCGTCCATCAACAAAAGGTCGGCATCGAAGGCGAGCGCCCGTGCGATCGAGGCGCGCTGCTGCATGCCGCCCGAAAGCTGCCAGGGGTATTTCTTCTCGAAGCCGCTGAGGTTGACGAGGTCGAGGGTTCGCTTGATGCGCGCCGCCTGCTCCGCCCTGGACAGGCCCATGATCTCCAGCGGCAGCGCCACATTGCGCTCGATCGTGCGCCACGGATAAAGTGCGGCCGCCTGGAAGACATAGCCATAGGCGCGGCGCTGGCGCGCCTGCTCGGGCGTCATGCCGTTGACGGAAATGGCTCCCGATGTCGGCTTCTCCAGATCGGCGATGACGCGCAGCAAGGTCGTCTTGCCGCAGCCGGAGGGCCCGATGAAGGACACGAATTCGCCCTTGCCGATGGTCAGGTCGACATTCGACAGCGCCTGCACCGGACCGTCATTGGTCTGGAAGGTCAGGCCAAGCTTGCTTGCCGAAACAACGGCTGGCGATGCTCCCGTCATCGGCCGTAGCCTGTCGCTTCCGGCCACTGCGCCACCGGCCGGAATCCGATTGATTTTACCCCGATGTTGCTTTCCACTCGCCCAGTCCTACTCGCGCCAGTTCTACGCGCCCCAGTTCTACGTGCCCTTGTCCCATCAGATAGACGCCCGGAGTTGCCCCGATGTCGCCCAAACCGACGTGCCATCTTATCCGCCCTGAAAGCTCTTATGAAGGCAAGCAGGGCCTGAGCTATTTCGCCGGTATCGCCGCCGAAACAGTCGGCTCCTCCGGTATCTGCATGCATCTGCTGACCATGCCTCCGGGCGCCCGCGCCAAGGCGCATATGCACGAAAACCATGAAACCGCGATCTATGTGCTCTCCGGCGAAGTCCATACCTGGTATGGCGACCGGCTCGAACAGCATATCGTGGTCAAGGCCGGCGATCTTTTCTATATTCCCCCCGGTGTGCCGCATCTGCCGGCCAATCTGAGCGACAGCCCCGCCTCGGCGGTTATTGCCCGCACCGATCCCAACGAACAGGAAAGCGTCGTCCTGCTGCCGGAACTGGACGGGTTGGTCGCCTGAGGACTGGGTCGAGGCGGCGGCCGTCATCGGCACCGTCACGAACATGATTTCAGCGGCCCTATCTCCTCAAGGCCGGGAATGGTCACGAAGAAACCGTCCCCTCCTTTGTTGATGACCTTGACGACATCTGTGGTCGTCCCCTCCTCGCCCTCGGCGAAACAGGTGGAGCTCAACAACTGGGTGCCAGGCGTCGTCGTCAATGGCTGTGCGAACTCGCAGCCGCTGCCATAGGTTTCGACGCCCTCGGCGGTCAGCACGACATAATCGTCGCGGTCCTGATAACCGAGCCGTACACCAGCGCAACCGACCTCATTGCCAAAGGAGCCGGCAAGGACGTCCGCCGCCGGCCCGGAGGCAAGGATCACCGCGGCCATTGAGATGATCGCTCCGTGGCTCGCCAAGCTCAAACGCCCGTCGCCGGGATGCCTGTACGCTCCACCTTGCGCGGCGCGGAAATTTCCTTCCAGGTCGACAGTGCCCGGTTGACCGCCGCGTTCGGCTCGCGAGCGACGAACTCGCCATGGCCGGGCTTTGCCTTAACCTCGTTTTCCTCGATCGACAGTTCGCCGCGCGAGAAGACGTAGCGTGGCAGGCCGGTCACCTCGAAACCTTCGAAGACGTTGTAGTCGATGACCGACTGCTGCTTCTTGGCCGTGATTTTCTTCTTGCGCTTCGGGTCCCAGACAAGGATGTCGGCGTCCGCGCCTTCGACGATGGCGCCCTTCTTCGGGTACATGTTGAGGATCTTGGCGATGTTGGTCGAGGTCACCGCGACGAACTCGTTCATCGTCAGCCGGCCGGTGGTGACGCCGGTCGTCCACAGCACCGGCAAACGATCCTCGAGCCCGCCCGTGCCATTCGGGATCTTGGTGAAGTCGCCGACGCCGTTGCGCTTCTGCTTGGTGGTGAAGGCACAATGGTCGGTCGCCACCACTTGCAGTGACCCAGCCTGCAGGCCGGCCCACAGCGAATCCTGATGCCATTTGTTGCGGAAGGGCGGGCTCATAACGCGCCGCGCCGCATGGTCCCA
This sequence comes from Mesorhizobium sp. M0189, assembly GCF_040322135.1. NCBI lineage: Bacteria > Pseudomonadati > Pseudomonadota > Alphaproteobacteria > Hyphomicrobiales > Phyllobacteriaceae > Mesorhizobium > Mesorhizobium sp. M0189. The sequence continues at coordinate 142,107 of NZ_JAMYSW010000006.1, forward strand.
GTCCTTGTTGAAATATTCGCTCTCGTCCAGCGTCAGGTGCTGGACCAGCGGCTCGCCGAATACCCGCATGCCTTTCTGGCGCGCCCGGCGGATGGCCTCGTGGGCCTGCTCGCAGGAGACATGCACGACATAGAGCGGCACGCCGGCCATGTCGGCGATCATGATGGCACGATTGGTCGCCTCGCCTTCGACTTCCGGCGGGCGCGAATAGGCGTGTCCCTCCGGACCACTATTGCCCGCCGCCAGCAGCTTCTGCGACAGTGCCGCCACCACGTCGCCATTCTCGGCATGGACCAGCGGCAGCGCGCCAAGATCGGCACAGCGCTGGAACGACGAATACAGCTCGTCGTCATCGACCATCAGCGCACCCTTGTAGGCCATGAAATGCTTGAACGAGGTAATGCCCCTGTCAACGACGGTGGCCATCTCGTCGAACACCTGCTTGCCCCACCAGGTGATCGCCATGTGGAAGGAATAATCGCAGGAAGCCTTCGAAGTCTTGTTGTCCCACATCTGCAAGGCCTCGAGCAGCGACTGCTGCGGCGCCGGCAGGCAGAAATCGACGACCATCGTCGTGCCGCCGGCGAGCGCGGCGCGGGTGCCGCTCTCGAAATCATCGGCCGAATAGGTGCCCATGAACGGCATTTCGAGGTGGGTATGCGGGTCGATGCCGCCCGGCATGACATAGCAGCCGCTGGCGTCGAACTCATGGTCGCCATGCAGATCCGGCCCGATGCCGACGATCTTGCCGTGCCTGAACAGCACATCGGCTTTCCACGTCCGGTCGGCGGTGACAATGGTGCCATTCTTGATGACTTTGGACATTTTCTTGTTCCCCTATATGTCCGCGTTGGCAAGCTTAAGCTTTCTTCGATCTTGCGATTCCCGCGTCCTGACCGCTCAAAATTTCCCAGGCGGAATCGAATTGTGGCCGATGCTTGCCGATGTCTGACATGGTTTGGTCAAGCGATCGCAGGATCCCGTCAAGCTCAATCCAAAGATCCTGGTTTTCCATCCAGAACTCCGGAGAAATCTTGAGGCAGTTCATAAGTAGATCGCCATCGTGGAACGTCACTGCGATCAACGGGTTTTCAGTCAGTATGGATATCGCTTTGGGGACCACATATTCCAGCCCGAATCCTTGGCTGACCAGCAGCCTTATTTGCTCCCCCGTAAGGTTCCGCAGCGGCGTTGCCAACGCGATGCTGCATTGTTCGACGAGAGAGGTTTGAAATGGAGGCTGATCTGCCTTCCAGCCCAGAAGCACGTTAAGCGTCCGATCTTCGTCAAGATTGCGACGCGGCTTCATTCGACAATCACTGCCGTATCGACCACCGCGTGGAACAGCACATCGGCGCCGGCCGTTGCCCATTCCTTGGTGATCTCCTCGGCCTCGTTGTGGCTGAGCCCGTCGACGCAGGGACACATCACCATCGCCGTCGGTGCGACGCGGTTGATCCAGCAGGCGTCGTGGCCGGCGCCGGAGACGATGTTGCGATGCGTATATCCCAGGCGCTCCGCCGCATCCCGCACAGCCTTGACGCAGCCCGCGTCGAAGGTGACCGGATCGAAATGACCGACCTGATCGATTTGATATTTGATGTCGAGCGCCTCGCAGATCGTGTCGATGCCTTCGCGGATGCGGCCGTCCATGGCGTCCAGCACCTCCTTTTCCGGCGAGCGGATGTCGATGGTGAAGACGGTGCGTCCGGCGATGATGTTGCGCGAGTTCGGATAGACCTCCATATGGCCGACCGCGCCGACGGCGTCCGGCTGGTAGTCCATGGCGATCTCGTGCACCAATTCGATCACCCGCGCCATGCCGAGCCCGGCATTGCGCCGCTTCGGCATCGGCGTAGAGCCGGTATGCGCCTCCCTGCCGGTCAGCGTCACCTGCAGCCATTTCAGTCCCTGGCCATGGGTGACGACGCCAATGTCGATGCCCTCGTCCTCGAGGATCGGGCCCTGCTCGATATGCAATTCGAAGAAGGCGTGGATCTTGCGCTCGCCGACCTTTTCGGTGCCCTTCCAGCCGATCCGTTCGAGCTCCTCGCCGAATTTCTTGCCGTCCTTGTCGACATGCGAATAGATTTCGGCCTGATCGAGCACGCCGGCGAATACCCCGGACGCCATCATCGCCGGCGCAAAGCGCGCGCCTTCCTCGTTGGTCCAGTTGGTGACGACGATCGGGTGCTTGGTCTTGATGCCGAGATCGTCGAGCGAGCGCACAACCTCCAGGCCGCCGAGCACGCCGAGCACGCCGTCGTACTTGCCGCCGGTCGGCTGCGTATCGAGATGGCTGCCGACATACACCGGCGGCAGGCTGGGGTCGGTGCCTTCGCGACGGGCAAACATCGTACCCATCTCGTCGACGCCCATTTCGAGCCCCGCCTCATCGCACCAGCGCTTGAACAGGTGCCGCCCTTCGCCATCCTCGTTGGTAACGGTCTGGCGATTATTGCCGCCGGCAATGCCGGGGCCGATCTTCGCCATCTCCATTATCGAATCCCACAAACGGTCTGAATTGATTCGCAGATTCTCGCCGGGGGCGGCCATTCAAGTTCCTCTCATTTACTCACATTAGGACGACGGTTCCCGTCGTCGCCCTACATGTTGGGGAGCATCTAGTCCACCGCCCTCAGCACTTCGCGCACATGGTCGATCAATTCGTTGATCTGGCCCTTGGTGATGATGAGCGGTGGCGACAGAGCGATGATGTCGCCGGTGGTGCGGATCAGCGCACCGCGGTCGAACGCCTTGACGAAAGCCGAGAAGGCGCGCTTCGTCGGCTGGCCTGCGATCGGCGCCAGCTCGATCGCGCCGATCAGGCCGATGTTGCGGATGTCGATGACGTTCGGTTCGCCCTTCAGCGAGTGCAGCGCGTCCTCCCAGTACGGCGCCAATTCCTCGCCGCGCGTCAGCAGCCCCTCTTCCTTGTAGGTGTCGAGTGTGCCCAGCGCCGCCGCGCAGGCGATCGGATTGCCCGAATAGGTGTAGCCGTGGAAGAACTCAATCATATGCTCGGGCCCGGTCATGAAGGCGTCGTGGATTTCCTTCTTGACGAACACCGCGCCCATCGGGATGACGCCATTGGAGACGCCCTTGGCCGTCGTCATGATATCCGGGGTGACACCGAAATAGTCGGCGGCAAACGGCGTGCCGAGGCGGCCAAAACCGGTGATGACCTCGTCGAAGATCAGCAAGATGCCGTGCTTGGTGCAGATCTCGCGCAGCTTCTGCAGATAGCCCTTCGGCGGCAGGATGACGCCGGTGGAACCGGCAACCGGTTCGACGATGACTGCGGCGATGGTCGACGCGTCGTGCAGGGCGACGATGCGTTCCAGCTCGTTGGCCAGTTCCGCGCCATGCTCGGGCACGCCTTTCGTGAAGGAGTTCTTTTCCGGCAAATGCGTGTGTGGCATGTGATCTACGCCGCCGAGCAGCGTGCCAAACATCTTGCGGTTGGTGACGATGCCGCCGACCGAGATGCCGCCGAAATTGACGCCGTGATAGCCGCGCTCGCGGCCGATCAGCCGGGTGCGCGAGCCCTCGCCTTTTACGCGGTGATAGGCGATCGCCATCTTCAGCGCCGTCTCGACTGATTCCGAGCCGGAATTGGTGAAGAACACATGGTCCATGCCCTTCGGGGCGATGTCGACCAGGCGATTGGCCAGCTCGAACACGATCGGGTGGCCCATCTGGAAGGCCGGCGCATAGTCGAGCTCTGCCGCTTGGCTCTGGATCGCCTCGGTGATCTTCGGGCGGCAGTGGCCGGCATTGACGCACCACAGGCCGGCGGTGCCGTCGAGAACCTTGCGCCCGTCGCTGGTCGTGTAATGCATGTCCTTGGCCGACACCATCATGCGCGGCGCCTGCTTGAACTGCCGGTTTGCCGTGAACGGCATCCAGAATGCGCTGAGATCGTTCGGCGTGACTTTCAGCCGGTTGGACATGACCAAGACTTCCCCTTGTAACCTGTTTCGGTGCGGCTAACGCTTGGTCTTTCCAACACTTGGTCTTTGCTGCGTTTTCGTGCTACGCAAATTTTTGACCGGTTGGACAAACGTTAGCACCGCCTTATCAGCGGTCAAGGGATTACTAGCGGAAATGCGGCTTTCGAAGTGCGCTCCACAGGGCGGGGAAAAACTGGTCCAGAGAATTGGTCCAGACGCTCCTCACAGCGAAGGTTGTTCGAGGTGACGGGGGCGGTCGAAAGCTCCGCTCCACGCCGCACCCGCATCCAGCTGGAAAAGCGCGAGCTCATTCTGGAGGCGGCGCTCGAAGTCTTCTCCACCAACGGTTTTCGCGGTTCGACCATCGACCAGATCGCCGAAGCCGCCGGCATGTCGAAGCCGAACCTGCTCTATTATTTCCGCCGCAAGGAGGACATCCACGAGACGCTGATGCAACGGCTTCTCGACACCTGGCTGGCGCCGCTGCGCGAACTCGACGACATTGGCGATCCGCTGACCGAACTGCGCAACTACATCAGGCGCAAGCTCGAAATGGCGCGCGATTTCCCGCGCGAGAGCCGGCTATTCGCTAATGAGATCCTGCAGGGCGCGCCGCGCATCATGCCGATGCTGGAAGGTGAGTTGAAGACGCTGGTCGACGAGAAAGCCAACGTCATCAAGGGCTGGATGCGCGCCGGCAAGATTGCCCGCACCGACCCCTGGCACCTGATCTTCTCGATCTGGGCGACGACGCAGCATTATGCCGATTTCGACGTCCAGGTCCGCGCCGTGCTCGGCCCCGACCGCGGCGGCGACGGCCGCTTCGAGGATGCCGCAAGGTTTCTCGAGCAACTGTTCATCGACGGGCTGAAGCCGAAAGACTAGCCTTGATGGTTCACGCGCTGCGCCGCGCGGCCGGCAGCGCATCGAGCAGCTTCTGCAGCTTGGCGATCGAGTTCTGCTCGGCGAGCGGCGTGTAGACGATCAGCTTCATGTCCGAGCCGTCGTCGATCGACAGGCTCATATGTTCGAACGCCATGGCGCCCGCTATCGGATGCCTGACATGCTTCACACCCGATAGGTTGCGGGCCACATCGCGCAGCGGCCACCAGGCGCGGAACTCCGGGCTTGAACGCGTCATCAGCGCAATCAACCGCTCGAAATCCGGATCGCCGACATACTTCGCGCTTTCCGCCCGGAATGACGCCAGCACGGCGCGCGCCAGTTCCTCCCAGTCGACGAGCAGGCGCCGATGCTGCGGGCTGGTGAAAACCATATGGACGATGTTGCGGGCATCGCCCTCCAGCAGGCCATAATCGCCGAACACGGCTGCCGCCGCCGGGTTCCAGGCCAGCACATCCCAGCGCCGCCCGACGACATAGGCCGGCTGCAGGACCAGACTCTGCAGCATGTGCAGCAAGGGGCCGTCGATCTTTTCCGGCGCGTCGACGCGACGCTCCGGCTGCGGCCGGCCGGCGAGAATAAACAGATGCCGTTGCTCAGCCGCGTCCAGGCGCAGCGCCTGGCTGAGTGCGGTCAGCACTTCCACCGACGGCCGAACGTCGCGGCCCTGCTCCAGCCAGGTGTACCAGGTCGTGCCGACGCCGGCGATCATCGCCACCTCCTCGCGCCGCAGCCCGGGCGTGCGCCGGCGTAAGCCGGTCGAGATGCCGGTGGCCGAAGGCGTCAGCCTTTCGCGCCGCGAACGCAGGAAGGCGCCGAGCTCGCGGCGGCGGCTGTCTTCGGCGGAATGCGCGGTGGAATCCATGGCCACTGTTATAGCAGTATCGATACCAGGATAAAGTTTGAACTGTTTGGCAAGTGGCTGGTGCCCCATCTTTCCATTCAGAGCGATGAGATGGAGGCTCTGAACATGGAACTGAAAGACAAGACAATCCTCATCACCGGTTCGACCGACGGCGTCGGCCGCGTCGTCGCGCAAAGGCTCGGCGCCGGCGGCGCCCGCATCCTGGTGCATGGCCGCGACGCGACGAGGGGCAAGGCGGTCGTGGCCGAGATCGAAGCCACCGGCGGCGAGGCCGAGCTGCTCGTCGCCGATCTCTCCTCCTTGGCGGAAGTCCGCCGCCTCGCCGAGGCCGTGCGCGCAAGGACCAAGCGGCTCGACGTCCTCATCAACAATGCCGGCGTCGGCACCGCCGGCCCCAACGCGAAACGGCAGGTCAGCGCCGACGGCTACGAACTGCGCTTTGCCGTAAACTATCTCGCCGGCTTCCTGCTCACCACGGAGCTGCTGCCGCTGCTCAAGGCCAGCGCGCCGGCGCGCATCGTCAACGTCGCCTCGGCAGGCCAGCAGGCGATCGATTTCGATGACGTCATGCTTACCCGCTCCTATGACGGCGTCCGTGCCTACTGCCAGAGCAAGCTGGCGCAGATCATGTTCACCATCGATCTGGCGGAGCAGCTGAACGGCACCGGCGTCACGGTCAACAGCCTGCATCCGGCAAGCTACATGAACACCACGATGGTGCGGCAGGCGGGCGTCACACCCTGGAGCTCGGTCGAAACCGGCGCCGAAGCCATCATCAACCTCGCCGCATCGCCGGCGCTCGAAGGGCGGAGCGGCCTCTATTTCGACGGCCAGAGGGAATCCCGCGCCGATGCGCAAGCCTATGACGCTAAGGCGAGGCAGCAGTTGCGCGAATTGAGCCTCGGCCTTGTCGGGCTCGCACCCGCTTCCGCAACATCGAAGAAAGAAAATTCATGATCGAGAAAACCAGTCACACCGTGGTCGTCGGCGGCTCCTCCGGCATCGGCCTCGCCACCGCGAAAAAGCTGCTTGGTCCGGGCATGAAGGTGACGATCACCGGGCGCAACCGGGAAAGGCTCGACAACGCAGGGCAAAGCCTTGGCGGCGCGGTCGGAAAAGCTGCCTTCGATGCCGCGAAGCCGGACGAGGTTCGCCGGTTTTTCAGCGATCTCGGCCCTTTCGATCACCTGGTGCTGGCCGCGAGCGGCGGCAAGGGGCTCGGCCCGTTCGAAACGCTTGACCTGACCGACATCGGCGGCGGCGTCGACGAGAAGGTCCGGCCCCAGCTCTCCTGCCTGCAGGCCGCCTTGCCGACGCTGAACAAGAGCGGCTCGGTGACTTTCATCTCGGCGGTGTCGGCGCAATTGTCGGCGCCGGGTGTCGCCGGCATCGCCGCCGTCAACGGCATGCTGCTGACCGTGGTGCCGATCCTGGCAATGGAGCTGAAGCCGTTACGCGTCAATGTCGTGGCGCCGGGCGTCATTGACACGCCCTGGTGGGATTTTTTGCCTGATGAACAGCGCCATGCGGTGTTTGCCGATTATGCAGGCAAGACGCCGGTCGGCCGCATCGGCCGCGCCGAGGACGTTGCTGAGGCGATCGCGTTCCTGGTTTCGAACAGCTTCGTCACCGGCCAGATCCTGACCTGCGACGGCGGCTTGCGGTATGCGGCGTAACGCGGCTACATCTACGCGGCAATCGCTTTCAAAGCGACTGCGCGATCAGCGCCAGAAATCCTCCGGTCAGCGCGACGTTGCCGACAAAGCCATTGATGCGGGACGCGCGCTCGGGACCCTGATGATCCCAGAAATTATGGAACATCGGCGTAGCAACGACAAGGAACAACACCAGGCACAGAGCGGCGGCAGCGGTCCAGATGCCCGCGATCACCAGTGCTCCGGTGACGGTCTGCAGGACGATCCCCAGCCAGAGCACCAGCCGCGCCTGCGGCACGCCGCGCGTCGTCATCAATTGGGTCAGGAACGCCGCGTTTTGGATGTTGCGCAGGCCGGCAAAGACAAAGGCGCCGCCGAGCAGCAGGCGGGCCGCGAATAGAATCTCACTATCAAAGCTTGAAAACATGCTGTTGGTCCTTGGGCAGAAAAGAGGCGCGCGACGCAGGCCGCGCGCCTGGTCCATGCTCAAGCGGCCATGACCGCCGGCATCGGATGGATTGCATGGAACGGAACGCAAAGTCGGTTCCAGGTGTTGATCATGCCGAGTGCAACCGACAGCTTGACCAACTCCTGCTCCGAAAAATGCTCGAGCGTCCTTGCGTAGAGTTCGTCCGAAACACCGTTGTCGGCGATCCTGGTCAGCGCGTCGGTCCAGGCAAAGGCTGCGCGTTCGCGCTCTGAAAATAGCGGCGATTCCTTCCAGGCGGAGACGAGATAGAGCCGCTGCTCGCTCTCGCCGTCGTGGCGCGCCTCGCGGCTGTGCATCTCGACGCAATACGAGCAGCCGTTGATCTGCGACGCCCTGAGCTTGATCAGATGCAACAGGCTTTTTTCGAGCCCGCATTCGTCGACTGCCTTGTTGAGCACCGACACCGCCTTCATGATCTCCGGCGCCGCGCCGAAAAATTGCAGCCTCTCTTTCATCGTTTTTAGCCTTTCATGCTTGCTTGGTTGAACTTGATTTCTGCGGACGCTGACGGCGCTCGACGAAGGCGCAGTTGGCGGCGACCGAACGGGGATCGGCATCGGCCGTGTATTCTGCAACGATGTCGGACAGCCGGGCGTCGGCGAGCGCTGCGCGGTAGGCACGCTCGGCCTTCAGCATCGCCACCTTGATGCCGCAGGGTTTGACATAAACCGAGGCATCGAGCCTGGCGGGGCCGCGCTGGCGGATTTCGGCGCAGCGAAAGGCCGGTTCTCGCCCTTCGACGGCCAACACGATATCGAGCAGCGTAATGCGTTCCGCCGGCCGCGCCAGCCGGTAGCCGCCGGACGGCCCCGGAACCGATTCCAGAATGCCCGACACCGTCAGCATGTTGAGATGCTTGAGGAGATAGCTCGGCGACAGCCCGAACGCTTCCGCCATGGCAGCACCCGGCATGGTCGCGGCGCCATCAACGCCAGCAAGCATCGCGGCGCAGTGGATGGCCGCTTCGACGCCCTCACCCAGCTTCATTTCGCTCTCCTAGTCATGGATATAGATTATCGTGGATAATCTTTGTCCGCAATAGGGAAATTAAAAAAGCGGCGCCCGTGAACGCCGCTTTTTTTTCGCAATGCTATTCCGCCGCCACCTTGGCCATCGGGTTGTTCGGATGCGTCGTCCAGTTGGCGTAGATCGGTGACACCGGCTTGCCGGTGCGCTGGTCCATCACGCCGACCGCCAGCGGCTCCATGGTGATGCAGTTCTCGACCGGGCAGACATTGACGCAGAGATTGCAGCCGACGCATTCGGCCTCGATCACCTCGAAATGCCTGACGCCGTCCACCATGCTGGTGATCGCCTGGTGCGAGGTGTCCTCGCAGGCGATGTGGCAGCGGCCGCATTTGATACAGGCGTCCTGGTCGATATGCGCCTTGGCGATATAGTTGAGGTTGAGATACTGCCAGTCGGTGACGTTGGGCGTGGCGCGGCCGACGATGTCGTCGAGCGAGGCATGGCCCTTCTCGTCCATCCAGTTTTCCAGGCCGGCGATCATCTCCTGCACGATCTTGAAGCCATAGGTCATTGCCGCCGTGCACACCTGCACATTGCCGGCGCCGAGCGCCATGAACTCGGCGGCGTCGCGCCAGGTGGTGATGCCGCCGATACCGGAGATCGGCAGGCCATGCGTTTCCGGGTCGCGCGCGATCTCGGCCACCATGTTCATCGCGATCGGCTTCACCGCCGGACCGCAATAGCCGCCATGCGAACCCTTACCGTCGATCGTCGGCTCCGGTGCGAAATTGTCGAGATTGACGCCGGTGATCGAATTGATGGTGTTGATCAGCGACACCGCGTCGGTGCCGCCGGCAAGGGCAGCGCGTGCCGGCTTGCGTATGTCGGTGATGTTGGGCGTCAGCTTGGTGATGACCGGCATGCGGGTGTTGGCCTTGCACCAGCGCACCACCATTTCGATGTATTCCGGCACCTGGCCGACCGCCGCACCCATGCCGCGTTCCGACATGCCGTGCGGGCAGCCGAAATTGAGCTCGATACCATCAGCGCCGGTCTCCTCGACCACCGGCAGGATAGCCTTCCAGGCATGCTCCTCGCACGGCACCATCAGCGAGACGACGATCGCCCGGTCGGGCCAATCCATCTTGACCTGCTTGATCTCGCGCAAATTGACCTGCAGGTCACGATCGGTGATCAGCTCGATATTGTTCAGGCCAAGCAGGCGACGATCGGCGCCCCAGATCGCGCCGTAGCGCGGGCCATTAACGTTGACCACCGGCGGACCCTCTTCGCCGAGCGTCTTCCAGACAACGCCGCCCCAGCCCGCCTTGAAGGCGCGGATGACGTTGTAGGCCTTGTCGGTCGGCGGCGCCGAGGCCAGCCAGAACGGGTTCGGCGATTTGATGCCGACGAAATTATTGCGGATGTCTGCCATGCTCATGCCTTCCCGTTCGAGGCAAGTGCCCGATGAATGCTTTCCGCCGCGTCGCGGCCTTGCGCGACGGCCGAGACGGTCAGGTCGTCGCCGCCAAAGATGCAGTCGCCGCCGGCCCAGACGTTTGGCAGCGAGGTGCGGCCTTCGGCGTCGACCTTGATGCGGCCGGCTTCCAGGTCAAGCAAAGCCCCGCTGCCGTTGAGCGCAGCCGGGACAAAACTCTGGCCGATCGCCTTGAACACCTGGTCGGCGGTCAGTGTCAGCCGCTCGCCGGTGCCGACGAGCCGGTCGCCGTCCATCGCGGTGTATTCGAGCTCGATCGCCGACACCTTGCCGCCATCGGCAATGACCCGCTTCGGCTGCAGCCAGTGCCGGATGATGACGCCGTTGGCAGCGGCCAGGTCCTGCTCGAATTCGGAGGCGTTCATGTGCTCCGGGCCGCGCCGATAGCAGATCGTCACCTCTTCGGCCCCGAGCAGCTTCGATTGCACCGCCGCGTCGATCGCCGTCATGCCGCCGCCGATGACGACAACACGCCGGCCGACCGGCAGGCTGGCCAGATCACTGGCCTGACGGAGCTCGGCAATGAACTCGACAGCATTGGTGACGCCTTGCGCCTCCTCGCCATCCGCTCGCAAGGCATTGACGCCGGCAAGCCCCATGCCGAGGAACACCGCGTCGTAATTCCGGGTCAGGTCCGACAGCTGGTAATCACGGCCGAGCGCCTTGCCGTTCTGGATGTCGATGCCGCCGATCGACGTGACATAGTCCACCTCGGCTTGGGCGAAATTGTCGACGCTCTTATAGGCCGCGATACCGTATTCATTAAGGCCGCCGGCCTTCGGGCGGGCTTCCAGGATGGTCACGTCGTGGCCGTAGCGGGCGAGCCGATGCGCGGCCGCTAGCCCGGCCGGACCGGCGCCGACCACGGCGACGGTCTTGCCGGTCGGTTCGGGGCGCTTGTAGAACTGCTTGTTTTCGGCCATGGCGACATCGGTGGCGTAGCGCTGCAGGCGACCAATCTGCACCGGCTTGCCTTCGGCCACTTCGCGCACGCAGACCTCTTCGCACAGCGTTTCGGTCGGGCAGACGCGGGCGCACATGCCGCCCAAAATGTTCTGTTCGAAAATCGTCTTGGCCGAGCCGATCGGATTGCCCGTCGAAATCTGGCGGATGAACAGCGGGATGTCGATCGAGGTCGGGCATGCATTCATGCACGGCGCGTCATAGCAGAAATAGCAGCGGTCGGATTCGACCAGCGCCTCGTGATGATCGAGCGGCGGATGCAGGTCGGCAAAATTGTCGGCATATTGTTCCGGCGAAAGCCGCCCGCCGGCAATGCCTTGCTTGAACTGGCCTTCTGCCATCGTCAGTTCCCCATGTTCTTGTTTTGGGGAAGGCTAGCACGTTTTATTTTTTTATCAATTGGTCAATTTTCGGCCAAGCGACTGAAAAGCTTCAACAAACATGATTGTAATAATCATGTTTTTCCAAACGGCCATATACGTCACGAAGCAGGTACGGAACCGCATTCAGGAGCGTTGCCATGGAGCAACCTGATCTCGTCGCACAGCGCGACAAGTTCGGAAGTGAGCGACATCCGGCGCATGGATCAACAACCCCTCGTTGACTGCAAGCAAAGTCGAAAACCACAGGGCGCGCAACCCGGTAACATTTCCGGTTTGCCGTCATCTTTTTTGGTTGGCTGTCGGATTTTCGTCGTGAAGATCGTCCTAGAATGGATCGCGCATGATCGAAAAACCGCAAGGAGCACGACAATGCCACAGTCCCCCACGCCCTTCTTCTGGTACGAGCTGATGACCACCGATCTCGACGCCGCCGAGGCGTTCTACACCGCCGTGGTAGGCTGGCGGGGGCAGCCTTTCGACGGGGCGCCGGGCATGCCGCGCTATATCGTCATGAATGTCGGCGAGCGCGGCGTCGGCGGGCTGATGACGCTGCCCGATGACGCGCGCAAGATGGGAATGCCGCCGGCCTGGATCGGTTATATCCTCACCAGGGATGTCGATGCCACAACGGCCTCCCTCAAGAAGGCTGGTGGCGCGGTTCACCGCGAGCCAGACGACATTCCGGGCGTTGGCCGCTTCGCCGTCGTTGCCGATCCGCAAGGCGCGATGTTCAACTTCCTGCAGCCCAGCGGTCCCGACCAGCCGCCGCTACCATTGGCGACACCCGGCAACATCGGCTGGCATGAGCTCTACACATCAGACTGGAAGGCGGCGTCCGATTTCTATTCCAGTCAGTTCGGCTGGGAGAAGGGCGACGCCATGGATATGGGTCCGATGGGCGTCTACCAGCTTTTCGCCTTCGGCGGCGAGCCCGTTGGCGGCATAATGAACAAGCCCGAGCAGATCCCGATGCCGGTCTGGCAGTTCTATTTCAACGTGCCCGGCATCGACGCGGCAGCCAAGCGCGTCACCGACAATGGCGGCAAGATCCTGATGGGTCCGATGGAGGTCCCCGGCGGCAGCTGGATCGTGCAGTGCACAGACCCGCAAGGCGCCCATTTCGCGCTAATGGCACCGGTGCGGTAGCAACGTCGCGTCGCGATTGGCGAAACCGGCAGCAAAAACCGATCTCCCCCCTCGTGGGGGAGATGTCCGGCAGGACAGAGAGGGGCGCTGTCCCTCCAACCTTACGCTCTTTGAGAACTATTCCGGCGTCAGCACGGAAACTTTGAGATCGGGCTTCTTGGCGCCGCTGAGCTGGATGGTCGCCGGGCCGGCGGCTAGCTTGAAGCGCACGCTCTTGCGGATCCCCGGACAGGTTTTTATACCACTGAAAGCCGCCGACTTCACGGCTTTACCGTCCTGAACGACATCGATCCAAGCCTCATCAGACAGGCTGATCTGGAGCTCTCCCTCCGGGGGCACGGCCACGCTCGCCATCGCGCCGAATGTACCGGCTGCCGGCGCGCGTTCCGGCGGAACGGTGAAGCTGATCGTGCCGACCGGCGCCAACGCCACATCTGCAGCCTCGCCGACCGAAAGGTCAGCGCCGGACTGCGCGGCGGGCGCCGCCGCAAACAGGGCCTCCTCGCGCGTCACCGGCCATTTGAAGGCAGCACAGCCGGCATCGTCGGCCGTGGCGACGCTGGTGCCTGCAAGGATGGCGAATAGGCTGACGACGACTTTTCTCATGGCAAACGGAACCCACATGGTTTGGAGTGTCTGGATATCACTACAACTATAGCATTTAAAATACACGAGAGAAAAATATTAAAAGAACGAGGAACATTTCCAATCACTGATTGTGGCTGGCGGGCCATGCGAAGTGAATGGTCCCCTGTCGGGCGATGATCTATGGCCGGTTCGGGGGTAAAATGGAGTCTTAGATGAAGCTTTTCGACGGTCTTGTCAGATATCAGCTGCAGGCTCTGGCCGCATTGCGCTTCGTGACGGCACTGCAATTCATCGAACATGGTACGCAAAAGCTGTTCAATTTCCCCGTCGGCGACCATGCCGGCGCCCTGAGCGGGCTATCGCTGACCGCGGCCATCCTGGAATTCGCCGGTGGCATCCTGCTGGTATTGGGGCTTTTCACTAGGCCGGTGGCATTCCTTCTCAGCGGTGAGATGGCGATCGCCTATTTCATGGCGCACATGCCGCGCGACTTCTTCCCGGTCAACAATGGTGGCGATGCGGCAATATCGTTCTGCTTCATCTTCCTCTATCTGGTATTCGCCGGCGCCGGCGCATTGGCGCTGGATAACCGCCGCAGCGCCTGAAACCTCACCCACGCATCCGCTCGAAGTTCGCGTCGAACAGTGGGACCGGCTGCATGCGCGCAACATGGCGTTTGCCCAGAAGCTCGATCTCAAAACCGTCGACTTCGTCGGCAATCTCTTTCGGCACATAGCCGATAGCGACGGATTTTTTCGAATGATGCGCATAGCCGCCCGACGTGACCCAGCCGCGCACGGCGCCGCCATGCCAGATTGGTTCGTCGCCGATGACGTCGGCATCGACAGCATCGACGACAAAGGCCCGCAGCCGCAGTCTGCCGCCTTGCTTGCGCTCTGCCAGCGCCGCCTGCTTGCCGATGAAATCGGCCTCCTTGGCATAGGCGACGAAGCGATCGAGGCCGGCCTCCAGCGGCCCATAGATCGGCCGGTATTCGCGCGCCCATGAGCCGTAATTCTTTTCCAGCCGCAATGCGTTGAGCGCTCGCGAGCCGAACAGGCCGATGCCGAATTCTTCGCCCGCCGCCATCAGCGCCTGATAGGCGGCGCGCTGATATTCCGGCGCCACCCAGATCTCGTAGCCGAGATCGCCGGTGTAGCTGACACGCCCGACCAGACACGGCGCCATGCCGATGTCCATCTTGCTGATGGCCATGAACGGAAAGGCCGTATCCGACACATCAGATCGTGTGACCTTTTCAAGAAGGTTCCGCGTGCTCGGCCCGGCGATCGATAAGCCGGTGAGTTTTGCTCCCAGCGCTTCGATACTGACCGAGCCGTCCTTCGGCAGATGCGCTTCGAACCAGCGCATATGGTACTGCTCGGCGACGCCGGAGCCGGCCAGGAACCAGCCGTCCCTTTCCGAATTTGGGCTGCTGAGATTGGCTAGCGTGAAATCGCCAATCAGCCTGCCGTCTTCCTTCAGCATCGGCGCCAGCGTCATGCGGCCGGGCCTTGGCAGCTTGCAGGCAAGCAGGCGGTCGAGCCAGGCTGCAGCGCCCTCGCCCGTCACCTTGTATTTGGCGAAGCTCGAAATCTCCGACAGGCCAACGCCTTCTCGAACGGTCTTGACCTCATTTGCGACATGCTCGAAATCGCTCGAGCGCCGCCACGAGAACTCGTCCCTCACGCCTTCCGGCGCATACCATAGCGGCACTTCCAGCCCATAGGCGACGCCCCATTGCGCGCCTTTGGCCGACAGGAGATCATAGACCGGTGTGGTCTTGAGCGGCCGTCCAGCGGGCAGTTCCTCGTTGGGGAAGCGGATCGAAAACCGCCGCGAATAGTTTTCGCGCACCTTGGCGTTGGTATAGGCCATCGTGGCCCAGTCACCGTAGCGCGACACATCCATCGCCCAGATGTCGGCGCCGGGATCGCCCTCGATCATCCAGTTCGACAGCGCCAGCCCGACGCCGCCCCCCTGTGAGAACCCGGCCATGACACCACAGGCCACCCAGAACCCCGGCAGGCCGCGCACCGGCCCGACCAGCGGATTGCCGTCCGGCGCGAAGGTGAAGGGCCCGTTGATGATCTGCTTGATACCGGTGTTCTGGAAGGCCGGGAAATGCCGGAAGCCGACCTCCAGCGATGGCGCGATGCGGTCGATGTCGGGCTCGAGCAACTCGTGGCCGAAGTTCCACGGCGTCTGGAACTCGGACCATGGCTTGTTGGCCTTTTCGTAAGTACCCATCAGCATGCCGCCGCGCTCCTGACGCAGATAGAGCTCGCCATCAAAGTCGACTGCATGGATGATTTCCGTGCCGGTCTTCTGGTTCCAGGCGGCGACTTCCGGCATGTCCTCGGTGATCAGGTACATGTGCTCCATCGCCAGCACCGGCAGCTCCAGCCCGACCATGCGGCCGACCTCGCGCGCCCACAGGCCGCCGGCGTTGACGACATGCTCGGCCACCACCTCGCCCTTGTTGGTAATGACGCGCCACAGCCCGTCGGCGCGCCGCACGATGTCCTCGACCTTGGTGAAGCGCTCAACCTCGGCCCCAAGCTTCCTCGCGGCCTTGGCGTAGGCGTGGGTAACGCCGGATGGATCGAGATGGCCATCCTCCTTGTTGCGGACGGCACCGACGAACTGCTTGGGATCGAGCAGAGGCATCAGTTCGGCGGCTTCGGCCGGCGATATCTCCTCGAGCTCGATGCCGAGATAGCGGCCCTTGGCGACAACGCCGCGCAGCCAGTCGAGCCGCGCCTCGGTCGCCGCCAGCAGCACACCGCCGGTCAGATGCACGCCGGTCGCCTGGCCGGACAGTTCCTCAATCTCCTTGTAGAGCGAGATCGTGTATTTCTGCAGCTTGGCGACATTGGGATCGCCGTTGATCGTGTGCATGCCGCCGGCCGCGTGCCAGGTCGAGCCGGAGGTCAATTCATCGCGCTCCAGGAGCACGATGTCGGTCCAGCCGTGCCGGGCCAGATGGAACAGCACGGAGCACCCGACGACGCCACCGCCAATAACCACGACCTTTGCATGTGATTTCATGGGATTCTCGTCATTTCAAAGAGTTGGATGGGTTTCATGATTCTGGAAGAGAAGAAGATGAATCCGAGAAGAGTGGTGCTTAAGGCTCGCTCTGCCCGATCGCTTCCTTGCGCTTGGCTAGGTACGCCTCCAGCGCCTCGCGCCTGGAGATTTCCATCACCGGCTCGGCGTAGTCCTCCAGCGCCTTCTTCCACAGCCTGGTCGCACGCGACGTGGCGTCGAGCCCACCGGCCTCCTGCCAGGCCTCGTAGTTCTGCCAGTTGGACAGTATCGGCTGGTAGAAGGCCGTGGCGTAGCGCTCCAGCGTGTGTGGCTCGCCGAAGAAGTGGCCGCCGGTCGGAACCGCACCCAGAGCCTCGACGGCAAGCTCGGCCTCGTTGACTTCGATCGGGCGCAAAAACTCCATCATGTGCTGGATCATCTCGACGTCGATGATGAACTTTTCGAACGATGCAGTTAGTCCGCCCTCCTGCCAGCCGGCGGCGTGATAGACGAGGTTGCCGTGGCCTAGCACCGCGCCCCACAGCGCCATCAGCGTCTCATAGGCGCCTTGCGCGTCGGCGGCATTGGAGGCTGAGCCCGGTGTCGTGCGATAAGGCAGCTTGTAACGCCGCGCCAACTGTCCGGACGCGATGTTCGCCTTGGTATTTTCAGGCGTGCCGAAGGCCGGCGCGCCCGATTTCATATCGACATTGGAGGTGAAGGCGCCATACATCACCGGCGCGCCGCGACGGACGAGCTGCGTCAGCACAACGCCAAACAGCGCCTCGGCATTCTGCTGGGCGAGCGCGCCGGCAAGCGTCACCGGGCTCATCGCTCCCATCAGCGTGAACGGCGTCACCGCCACCGACTGGCCGAACTCGGCCATCGTCATCAGCCCCTCGGCCATCATCTCGTCGAAGCGGCGCGGCGAGTTGACCGAAATGATCGTGGTGACCCCGGGATCGTCGCGCATCTCGTCAAGCGTCAGTCCGCGCGCGATTGCCATCATCTTGATGCCGTCGAGCGCCCTGCCACGGCCGATGGCCGAGACGTGAAAGCTTTTGTCCGTCAGCGTCAGATTGGCGAAATAGGTGTCGAGATGACGGGAATTCGCCGGCAATTCCACCGGCGCGCAGACCTGGTTGCCGAGCATGTGGATGCAGTTGAAATGCTGCGCCAGGCGGACGAGATCGGAATAATCGCGCAAATTGCCGGCACGGCGGCCGCGCTCCATGTCGTGCACATTGGGCGGCCCGGCGACGAGCGTAAAGTTGATGGTATTGCCGCCGAGGTGGACGGCATGGGCGGGATTGCGCGGCGTCAGAGTGTAGCTGGACTGTGTCGTCTTCAGCGCTTCCTCGATCATGCCGCGATCGATGCGGACGTTCATCGAGGCATGATCGACCTTGGCCCCGGCCTTCTCGAACAGCGACAGCGCCCGCGGGCTCATCACCTCGATGCCGAAATTCTCCAGGATATGCATAGAGGCTTCATGGATCGCCTCGATCTGGTCGGCCGAGAGCATCGCCATCGGCGGATAAGGGTTTGTCACCCGCCTGAGCGGCAGTTGCGGGATGGCGGTCGGTCCCCTGTTGCTCGTTCGCTCGGCGCCGCGCTTGCGTCTTGGTTCGCTCATGCGGCGCATCAAAGCGCCGGCACGAGGATCGAGCTGTCAAGAATCCGCCACCTGCGGGCGTGATTTTAGCCAAGGCGCCATTCCGGGAATTGCATATCGGTAAAAGCGACAACAAACGTCGGAATCTTCATACTTCCTCAGCGCCTGCCAAAGCGGCCGACGAGCCGTTAAGGAACGCCGCAAGATTCCTTTTATGTTTTCGGCCTAATGCTCTTCCAATGCGTAGGTCGAGTTTTAGTAAAATTGTAGCGATTGCCGTGCCGCTGACGCTTTCGGCATGCGCGACGCCGCCGAACCACATCAACGATGTCTGCGCCGTTTTCGACCAGAACGACGGCTGGTTCGACAACTGGCAGGCGGCGGCACAGCGCGCCGAGCAGAAATATGGGGTGCCGGTCCCCGTGCTGATGGCGACGGTGCGCAAGGAATCCGGCTTCAAGAGCAACGCCAGGCCGCCGCGCACCAAGCTGCTGGGCTTCATTCCCTGGAAACATATCTCCAGTGCCACCGGCTTCTCGCAGGCGCTCGACGGCACCTGGGCGCAATACCAGAACGAGACCGGCAGTTGGGCGGCGCGCCGCACCAGGTTTGCCGATGCCGTCGATTTTGTCGGCTGGTATCATTCCAAGACCGCCGACACGCTCGGCGTCGCCCGCAACGACACCTACAATCTGTATCTCGCCTACTATCTTGGCTGGAATGCCTATAAGCGCGGCAATCGCGGCGGCGCCGACGTGCAGCGCTATGCGCACGCCACCGAACAGATGGCGCAGGACTACGCCGCGCAGCTACGGCAATGCGCGCCCTAGCATATCAACGGTATTTCAGCCGCCCTTGGGTTTGCGCGGCTTGCGCGTGGCGTTCTCAGCTTGGCGGCCGTCGCCGACTGTCGGCGGCGTGATTGGTGCCACCGCGCTATCGGCAGAGCTTGAGATGCCGCCGGTCTCTGAAACCTCGTCGCGAACCTCGTGACGGCGGGCTTTGGCGACCGCTTCGGCATTCTCCGCTGCCTGACCCTCGGCATCGGCTTCAACGCTGCCAGTCTTGCCATGCGGGCGCTTGGGCGGATCTCCAGCAAAGCCCGGGCCAACACCGTGGTTTGCATCATCCGGCACGCCCTCATTCGCCGCGTGTTCCTTGTCGAATTTAATCACCGGCTCCATTTTTGCCAGCACGTCGTCGGCCAGCCAGCACAGGCTCATATGACCGTCGCCGAGATTTTTGACCGGCGGCACCGTAGTTTCGCAAAGATTGTCCGGCACAAGTTTCTTGTAGCCGCAGCGCGTCTGGAACGGGCAGCCCGAGGGCGGGTTCATCGCCGACGGAATGTCGCCTTCGAGCACGATATGCCTTTTCACCACGCTGGTATCGGCAATCGGGATCGCCGACAGCAGCGCCTCGGTATAGGGGTGATAGGGCGGCGAAAATATCTGGTCGGTCGTGCCTTGCTCGACGATATAGCCGAGATACATGACGATGACGCGGTCGGCGATGTAGCGCACCACCGACAGATCGTGGCTGATGAACAGCATCGTGGTCTTGTTCTTGCGCTGGATGTCCATCAAGAGTTCGGTCACCGCCGCCTGGACGGACACATCCAGCGCCGAGACCGGCTCGTCGGCCACCACCACCTTGGCGTCGCCGGCAAAGGCCCGCGCCACGCCGATGCGCTGTTTCTGGCCACCTGAAAGCTGGCGCGGCTTGCGCGTCTCGAATGCCCTTGGCAGCTTCACCAGATCGAGCAGTTCCAGCATCCGCTTGCGGCGGTCGGCCACCGTGTCGCCGACATTGAACTTTTCCAGCGTACGGATGATCTGCGAACCGACCGAATGGCTGGGATTGAGTGTGTCGAACGGATTTTGGAACACCATCTGGATCGACGACACGGTGTCGACGCTGCGCTTCTCGATCCCGGTCGACTGGATTTCCTTGTTGCCCAGCTTCACGCGGCCGGAGCTTGCCGTTTCGAGGCCGAGCAACACCTTGGCCAGGGTCGATTTTCCGCAGCCGGATTCGCCAACGATAGCGACGGTCTCGGATTCGCGCGCCATGAAAGAGATCGTCTCGTTGGCCTTGACGACACGTCCTTCGCTCGAGCCGAACACTTCGCTGCCGCCGACTTTGTAGTACTTCCTGAGGTCTTCGATCTGGAGCACCGGCGCACCGGGCACCACGCGCTCGTTGACTTTCTTGGCGCCAGGCGGCAGCGCCTCCCAGTCGATCTCGTTGAAGCGTACGCAGCGCGAGAAATGCCCGTCATGGCCTTCGACCGCGATCATCGGAATTTCGGCGGCGTTGCAGACGCCCTCGACGAAATGGTGGCAGCGCGGGCCGAAATTGCAGCCCTTCGGCCGCTCGTGCGGCAGCGGCAACTGCCCCGGAATGGATATCAGAGGCCGCGAATTCTTGTCGGCGCCCGGCAACGGGATCGAGCGGAACAGGCCTTGCGTGTAGGGATGGCGCATCCGGTCGAAGACGTCCTTGATCTTGCCCGTCTCCACCGCTTCGCCCGAATACATCACCGTGATGCGGTCGCAGGTCTCCAGGATCAGGCCGAGATTGTGCGACACGAAGATCATCGAGGTCCCGAACTTCTCGCCCAGCCCCTTGACCAGATCGACGATACCGGCCTCAACCGTCACGTCGAGCGCTGTCGTCGGCTCGTCGAGCAGAAGCAGCGCAGGCTTCGACAGCAGCGCCATGGCAATGACGATGCGCTGCTGCTGGCCGCCGGAAAGCTGGTGCGGGTAGGAACGCATCATGCGCTCGGGATCCGGCAGCTTCACCGCGCGCACCATTTCCAAAGCGCGTTTATGGGCTTCGTCCTTCGACACCTTGTCGTGGATCAGTGGCACTTCCATCAGCTGCTGGCCGACCTTCATCGCCGGGTTCAGACTGGCCATAGGCTCCTGGTAGATCATCGCGATCTTGTTGCCGCGGATGGCGCGCAGTTCCTCGTCGGACAGTTCTCCCATGTCCTTGCCCTGGAACTTGATCTTTCCGCCGACGATCTTTCCGATGTTGGAGAGGTCGCGCATGATGCCGAGCGACACGGTCGACTTGCCGCAGCCGGATTCGCCGACGATGCCCATCGCCTCGCCGGGCATGACCGTGCAGGAAAAATCCATGACGGCCGGGATCTCGCCCTTGCGGGTGAAGAAGGAGATCGACAGGTTCTCGATCTCGATGATCGGCCCACTGGTCGGCCCATTGGTCGGCTTGGCGGGATTTCGAACTGCCTCATTCATGGGTCGCTCCAATCCTTGTTCTGCAGGCATGTCGGGCCGAACCCGGCATCGATCTTTCCCGGTTCAATCTTTCCCGGCATCAATCCTTCATCGACTGTTCGCGCAACGAATCCGCCAGGAGGTTGAGGCCGAGCACGAACGACATCAATGCGATCGTCGGCGGCAGCGCCGGGTGGATGAACGAGCGCAGCAGCCGGCTGGCATCCTTGATCGCCGTGCCCCAGTCCGGGCTTTCCGGCGCCAGTCCCAGCCCGAAATAGCCGAGCGTGCCGAGCAGGATCGTGGTGTAGCCGATGCGCAGGCAGGCGTCGACGATAAGCGGCCCGCGCGCATTGGGCAATATCTCCCACAGCATGATGTACCAGGGCGATTCACCGCGCGTCTGCGCCGCCGCAACATAGTCGCGCGTTTTGATATCCATGACCAGGCCGCGCACGATGCGGAACACGCCCGGGCTGGAGGCGAACACCACTGCCACGAAGATGTTGAGCTGGTTAGGATCGATGTGGATGATCTTGAACGGATCGGCGTCGAAGACAAGGCCGGCATAGATCCAGCCGCCAACGACCAACGTCAAGCCAAGCAGGATATAGAGGCGGTCGGGGCGGTTCTTATAGCGCGTCCAGAACAGCACACTGAAGAAGATGATCGGAAACAGGAAGAACAGCCCGGCCATCGCGTAGGGGATCGGCGTGTCCATGATGCCTGGCGTCACCAGCAGGTAGAACAGCAGGATCACCGGGAAGGCCAGCACAAGGTTTGCGAGGAAGGACAGCACCGTATCGATCCTGCCGCCGTAATAGCCAGCCGGCAAGCCGAGCGTGATGCCGACCATCAGCGCAAAGCCGGTTGCCGCCGGCGCGATGATCAGCACGATCTGGCTGCCATAGACCATGCGGGAGAACACGTCGCGGGCGAGCTTGTCGCCGCCGAAATAGTATACAAGTTTCGACGCCGGCTCGATCGCGCCCGGCAGCGCGTCCTTCATGATCGGCACCTGGGCGAGCGGATCGAAGGGCGCGACGGTCGATGCGAAGATCGCCGTGAACAGCCAGAACAGGCAGATGCCGACGCCGACGATGCCGACGCCGCTGTCGAAAAGCTGGCCGTAAAGGCCAAGCTTCTTCTTGTAGCCGAAGCTCGCCCCCATCACCAGGGCGAGAGCGATCCAGACCGGCCAGAAGCGGGTAAGCACGCCGAGTACGACGTTGAAGGCGCTGAGATATTCGACCTGCATCCGCCCGGTCTCCTATTGAACTCTGATGCGCGGATTGAGGAACGCGTAGCCGACATCGGAGATGAGCTGTGTGATCAGGACGATAAACACCGAGACCAGCGAGCAGCCGAGCAGAAGATCGATGTCGTTGTTGCCGGCCGCCTCGACCAGCGTGTAGCCGAACCCCTGGTATCGGAACATCACCTCGACGATGACGACGCCGGTGAGCAGCCAGGGGAACTGCAGCATGATGACCGTGAACGGTGCGATCAGCGCGTTGCGCAGAGCGTGCTTTACCACCACGCTGCCGAAGGAGAGGCCCTTCAGCCGGGCGGTTCGGATATATTGCTGCGTCATCACCTCGACCATCGAGGCGCGGGTCATGCGGGCGATGTAGCCGATGCCGTAGATCGCCAGCGTCATCACCGGCAAGGTGAAATTGTAGAAGGTGATGCCCTGGCTGGCCGAGGCCGCCGAGCCGTTCAGCACGCCGAGCCAGGAGGCGAAGATGACGGTGAAGATGACGCCCGAAACATATTCGGGCGTCGCCGTCGAGGCGATCGAAGCCACCGACAATGTGCGGTCGGTGCGTGAGCCCTCGCGCATGCCGGCAAGAATGCCGATCAGGAGCGAGACCGGCACCATAACCGCAAGCACGCAGAGCATCAGGATGCCGGTGGCGCTGAGCGCCGGAAAGAGTTTCGAGGCGACCGTCGTCTTGAATTTGGTCGAGCAGCCGAAATCGCCTTGCAGGATGCCGGAAAATGTCGGCACGACCGGATCGTTGCAGAAGGAGAAACGCTGCGCTGGCTTGCCTGTCGCCGGGTCGGTCACCGGCTGCTTGGGCACGACGCCCAGCCATTGTCCGTAGCGGACAAAGAAATTCTGCCGATAGCCATGATTGACCAGCCAAGCCTCGAGCTGCTCGGCCGATGTGTGCATTTCGGTTTGGCTGATCGCGAGCTTCTTCAGATTGGGCCCGAGATTGACCAGGAAGAAGACGATCATCGTCAGGCACAGCATCGTCAATGCCATGGTGCCGAGACGCCTGATAACGAAAGAAAGCATGGCGGTCCCCTGCCGGTCGGGTTGGGGGGTGGAACCGGTTTGCAAGCCGTGCCCTGCCGCCAGCGGCAGAACAAGCCTTCAGACCAGTCCCAGATGCAATACCCTTTTTATTGCAGACCCCGGCCGAAGAGTCCGCAACTTTTTCCTGCGCCGACTTCCGGTCCAAGGACCATGCAACGAGCGAGAGAAAGGGGCCAGACGCCCCTTTCCGGATCGTCCGGTCAGGCCTGGTCGAGCCAGACCTTACCGTAGTCGCGCTCGAAGGTCGGGTGCATCTTGTAGTTCTGCACCGCCTTGACCGAATGGCTGTAGAGCTTGCGCCAATAAGGCTGGATGATAATGCCGGAATCCTGCAGGATCTGCTCGATATCCTTCATCATTTCCTTGCGCTTGGCGGCGTCGGCAACTGCCAGCGCAGCGTTGAGCTTGGCATCCCACTCGGGATTCGACCAAGCCGTCTCGTTCCAGGCTTCACCTGTACGATAGCCGATCGCCAGAACCTGGACGCCGAGCGGCCGCATGTTCCAGTTGGTCATCGACAGCGGATACTTCGTCCAGTCGTTCCAGAAGGTCGAACCCGGCAGCACCGTACGCTTTACCTTGATGCCGGCGTCGCGCATCTGCGCGGCGATCGCATCGCCGGTGTTCTTGTGCCAGTCTTCGTCGACCGTGATCAGCTCGTGCTCGAAATCGGCTTGGCCGGCTTCCGCCATCAGCGCCTTTGCCTTGGCCGGGTCGCGAGCAACCTTCGGCAATTCGTAGTATTCCGGATGGATCGGGGCGACATGGTGGTTCTCGGCAACCGTGCCGGCATTGCCGTAGCCGAGCTGGAGGACGACAGCGTTGTCGACCGCGAGCTGCAGGGCGTTGCGAACCTTCTGGTCGCCGTAAGGCTTGTTGGTCACATTGGTGCGGCAGACGATCGTCGAGGCGGTGACGACCTCGGACTTCGCCAGGTCCATGCCGTCGAGGATCGACACATAGTCGGCCGAGGTTTCGAAATTGGTGTGCACTTCGCCAGCTTCGAAAGCGCTGACCATCGCCGCCGGATCGGTGCCGTAGTCGATGAACTCGATGCCGTCGAGGAAGACCTCGCCATCCCACCACTTGTTGTCTTCACGACGCTTGTAGACCACTTTCTGGCCGACATCGTAAGAGACCAGCTCGAACGGCCCAGTGCCGATCGGGCAGGACTTGAAGTCGCCGCCTTTTTCGTCGAACGTCTTGTGGACGATGAGGCCGGGATAGTCGCACACGTTGGGAATGAGGGCGATATCGGGCTTGCTGAGCGTCAGCTTGATCGTGTGGTCGTCGACCTTGGTTACCGCGCTCTCATCCAGCTTGTCGTCCTTGACCAGCGAACCGAGGCGACCGGGCATAGAATTGCCTTCGGCCTTCTTGTCGGCCCAACGCTTGAGGTTGAAGATGACGTCGTCTGCGGTGAACGGATCGCCGTTGTTCCAGGTGACGCCTTTGCGCACATGCAGCGTGTATTCGGTAGCGTCGTCATTCACGTCCCAGCTCTCCAGCAGATAGGGGCGGAATGTGTATTCGGTGGTATATTTGACCAGCGGCTCGAGCGCCTGACGCTCGGCATTGGCGATTTCCGACCAGTCGGACTTGCGCGGATCCTTCGGATCCTTGATCCACTGCGCGACCTTCAATACGCCGCCTTTCTTGCCCTGGACCTCTTCCGCCTTGGCCGGCGTGGGGTCTGCAAGGCCAAGTATGCCATATGCCATCGCCGTCGACGCACCGAAGACGCTGGCGAGAGCCAGAAATTCGCGACGATCCATCTTGCCTGCCTTGGCGTCTTCGGCCATGGCCAGGATGTGATCGGGAACGCGGTCGCCGTTACTCTTGTAGATCGTCATGACTAACTCCCATTGTTGGCTTTCTGCCTTTTAACATTCCGCATTCGCGCCATGATGTCAAAGACGGCACGGATTGGGAACATGCCAAGGAATGTGCAACTTTGAAAGCAGGGCGGTTCGCGCGATAACGACAGTCTTGGCGCAAATTTGCTACTGCGCCAGGGATTTCGCGCGAAATCTCCACGGACAATTAAACCGGGACATTTGCTGCTGCGCCGCTCGTTCTTCGGGCAACCAACTGTTCTGCGCGAACAGCCGTTTCAATATTCCCGTTCATAGAAAACACCGCCTTTGGCTTCGCCGGCGTCGGTTGCCTCACCACGCAGCTTGACGCCGCGCCCGACGTCGAGATCGACGGTTGCCTTGCCCGAGCCGGGCCTATCGCCCTTCTGGATCGTCACGTAAGTGCGGTCGTTGAGATACTTGCCCGCCGAGACGGCGGTGCCGCCCTCTTCGTCGGTGATTACGTCGAGATCGTCGACGCCGATCGCGCTGCGCAGGTTCTGCAGCAGGGAGGTCGAGCCGCCGACGCCGGCCAGTTGTCCGGCAGCCTCGGCAAGCTGCGCGATCTGCAGCGGCGACAGGTTCGACATCGAACGGCCGAAGATCAGCTGCGCCAGCACCTCGTCCTCCGGCAGCGCGGGTACCGAGGAGAAGGTGAATTTCGGGTTGGTCGCCTCGCCCGACACCACGATGGTCACGGTGGCGCTGGTTGTCTTGGATTGCGCCGTAAGGTTGAGGTAGGGCACCAGAGAGCCCGAGAAGCCGACCGTGCCTTCGGTGAAGGTCAGCCGCTTGGCAAGGATCGTCAGCCGCCCGCGCCGCAAGGTGAAGGTGCCGACCGCCTGGGGTGACGATGCCGGACCGGTCAGCCGCAGCGAACCGCCGAGCTCGGCGTCGACGCCCCTGCCCTGGATGAAGATCTGGCTCGGCGCATTGATCGTGACGTCGAGGTTGAGGCCACTGCCGCCGCCACCGCTGCTTGCAGCGGCCGGGCGCAACGCCTTGTCCTGCGCACGCACGGCTGCCGGCGCATTCTTGTGCTTGACGTTGAGCTCGGCCAGCGAGCCGGGCAGCTTTTCGGGTACGGTGATGACGGTCTTGGCCAGGTTGACGGTACCGGAAATCACCGGCCCGGAGGTGAGCGGTCCCTTGATGGTCAGGTCGCCGCCGAGGTTAGCAGTGACCACCTTGCCGTCGGTATAACGGCCGTCGACCAGTTTGACCGACAGGTCGGCTGGGAAACCCTTAGCCGGATCGATGCCGACGGTGCCGCTGGCCGAAAGGCTGCCACGCGTCGACAGCGTGCCGGTCAGGCGGTTGATCCTGGCCACGCCACCACCGATAGCGACATCGGCGGTGATGTCGTTGATCGCAAGCCCCGAGCGCGCGTCGACCAGGCGGGCGCCTGACGTACGGACCGTGCCTGAGATCACCGGCGACGTCGCCGGGCCGCGCACCTGCACATCGACGTCGGCCGTGCCGCTCAAGGACAGGCCTTGCGCGGCGAGTGTCCTGGTGAGGAAGGCGAACGGCACCTTGCCGGAAAAGTTGAGATCAAGGGTGGGCGCGCCTGATGTCGTCATCGTGCCGCCGCCCTTGAGGCCAAGGCCGGCGGCATCGCTCATGTTGGCGTCGAAGGTCAGTCTGTTGCCCGAATACGTACCTGAAGACGAAACGCCCATGCCGCCGAAACCTGCACCGCGGGTCTGCGACGTCTGAACGCCTGCGGCGTCGATCTTGAAGGCGACGGCCGGATTGGCCGGCGCGCCCGTCACCTTCACCGTGCCCGAGACGGAGCCGGCGGCATCGAGGCCAGGCGAAAAACTGTTGGCTATCGAGATCGGGACGCGGGCCAGCGTCGCGTTGAGGTCGAGCGCCTGCCCAGCCGTGCCCGTGACCGTCGCCGTTCCGCCGCCGAGGTTGAGCACCAGCCTGTCGAGGCTGATCACTCCATTGGCGATGTTGATGGTCGAGGCCTGGGCGATAGCCGCCTTGATGCCGCGAATGGTCGCCTCGCCGGAGGCAAGTTCGACCGTCGTCGTGCCCTTGACCGCCCTGACCCGGCCGCCGGCCTTCAGCGGAATATCCTTCACGGTGGCGCCACCGGAGAAACCGGTCCATTCGCCGTCGCGCTTGAGATCGACGTCGACACCACGGATAACCGTGCCGCCGGAAGTGACGCTGTCGGCACGGATTTTTCCGGAGATCACCGGTGCCGCCAGGTAGTTGGCGATCAGCGCATCGATGGTCACGGCCTTGGCCGAGACATCGCCGCGCGAGATCGAGCCCGTCGTCGCCTTGATGGCGACCTGCGGCACGGCGCCAGCCTTGGAGAAGGCGATCGTGCCGCGCACATCGCCATCGGCCTTTTCCAGTGCCAGGGCAGCAAGCGGACCGATATCGGGCAGGTCCAGTGCTACCGTACCGACCGGCACGAAGGCATCGTCGAGCGCCAGGTCGCCGGAAATACGGTTCTTGCCCAGCGACAGCAAAAGCCCGTTGATGGCGCGTTTGCCGTCCGATGTCGCCAGCACGGCACTACCCTGCAGCGACTGGCCCGCGACATTTCCGGTGAGTTGTACATTCGCCGCCGGGTTGGCGGCATCAGCCTTGCCGGTGGCGGTGAGCTTCAGTCCGGTGATCTCACGCGCCGCCACCGAAAGCCTATCGCTGTTGACAGTCAGCGACAGATCCGGCGCGGTGCTGGCGCCTTGCGCATTCAGCGCGAAAGAAATAGCGCCTTTGGCATCCTTGGATAGCAGCGAGACGTCGCCCAGCGCGCCTTTGACGTCGGCGCTCAGCTTGTTATCGGCAAGGCTCGCCTGCCCGTCTGCGGTCAGCGCGCCTGATGACAGCCTGATCGCGTTGGCGGTGACATTGCCGTTGGCGTCTCGCTTCAGCGCGGCACTGAGTTGCGTCCGCTCGGCGAGCATGCCACGCGCCGCTACTGGCAGCGCCGCCGACGCGGCATCCGCCTTGAGATTTAGATCGATGGCGCCGTCGGCCAGCGAGACCCGCCCGTTGAAGCCGCTGTTCAACGCGTCGCTGGTCACGGTGCCGCTATCGATGATGACAGCGTCGGCGGCAAGGCTGCCGGCGACTTTGGCAGTGACCTTGCCGGCGATCAGCGGCGCGACGGTCGGATTGTCGAGGCCGATTTTTTCGGCGGTCACCGAGCCGGAGATCGGCCCGCTCCGGGCTTTCACGTCGAAGCGGTCGGAGTGCAGCGCAAGCGTGATGCCCTCGATCTTAGCTAGATTGGTGGCGGCCGATGGCAGCGTCGCGGAGATGTCGAGCTTCGGCTGGGTGCCCTGCCCGGCCGCCTTTAGCGACAGCGTCTGCAGCTCGAGCTTGATCGGGCTCTCCTTGCTGCCGAGCGAAAGCGGCAGGCTCGGGCCGGTGGATGCGAGGTCGAGCGAGAAATCGCTGGCACCGTTCGGATTGATGGTGCCGGCTGCCTTGCCGGAGATTTTCTCGCCGGCAAGCGTCGCATGCTCGATGGCGACGCCGCTGGCCGACGAGAAACGGCCAGCCGCATCGAGATTGAGCGGCCCGAGCCCGGCCCGCCGGGTCTGGCTGGTTTCGCCGCCGCTGAGCCGGGCGTTGAAGCGAATGTCTGGGGCAGCCGACGATCCCGTGACTTGCGCGGTGCCGCTGAGCGTGCCCGCGGCATCGAGGCCCGGTGAAAAATCATTGGCAAGTGCTGCCGGCACCGCCGACAAGGTGGCAGCGAGATCGAGCGTCTGGCCAGCCGTACCCGACACGGCAACCGAACCACCGCCGACACCGAGCGCCAGTTTCTCTATGCTCACCATGCCATTGGCGATTGTCAGCGCCGATGGCTGCGCGACCGCTGCCTTGATGCCGCGGATGGTCGCCTCGCCGGAGGCAAGCTCGATGCTGGTGATGCCGTTCGCAACCCTGACCCGCCCGGCCGCGCTGGCCGGAATGCCGGCGACCGTGGCGCCGCCGCTAAAGCCGGTCCAGTCGCCATCGCGCTTCAGGTCGACGTCGATGCCGCTGATCACCGTGGTTCCGGAGGTGATCGTGTCGGCCTTGATCTTGCCGGAGATCGCCGGGGCTTTGAGATAATTGGCGACCAGAGCGTTGACGGCGATTGTCTTCGCCGCCAGTTCGCCGCGCGAAATCGCGGCGCTCGTCGCATCGATCGCGACCGTCGGCGCACCATTGTCATTCGCGAAACGGATCGTGCCACGCACGTCGCCGGCTACCGTTTGGCCGGCAAGTCTGGCCAGCGGAGCAATATCCGCGGCATCGAGGTTCAACGTGCCGAGCGGCAGCAGGTTGTCGTCGAGCCCGAGGTCGCCGGAGACCTTGTTGTCGGCCAGTGAGACGGCAAGTCCATTGATGGAGCGCTTGCCGTCGGTGGTGACCAGCGATGCCTTGAGGTCGAGCGGCTGGTCGTCGACCGAGCCGGTCAGCGAGACATCGGCGGCAGGGCTGGCAATGTCGGCCTTGCCGCTCGCGCTCAACTTGATCTGCTTCACCGCATGGCCGGACGCCGTCAGGCTGTCGCTGTTGGCCGAAACCGAGAAATCCGGTGCGCTGCGCGCGCCGCTTGCCGTCAGCGCGAAACCGACGGCGCCGCCGACCTTCGCGCCGACCAGCGGCGACAGTACCGACACGTCGCCGAGCGTGCCCTTGATATCGGCCCGGATATCGGTGCCTTGCGCACTGGCGGTGCCGCTGGCACTAAGCGTACCGGAGGTGAGCTGCAATGCGTTGGCGGCGAACGCACCGTCCGGGTCGCGTGTCGCGGTTGCGGAAAACTGCACACGCTCGCCGAGAACCGAGCTGATCTGCGGCGGCAGCGCCGCCGAAGCCGCGTCGGCATTCATCTTGAGCGTCATCGACAGATCGGCCAGCGCCACAGTGGCCGTCACGGACGCATTGAGCGCGTCGCTGCGCAGCGTGCCTTGGTCGACAACGACCTGTTCCTTGCTGACCGAGCCGGCGAGACCGGCGCTGACCCTTCCCGTTATCAGCGGCGCCAATGTCGCAACGTCGGTGTTCAGGCCGGCCGCCGTCAGCTTGATGGTGACGGGCCCGCTACGGTTCTGGATGTCGAAGCCATCAGAATGCACTTGCCCGATCAGGTCGTCCACCCGCGTGCCGCCCGCCACCACGGAGACCAGCGACGCGCCGATATCCACCATCGGCGCCTTGCCATCGCCGAAAGCGCGGGCCGTGGCGTCCTTGATCGCCACGGTTATCGGCTGTGCCTCGCTGCCGAGGCTAAGCACGATCGGCGGTCCTTTCGCGGCGAGTTTCACAGAAAGATCGCTGACGCCGTTCGGATCGACAATGCCGGCGGCGGTCGCGTGCACGGCGCCGCTGTCGATATTGGCGCGCTCGACATCGACGCCGCCGGCCGCGGTCGCTGTGCCGGCGAGGTCGAAGCTGGTCTTGCCGGCAAACAGCGGTTTCAGGGTTTCGGGCAGGAAGCGCTCGAATTCGCCATCGCCGTTGGCCTCGACATAATGACCCTTGTCGGTGAGCTGATGGCGACCGGTCAGTTGAGTGACGATCCGGCCGTCGACAACGAAGGTCCCAATACCATTCCAGTTGGCGAGCGGTCCTGTGCCGGAAACGACAATGTCGACTGGCGGCGTGCCCGGCAGCTTGAGCAGGTTGGCGATGATGCCGCCGGCCGGCTCGGATGCCTTGAGGTCGAGGTCGAGCTTGTTGTCGGCCGGCGCGAAATGGGCTTTGGCGTCGACTGTGCCTTGCTTGCCGTCGTGGCGAACGATGTTGAGATTGGTCTCGATAGCCAGCGGCGAGGCATC
The DNA here is from genome assembly GCF_040322135.1 of Mesorhizobium sp. M0189. Classification (NCBI taxonomy): domain Bacteria; kingdom Pseudomonadati; phylum Pseudomonadota; class Alphaproteobacteria; order Hyphomicrobiales; family Phyllobacteriaceae; genus Mesorhizobium; species Mesorhizobium sp. M0189. The sequence goes on from NZ_JAMYSW010000006.1 coordinate 173,405, forward strand.
CGCCTTGAGCGCTCCCTTGGCTGCCAGCTCGGCGACACCGCTGCCGGCCAGAGCCTGCCCGAGTGCGATTTCGGGAAGGTCGAGCTGCTTGACGTCGATGGAAACCGGCAGCGTGGTCGCCCCGCTTTGGCTCGGCTGTGTGCTGGCCACCGGCAGCCGTGCCAACTCGACCCGTTCGGCCCCAATGCGATCGGCGTTGAAGCTCTTCGACAGGAGTGCCAGCGGCGACCAGTCGACGGCCACCTTGCGCGCCACCATCCAGGCGCCTTCGCGATCCTCCAGAACGACATGATCGACCCTCAGCGCGCCCGACCAGATACCGTCGATGCCGACGACAGTGACCTTGCGATCGCCGGTCGAGGCCATGGTCGAGATGATGCCGGCAAGGTTTTCGCGACCGCGCTCGGTTTTGGTCAGCACGACGAGCGCCCCCACCGCCGCTGCCACGACGATGAGCAGCGTGTAGAAAAGGATACGAAGGATGCGCCTGAATATTGCCATCAGAATGCCTGGCCGATGCCGGCATAAATGCCGAAATGAGGATCGTCGGGGCCGCGGTTGAGCGGCACTGCCGCGTCGATCCGCAGCGGCCCGAACGCCGTCAGATAGCGCAAGCCTACACCCGCGCCGACCTTCATGTCCGAAAAATCGGGGACCTGCCTGGTGGACACCGTGCCGGCATCGACGAACGGCACGACGCCGATCTTGTCGGTGACGGCGATGCGCATCTCGACCGAGGTCTCGAAGAAGGAAAGCCCGCCGATCGGCTCTCCGTTGCTGTCCTTCGGGCCGATGCCCTGATAGGCATAGCCGCGCACCGAGCCGCCGCCGCCGGAGTAGAAGCGGCGGTCGGCCGGAACATCCTGAAGACCGGCGCCGATGATCGAGCCGATGGCGACACGTTCGGCGAAAACGAATTTCGAGGCCGAATCGAGCGACTGGTAGGCCAACCCCTCGCCCTTCAGCTTGACGAACGCAGCCCCGCTCAAAATGTCGTAGCTCGGCTCGGCATAGGCCAGCACCCTGAAGCCCCTGGTCGGATTGAGCTTGCTGTCGCGATTATCGTAGACATATTGCAGCGGAATGCTGGCGATCAGATAGGTGTGCTTGCCGAAAGCGTCGTGGATCCTGGAATAGTCAAGCGCGACTTGCGCGGAAACCGTCTGCTTCTTGTCGAGTTCGTAGGACAGGCCGGTGCTGCCCTTGACCGAGAAATGGTCGTAGGCGTCGGGGTGCTCCAGCACGGTGTTGACACTGGCAATGAATTTCGACGCCGGCCCGACCACGCCCGGCTTTTCGAACATGACGCCGGCATTGTAATTGAGCTGGGTCAAGTCGTTGCTGCCGATGCCGCTGATCTTGCCGTCGATGCGCAGCTTTTCGGCGCGGCCAAACAGATTGCGGTGGCCCCAATAGCCTTCGAGGCCCAGCCCTTCGGTGTTTGAGAAGCTGCCGCCAATGCCGAAATAGCGCGGCTTACGTTCGCTTACCTGGACACCGATCGGGATGTTGCCCTCGACGTCGAGGGCGTCGGCTTCCTTCACCGTCACGCTGTTGAAGACCTCGAGCCCGAGCAGCCGGTCGCGCGCATCGTCGATCTCATCGGGCGAATATTGGCGACCGCGCTTCAGGCCGGTCATATATTCGGTGAAGTCGCGGTCGACCTTTTCGGTGCCCTCGACAGTGGTGTCGCCATAGCCGGCGACCGGCCCGGCCGCGACGGTGAGCCTCACGTCGAGCGTCGACCCGGCGTGCTCGGCGACGATCTCGCGGCCCGTCACCTTGGCCAACGGCCTGCCTTGTTGCTTGAGTGCCCGCACGATCGCCGCCTCGGCCTTGAGCACGGCGCCCGAACCGGCGTCACCGCCGGCGATCAGGCCGAAATCGGCACTTGCCAGCCCCGCTGCATCGCCTTTCAGTCTGATGTTGCCAAGCGTGAATTTCGGCCCGGCTGCTATGCTTATCACCACCGGAATCGGCTGCGGGCCGGAAAACTCGGCATCGGGCGGCAGATCGTCGAGCGGCTTGCCCTGAATAGTGATGGTGACGACACCCTCGTAGCGCGCGTCCGCGTAGAGCGCGGCGACAAGTTGCTCACGGTCGCTGCGCGCCTTGGCCAAAAGACCCAGCGAACCTGATACCGGGTGTTCCTCGTCGGCTTTCAGCGCCGAGGCGTTTTCGAGCTTCTCGGCGAGATCCTCGTCGGCGTCGGGCGCTTCTATCGTCACGGCATAGCGCAGTGGGTCGACGATGTCGGCATCTTCGTCCTTTGACGACCCCCAGAGCTTGATGCCGAAAATCTCGAAGGCTGCCGCACTTCCGGTTTCGGCAACAAGTGCCGTCGAGCACAACAAAGCGAAAAGCAGGGCGCGCGAAAGCGCGCGCTGTGGCGCGGTTCCTCCCGACATCTGCCTTTCATACGCCGGCATTATGCTCCTAGCCTAGCTCGCAAACCTAAAATTGGAATGAAGTTCTGAAGCACTCGTAAAGGGGCCACAATCCAATTGCTGAAATAGACAGGGCTTGGAACTCACACCTTCTGCGTCGCCGCAAGAAAGCGTGATCCCCTGTCCTATGGAGCTACTACCGGTCACCGACCGGAAAGCAAACCGTTGGCAGGCGGATCCTGCCGCGTCCTGATGTTGACAAGCGCGACTGAAGCTTGAAGATTTCTGGACGTAAGCACTTGTCTGGAGGGGTTTATGGCAATGCGCGCGGCTCGTGGTCTATCGATTCTTTTCCTTCTCTTTTTCGCCTGGAGCGGTGTCGCGCAAGCGGCCGAAGCCCGGCGGGTGGTGACATCGGATAATTCCGACTATTTTGGTTTCGATCTCAGATCCGACCAGAATGTCAGCCTCGATCAGTGCAAGACCACCTGCCTCGGCGACCCGGCCTGCCGTGCCTTCACCTACAACCTCAAGGCCAAATGGTGCTTCCTTAAATCCGATTACAACTCGTTGAAACCCTTCGGCGGCGCCGTCGCCGGCAAGGTCGTCAACATCGATGGCGATCCCGACATCGGCGCGCCACCCGAACTCGCCTTCTTCCCCAACTGGATGGCCGACCAGGCCCAGCAATACCGCAACAAGCTCACCGGCCCGACCTACACCAAGCCGACAGAGGGGCTGACGGCGCTGAGGGCCGCCGCCGAACAGTCGGCGCTGACGGGCGATCATCGCTCGGCCATGCACAAATACGAAGCGGCGGTTTCGGTGCTGCCGGACGATGGCCAGCTCTGGCTCGAGCTGGCGCGCGAAACGCTTGCCGTCCATCCGACCGCCAACAGTTCGGAGCCGTCGACCCTACCGGCGAACGCCACTTCCGCCGCCTTCAACGCCTACAAATTGCTGCGCACCACCAAGACGCGCGCCGACGTGCTGGCGCTGCTCGGCGACGGCCTTGACCGCCGCGACCTCTACAGGCCGGCCCTGCAGGCCTACGAGGCGAGCCTCGCTTTGGTCAATTCGCCGGCGGTCAGGGCCGCCTATCAGGATCTCAAGGCCCGCAAGGGCTTCCGCGTCATCGATCATACCGTCGATGCCGACACCAGCGCGCCGCGTATCTGCGCGCAGTTCTCCGAGGAGTTGGTCAAGACCGGCGTCGATTATTCCCAGTTCGTCACCGTCGACAACGCCGCTCCCAAGGGCGTCGAAGCCAAGGACAAGCAGATCTGCGTCGAAGGGCTCGAGCACGGCCAGCATTATGACGTGACCTTCCGCGCCGGCCTGCCGGCCGCCATTGGCGAGGTCACCGCGGCACCGGTGGTACTGTCGATCTACGTGCAGGACCGCGCGCCTTCGGCCCGCTTCACCGGCGACAGCTTCGTGCTGCCCGCCGGCGCACGCCGCGGCATACCGGTCGTCACCGTCAACATGAATGCCGCCGAAATGAAGCTCTTCCGCATCGGCGACCGCTCGCTGGCCCAGCTTCTGTCGGGGTATCAGTTCCTGCGCCAACTTGACGGCTACGACATTTCGAACATCTCCGAACAGATGGGCGAGCCGGTCTGGCAAGGCCAGCTCGACATCGCCAACGACCTCAACAAGGAAGTCACCACCTCCTTCCCCATCGACGAGGCGTTGCCGAAGCGCAAGCCCGGCGTCTATGTGCTGACCGCACAAGCCGTCAACGATCGCAGCGACGACTATGATTCGCACGCCACGCAATGGTTCGTCGTCTCCGACATCGGCCTGTCGACCTATACCGGACAGGATGGGCTGAACGTCTTTGCCCGTTCGCTCGCAACCGCCAAGCCGATTGCCCGCGCCGAGCTGACGCTGCTGGCCAGGAACAACGAGATCCTTGGCACCGCGACCACCGACGCGGAAGGGCGGGCGGTGTTCAATCCCGGCCTGACGCGCGGCGACAGCGGCATGGCACCGGCGGTGCTGATGGCCAAGCAGGGCGACGACGACTTCGTCTTCCTCGATATGGGCCGCGCCGGGTTCGACCTGTCCGACCGCGGCGTCGCCGGACGTGCGGCGCCGGGCGCGCTCGACGTCTATGCCTGGACCGAGCGCGGCATCTACCGCGCCGGCGAGGACGTCCACGTCTCGGCTCTTGCCCGCGACAGTGCCGCCAAGGCGGTCGAGAACCTGCCGCTCACCTTCATCTTCTCGCGGCCCGACGGCGTCGAGGACCGCCGCATCGTCAGCGACGGAGCATCGGCCGGCGGCCACGCCGTCGACCTGCCGCTGGAACCCAACGCCATGCGCGGCACCTGGACAGTGGCGATCCACACCGATCCCAAGCAGGCGGCGGTTGCCAGCCAGATGTTCCTGGTCGAGGACTTCGTCCCGGATCGCATCGAGTTCGACCTGTCCGCCGACAAGCAGGAGATCGCCCAGGGCGAGACCGCCAACATCACCGTCGACGGCCGCTTTCTCTATGGCGCGCCGGCCGCGGGCCTCGCGCTCGAAGGCGAATTGACGCTGTCGACCGCCCGCGACTGGGACCGCTTCAAAGGCTATTCCTTCGGTCTGGCCGACGAACAGTCGGCCGAACCAACGGTGACGCCCTTCACCGGCCTGCCGGTGGTCGGCGACGACGGCAAGGCGACCTTCCCGGTTTCCGTCGATCAATTGCCATCCACCACCAAGCTGGTCGATGCCAAGGTCACGGTCCGGTTGCGCGAGACCGGCGGCCGTGCGATCGAGCGCTCGCTGAATATCGGCATCCGCCCGCAGGGCCACATGATCGGCATCCGCCCCGATTTCGACGGCGACGAGGTGCCGCAAGGCGGCACGGCCAAGTTCAGCCTGATCGCCGTCGACCCCGACGGCAAGCGTGAGGCGCTCAAGGGTGCGCAGTGGTCGCTGGTCAAGGTCGAGCGCAGCTACCAGTGGTACCGCTCGAGCAATTCCTGGAACTATGAGCCGGTCATCTTCACCAAGGCGGTGGCCAACGGCCAGGTCGACCTGAGCGCCGATGGCGAGGCTACCATGTCGCTGCCGGTCGACTGGGGCCGCTACCGGCTCGATATCGAGACAGCCGATCCGGAAGGCCCGGCGACCAGCTATGAGTTCGACGCCGGCTGGTATGTCAGCTCGACGACCACCGAAACGCCTGACGGGCTCGAGATAGCGCTCGACAAGGACACCTATGCGGCGGGCGAAGTAGCCAAGCTCAAAGTGTCGCCGCACTTTGCCGGCGAATTGCTCGTCACCATCGGCGCCGACAAGCTCTTGAGGACGGTCACCGCCAGCGTGCCGGCCGGCGGCAGCACCGTCGACATCCCGGTCGGCGACGATTGGGGTGCCGGCGCCTACGTCACGGCAACGCTGTTCAGGCCGGGCGATGCGCAAGAGACGCGCATGCCGGCGCGCGCCATCGGCGTCAAATGGCTGAAGCTCGATCCCGGCTCGCGGAAGCTTGCCGTCAGCTTGGCGCCGCCGGACAAGACCATGCCGCGCCAGCAGCTGTCGATCCCGGTCGCCGTCGCCGGCGTGCAGCCCGGCACCAACGCCTATGTCATGGTCGCGGCCGTCGACGTCGGCATCCTCAACGTGACCAACTACAAGGTACCGGATCCGGAGAACTGGTTCTTCGGCCAGCGCATGCTCGGTCTCGAGGTTCGCGACATCTATGGCCGGCTGATCGACGGCTCGCTGGGCACGACCGGCAAGCTGCGCACTGGCGGCGATGGCGCCAACATGCAGTCGCAAGGCAGTCCGCCGACCGAAAAGCTGGTCGCCTTCTTCTCCGGCCCGGTCCAGCTCGACGCCGACGGCAAGGCGCGGATCGACTTCGACATACCACAGTTCAACGGCACCGTGCGCGTCATGGCCGTCGCCTGGACCAAGGAAGCGGTCGGCCATGCCCAGTCAGACGTCATCGTGCGCGATCCGGTGGTGATCACCGCCGGCCTGCCGCGCTTCCTGGCGCCCGGCGATTCCGCCGTCATGCGGCTCGACGTCGCCGACACCGATGGCCCCGCTGGCGACTACAAGCTGACCATCGACACGACGGGCGACCTGTCTACCGGCAGTGCCGCCTTGCCTGAAAAGCTGACGCTGGCCAAAGGCAAGCGGCAGACACTGACCGTGCCGTTGATTGCGCAGACCGCGGGCAACGCCTCGATCACCATCAAGCTTGCGCATGCCGATGGCACCGCCGTCGAGCAGACGCTCTATGTGCCGGTGCGCCCGGCGCAACTGCCGGTGACCACCCGCATGGTCGTCGACCTCAAGGGCAATGGCGGCGCGCTGCGCGTCGACAAGGAACTGTTGGCGGCAAGCCTGCTCGATGGCGCTTCGGTGAGCGTCGGCGTTTCGCAGTCAGCTGCCTTCGATGTGCCGTCGCTGCTGATGACGCTCGACCGCTATCCCTATGGTTGCGCTGAGCAGACCACCAGCCGTGCCATGCCGCTTCTATACGTCAACGAGATGGCTTCCGGCATCGGCATGGCCAGCGACCCCGATCTGCATGGCCGCGTCCAGGACGCCATCTACAAGGTGCTGAGCTACCAGGCCTCGGCCGGCAGCTTCGGTCTGTGGGGTCCGGGTTCCGGCGATCTGTGGCTCGACGCCTATGTCACCGATTTCCTGACCCGGGCGCGCGAGCAGAAATACGACGTGCCGGCCCTGGCGATGAACCAAGCGCTGAGCAATCTGCAGAACGCGATCGGCTACGACCAGGACGTCCAGGATCGCGGCAGTGAGATCGCTTATGCGCTCTATGTGCTTGCCCGCAACAAGAAGGCCTCGGTCGGCGATCTGCGTTATTACGCCGACACCCAGCTCGAAGCCTTTACCAGCCCGATGGCCGTCGCCCAACTGGCGGCCTCTCTCGCGCTCTACGGTGACACGCAGCGCTCGGAGGCAACCTTCCAGGCCGCGTTGCAACTGGCCAAGTCGACGCCGGAATATGACTATTACCGGTCCGACTATGGCTCGCCGCTGCGTGACGGTGCGGCGATCCTGGCGCTTGCCGCGGAAAGCAAGCCGGTGCCGACCATCGTGCCGGCGCTGATCCAGCTGGTGACCAGGGAACGCGCCGACGCCAGGTGGACCAGCACCCAGGACGAGTCCTGGATGCTGCTGGCGGCCCGCGCGCTGAAGGCCGGCAATGATTCGATCGCGCTGACCATCAACGGCGCACCGCATGCCGGCGGCTATTCGGACCAGATCGCCGGTGGCGAACTGGCCGACAGTCCGCTGACCATCGTCAACACCGGCAGAAATCCGCTGCAGGCGGTCGTCACCACCGTGGCCTCGCCGATCCAGCCTCTGCCGGCCGGCGGCAACGGCTTTACCATCAGCCGTACCTACTACAAGCTCGACGGCACAGAGGCCAACGTGACGGAGGTCAAGCAGAACGAACGCTATGTCGTCGTGCTCAAGGTTTACGAGCAGAACACCTGGCCTTCGCGGCTGCTGATCACCGACCTGTTGCCGGCCGGCTTCGAGATCGACAATCCGGGCCTGGTCTCCAGCGCCCAATTGACGAACTTCTCCTGGCTGGCGCAGACCGATGCTGCCCATCTCGAATTCCGCAACGACCGTTTCGTCGCGGCCTTCAATCCGAACGACGGCGACGGCGACCGCAACATCACGCTCGCCTACGTCGTGCGCGCGGTGACGCCGGGCATCTACGCCCACCCGGCGGCAACGATCGAGGACATGTACCGGCCGCAATATTCGGCCCGCACCGCCACCGGCATGATGGAGGTCAAGGCGCCGTAACGATGGAGAGGGACGCAGACCGGTTGACTGCAGGTAACGACGTGATGCCGCGCCGCCCCTCACCCTTACCCTCTCCCCGTGAAGGACGGGGAGAGGGGGTCGCCAGCGTTGCGGCCATTCACCTTCTCCCCGTCCTCCACGGGGAGAAGGTGCCGGCAGGCGGATGAGGGGCGGCGCCGTGCTCTCCAAAAGATTCCTCCGCCGAGCGGCCATTGCGGGCATTTCCTTCGCCGCAATCACCGCTGTCGCCCTCTGGCAGCTCGACCGCGCTTTTCCGCCGCCGCTGCCGGCTGCGCTGACGGTCTCGACCGAGGTGCAGGACCGTGACGGCCAGCTGTTGCGGGCCTTCGCCACGCCGGATGGCTATTGGCGGCTTGCGACCAACCTGGACCAGGTCGACAACCAGTTCGTCGACATGCTGGTCACCTATGAGGACAAGCGCTTCTGGGATCATCAAGGCGTCGACGTGCTGGCACTGGCGCGTGCGGCCGGACAGTTCGCGACCAGCGGCCATATCGTCTCCGGTGGTTCGACGCTCTCGATGCAGCTCGCCCGGCTGATCGAACCGCGCGACAGCCGCAGCCTCGGCTCGAAGATCAAACAGATGCTGCGCGCCGTCCAGATAGAACGGCGGCTGTCCAAGCGCGAGATCCTCGAACGCTACCTGACGCTGGCGCCCTATGGCGGCAATCTCGAAGGCGTGCGCGCCGCTTCGCTCGCCTATTTCGGCAAGGAGCCGAAGCGGCTGACGGTCTCTGAGGCGGCCCTGCTCGTCGCTTTGCCGCAATTGCCGGAAAAGCGACGCCCTGACCGCAACCTCGAAGTCGCTCATGCCGCCCGCGACCGCGTGCTGACCCGCATGGTGTCGGCAGGCCTGCTCGGCGAACGCGAGGCCGCGCGAGCCGCGCTCGACGATGTGTCGGGGCTGCGGCGGACCTTGCCGGCGCTCGCTGCTCATGCTGCCTATGCAACGCTGCCCAAGGCCATTCCCGGCCAGAAGCTGCAACTAACGATCCGCAAGAGTGTCCAGGAAGGGCTGGAGCAGGTGGCCAAGGATGCCGCCGCCAAGCTCGGCCCTCGCCTCTCGGTGGCCATGGTGCTGGCCGATGCCCGCACCGGCGATATTCTTGGCGAGGTCGGCTCTGCCGATTTCTTCGATGCCAGCCGTTCGGGCTGGATCGACATGACCAAGGTCGTTCGCTCGCCTGGCTCGACGCTGAAGCCGTTCATCTACGGCCTCGCCTTCGAGCAAGGCCTGGTGGCGCAGGAGATGCTGATTGAGGACAGCCCGGCCGATTTCTCCGGTTACCGGCCGAAGAACTTCGACATGGGCTATCAGGGCGATGTCAGCATCAGGCAGGCGCTGCAATTGTCGCTCAACGTGCCGGCGATCCGCGTGCTCGACGCGGTCGGCCCGGCCCGGCTGATGGCGCGCTTTCGCCAGGCAGGCGTGATGCCGATACTGCCCGTCAACGAAGCGCCTGGCCTGGCGATCGGCCTCGGTGGCGTCGGAGTGACGCTGCGCGACCTCGTCCAACTCTATGCCGGCCTTGCCAATGGCGGCAAGGCACACACGCTGCATGACGGCACGGAGCCGGCGAACACCGAACGCTCGACCACCACCATCCTCGATGGTCAGGCGAATTGGCAGATCACGGACATCCTGTCGGGCGTCAAGCCGCCCCAGGGTGCCGCCCAACGCGGCATCGCCTACAAGACCGGCACCTCCTACGGCTATCGCGACGCCTGGTCGGTCGGCTTCGACGGCCGTTATGTGCTCGGCGTCTGGGTCGGCCGCCCCGATGCCGGCGCGGTGCCCGGTCTGTCCGGCTATGTCTCGGCCGCGCCCATTCTGTTCGAAGGCTTTGTCCGTTCCAGCCTAGCCGCCGTGCCGCTGCCAAGCCAACCGTCCGGCGTCCGCCGGCCAAAGCGTGAAGAATTGCCGGTGACGCTGACGCGCTTCGGCGCCGGCGTCGACGGGCTGGTGCAGGCGACGCCGACCGAACCTGCACCAACCATCGTCTTTCCGCCTGACGGCGCCCGTGTCGATCTCGGCACTTCCTCGGCCGACGCCTCGCCGCTGGTGCTCAAGCTGCAAGGCGGCCGCGCACCGTTCCGCTGGCTGGCCAACGGCAAGCCGCTGGTCGGCATCGACCGGCGGCGCACCGCGACCTGGCAGCCGGACGGCGCCGGCTATTCCACCCTGACCGTAATCGATGCGGCGGGGCGCGCGGCCAGTGTGAAGGTTTTTGTCGAGTGAAAGTTTCCCTTGAATAGTTTCCGGCAGGTGATTCAGCGGATTGGGTTTTACGCCTTGCTTTCGGCCGCCGGTATTTCCTCGGCCTCTGCTGACGCCCTCCCCGCCGGCTTTGTTCGGCTGGCCGACATCGATCCCGGTATCCGGCAGGATATCCGCTATGCCGGCCTCGAAAACTTCCTGCATCGCAAGGTAAGCGGTTACGATGCGCCGGTATGCGTCCTCACCAGCCAAGCGGCGCAAGCGCTTTCCGCAGTGCAGAAAGCGATTGCTGCCGGAGGGCTGACGCTGGTCGTGTTCGACTGCTACCGCCCTGCGCGTGCTGTCTCCGACATGGGTGACTGGACAAAAACGAGCGGACCACCGGACCCGCAATGGTACCCAAAGGTCAAGCGCAAGGATCTCATCGCCAAGGGCTATATCGGCGAACTGTCCACCCATTCGCGCGGATCGACGGTCGATGTCGCCATCACGCGAGCGGACCGCAAGAGCGCTCCGAAACCGGCCTGCGGCGCGACCGATGCCGACACGCTGGATTTCGGCACCGGTTTCGACTGTTTCGATCCGACGAGCGAAACGGCTCACCGACCGATCGCCAGTGAAGCGGCGGCAAACCGCAAAAAACTTGTCGAGGCGATGCGCGCCGGCGGCTTCAAGAATTACGCACGCGAATGGTGGCACTTCACGCTGGAAAACGAGCCGTTTCCAAGAGAGCGCTTCAACTTTCCCGTCACCGCCGAATAGTCCGCCAAAACCTCGTTCGGACGCGACGCCGCCATTGCCGAAGAGCTAGCCGTCTCTAGATAATCGCGTCGGGAGCGCAGGTCCCGTGCAAGGGAAAATAGTTCCTCCCATCGCCGAAAGTAGGCGAAAAATTGCTTCAATAGGCCAAAAAAGGCAACATTGAATGCATCTAAATTCTATCAATTCGGTAGATTTGGCGCGAGTTCAACGGAGGCGGAAATGACCAAACCTCATTTCAGGAAACTGCTCGGCGCACTGGTCGCCACATCGGTCCAGTTCGGCACGCTCGGTTTCGCGTTTGCCGACACCACCATTCTCAACGTGTCCTATGACCCGACGCGTGAGCTCTACAAGCAATTCGATGAGGCCTTTGTCGCCCACTGGAAGGCCGAGACAGGCGAGACGGTGACCATCCAGCAGTCGCATGGCGGATCCGGCGCCCAGGCGCGCGCCGTGATCGACGGGCTCGACGCCGACGTGGTGACGCTGGCGCTCGAAGGCGATATCAACGCCATTGTCTCGAAAACGAAGAAGATCAATCCCGACTGGCGGACGAAATTCGAAAACAATTCGGCGCCTTACACCTCGACCATCATCTTCCTCGTCCGCAAGGGAAACCCCAAGGGCATTCATGATTGGGGCGATCTGGTCAAGGATGACGTCCAGGTGATCACGCCCAATCCGAAGACCTCCGGCGGCGCGCGCTGGAATTATCTTGCCGCCTGGGCCTATGCCAGCGCCAAGGATGGCGGCGACGAGGCCAAGACCAAGGGATTCGTTGGCAATCTCTATGCGCATGTCCCGGTTCTCGACACCGGTGCGCGCGGCGCCACCGTGACCTTTGCGCAAAAAGGGCTAGGCGACGTGCTGCTCGCCTGGGAAAACGAGGCCTATCTGGCGCTCGACGAGTTCGGCGCTGACAATTTCGATATCGTCTACCCGCCGACCTCGATCCTGGCCGAGCCGCCGGTCGCAGTGGTCGACGCCAATGTCGACGCCAAAGGCACACGCAAAGTTGCCGAAGCCTATCTGAGCTACCTCTATTCCAAGGAAGGCCAGACGATCATCGCCAAGAACCATTATCGCCCTTCGAAGCCCGACCTGGTGCCGGCGGAGGACCTGGCCAAGCAGCCTGAGATCAAGCTGGTCACCATCGACGACCCACTTTTTGGCGGCTGGAAGAAGGCACAGCCTTATCATTTCGGCGACGGTGGTATATTCGACCAGATCTATAAGCCGGCCCAGTAGCATTTAGATCAGGACGACATGACCACAGCACCCGCCAAGGCGGGGTGGCGGTTCAGGCAGCCGAGCGTCATTCCGGGTTTCGGATTGACGCTCGGCTTCTCGCTTGCCTACCTCACCCTCATCATCCTCATTCCCCTGTCCGGGTTGATCTGGCGCTCGGCGGCGCTCGGCTGGACCGACTTCTGGGCGATCGTCACCGACCGCCGCACCATCAACGCGCTTGAAATCAGCTTCGGCACCGCCTTCATTGCCGCCGCCGTCAACGTCGTCTTCGGCACGATCGTCGCCTGGGTGCTGGTGCGCTACAGCTTTCCCGGCCGCCGCATCGTCGATGCCATGGTCGACCTGCCCTTTGCGCTGCCGACGGCGGTTGCCGGCATCGCGCTGACCACGCTTTACGCACCGAACGGCTGGATCGGCAGCCTGCTGACGCCGCTCGGCATCAAAGTCGCTTATACGCCACTCGGCATTGTCATTGCGCTGATCTTCATCGGGCTGCCCTTCGTCGTGCGCACCGTGCAGCCGATCATGGAGGAGATCGACAAGGAGGTCGAGGAAGTGGCCGCAACGCTCGGCGCCAATCGCTTCCAGATCATCAGCCGCGTCCTGCTTCCCGGACTGGCGCCGGCCATCGTCACCGGTTTCGCGCTGGCCTTCGCGCGCGGCGTCGGCGAGTACGGCTCAGTCATCTTCATCGCCGGCAACCTGCCCTATAAATCCGAGATCGCACCGCTTCTGATTGTCATCAGGCTCGAGGAATATAATTACGCTGCGGCGACAGCGATCGCGGCGATCATGCTGGCGCTGTCCTTCGTGATGCTGCTGGTCATCAACCTGGTGCAGACGTGGAGCCGCAAGCGCTATGGCTGACCCGGAGATCAAATCCTACGCGCCGCACCACGAAAGCCAGTCGCCGGCGGTGACCGAAAGCCGCACGGCGAGAACCGTGCTGATGATCGTGACCTTTGCCTTCCTCGGCATTTTCCTGCTCTTGCCGCTGATCATCGTCTTCAAGGAAGCTTTCGCCAAAGGCATCGAGGCCTACACACAGGCGCTGTCGGAACCGGATACGCGCTCGGCGATCCGCCTGACGCTTCTGGTCGCGGCGATCTCGGTGCCGCTCAACGTCGTCTTCGGCATTTCCGCCGCCTGGGCGATTGCCAAGTTCGAGTTCAAGGGCAAGGCGTTCCTGACCACGCTGATCGACCTGCCGTTTTCGGTCTCCCCGGTCATTTCCGGCCTGGTCTATGTACTCCTCTTCGGCGCGCAAGGCCTGCTCGGTGCCTGGCTCAAGGCGCATGGCATCGTCATCCTGTTTGCCGTGCCGGGCATCGTGCTGGCCACCATCTTCGTCACCTTCCCCTTCGTCGCCCGCGAATTGATCCCGCTGATGCAGGAGCAGGGCAATGGCGACGAGGAGGCGGCCCTGTCGCTCGGCGCCAATGGCTGGCAGGCGTTCTGGTACGTGACGTTGCCTAACGTCAAATGGGGATTGCTCTACGGCGTACTGTTGTGCAATGCCCGCGCCATGGGTGAGTTCGGCGCGGTCTCGGTGGTGTCCGGCCACATACGCGGGTTGACCAACACCATGCCGCTGCATGTCGAAATCCTTTATAACGAGTACAATGCCGCCGCCGCCTTTGCCGTCGCTTCGCTGCTTGCCGGCCTGGCGCTCGTCACACTGGTCTTGAAAACACTTCTCGAGATGCGCTACGGCGCCGAGATCGCCGCGACGCGCGGACACTGACAAAATGCATGTCGCCCAAAAGTGGGAACCGGTTTTGGGATAACGACATGCATCAACTACAAAAGGGATTTGTATGGAAGTTCGCGTTGCCAACGTGCGCAAGGAGTTTGAGCGGTTTCCGGCCCTTCACGACGTTTCGCTCGACATCAAGTCGGGTGAGTTGATCGCGTTGCTGGGGCCATCCGGTTCCGGCAAGACGACGCTGCTCAGGCTGATTGCCGGGTTGGAGCGGCCGACCCGCGGAAAGATCTTCTTCGGCGAAGAGGATGCCTCGCAAAAGTCGATCCAGGAGCGCAATGTCGGCTTCGTCTTTCAGCATTACGCGCTGTTTCGCCATATGACGGTCGCCGACAATATCGGCTTCGGACTCAAGGTCCGGCACGGGCCGTCACGCCCGTCGGCGAAGGAAATCCGCCGCCGCGCCTCGGAACTCCTCAACCTCGTTCAGCTTTCCGGTCTGGAAAAACGCTATCCGGCGCAGCTTTCGGGCGGCCAGCGCCAGCGCGTGGCGCTGGCCCGCGCCATGGCGATCGAACCGGCCGTGCTTTTGCTCGACGAGCCGTTCGGCGCGCTCGATGCCCAGGTGCGCCGCGAACTGCGCCGCTGGCTGCGCGACATCCACGACGCCACCGGCCACACCACGGTCTTCGTCACCCATGACCAGGAAGAGGCGCTGGAGCTTGCCGACCGCGTCGTGGTGATGAGCCAGGGCCGCATCGAGCAGGTTGGCACCGCCGACGAGATCTACGACACGCCGAACTCGCCCTTCGTCTATGGCTTCATCGGCGAATCGAGCTCGATCCCGGTCAAGGTCGAGGACGGCCAGGTCTGGATCGCCGACCGGCCGATCGGGCTTTCCGCGCCGCACGCACCGCAAGGTGAAGCGACGCTGTTCTTCCGCCCGCACGACGTCGATCTGGTGGAAGAATGCAACGGCTGCATCGCCGGCACGGTTGTCGCCAGCCGCCGCGTCGCCGGCACCAGGCGGGTCGAGCTCGAAATCGGCGGCGAACGCCAGCGGGTCGAGATCGAGTTGCCAGTCGACCATCCGGCGGCGCAGAAAAGCCGGGTGGCTTTCAGGCCGCGGCGCTGGAAGCTTTTTCCGGCTGCTTGATCCTCTTTTAGGCGCTACACCAGCCAGTTCTCGACCTTCAGGCCTTTGATCCGGTTGAACTCGCCGGTGTTGGCGGTCACCAGGGTAGTTCCCAGTGCATAGGCGTGGGCAGCAATAAAAAGGTCGTTTTGGCCGATGGTCTGGCCCCTGCCTTCCAGCTCTGCGCGAATCGCGCCGTACTCGGCATCTACCGGCACATCGAGCGGCAAGACAGGAATCTCAGCCAGCAATTCCTCGACCTTCTTGAGCAACTTGGCCGACTCTTTCCTGGCGCAGCCATATCGCAGTTCCGAGGCGACCACGATGCTGGTACACACGGCGGCGTCTCCCACGCGCAGGGCGGCGGCGGCGGCTTTCCCGGCCGGATTTCGGATCATGTCGCTGATAATGTTCGTGTCCAGCATGAACCGCATCAAAAAAATTCCTCGGATTTGACAGGCATATCCTCGACTTCGGGAAAGTCCTCCTCGGAACCGGGGGGCGGCTCTTTCGCCCATTGCGCGAGCAGCGCCGTGAGGCCGGGTTTGCGAACCGGCTCGATGATCAGGCGGTCGCCTTCACGACTGATCAAGACCTTTTCGCCGGGAAGTTCGAACTCGACAGGAATGCGCACCGCCTGACTGCGATTGTTACGAAACAGCTTCGCCTCTTTCGGCGGGGTTGTCGAATGGCGGCGTTGAGGCATGACGATAGCTCCTTGTATATACCATTTGTATATGCCAGACCGCGCGGCGATGCAATCGCCATCGCGTTGGCCGGCCGGGAACCATCGTGCACGCCGACGGCATCGGCACCGCTGCCAAGCTGCCCGGAAGACTCTGCCTGAAAGAAAAAACTAGAAATCCTCCACAGCGGGAATATTTCTTCCATCGACAACGTGGAGCGGCCGCTCTGCCTGCCTCGTCGCGCACAATGCCTTGCCGCTATAGTCCGGCAATAAGCGCACGCATTGGAGCCTTGTTTTCATGAAGCGATTTTTGCTTGGCGTCGCCACATTGGCCGGCCTGTTCCTCGCATCCTCCCAAGCCTGGTCGGCCGACAAATTGCTGAACGCTTCTTACGATGTCGGCCGCGAGCTGTTTGCGCAGGTCAACAAGGCGTTCGTCGCCGGCCACCCAGGCGTCACCATCGATCAGTCGCATGCCGGGACGTCTGCGCAGGCACGTGCCATCGCCGAGGGCCTCGGCGCCGATGTGGTCACCTTCAACCAGGTCCTCGACATCGACTTCCTGGTCAGGAAGGGTCTCATCTCCGCGGATTGGCAGAAAGATTTTCCCGACAACGCCTCGCCCTTCTATTCGCTGCCCTCCTTCCTGGTGCGCGCCGGCAATCCGAAGCACATCAAGGATTGGAACGATCTCGTGCGCGACGACGTCCAGGTGATCTTCCCCAATCCGAAAACCTCCGGCAATGCCCGGTACACCTACCTTGCGGCCACCGCCTACGCCAAGGAAGCCTTCAAGGGCGACGACGCCAAGGTGAAGGAATTCGTCACCAAGCTGTTCAACAACGTACCGATCTTCGACAGCGGCGGACGCGCCGCGACCACCACTTTCGTGCAGCGCGAGATCGGCGACGTGCTGATCACCTTTGAGTCGGAAACGCGCGGCGTCCGCAAGGAGTATGGCGAGGACAAATTCGAGCAGGTGACGCCCTCGGTCAGCCTTTTGGCCGAGTTTCCGGTGGCGATCGTCGACACGATCGCCGACGAGCATGGCACGCGCGACCTCGCCAAGACCTATCTCGACTTCCTTTATACGCTGGAGGGCCAGGACATCGCCGCCCGCAACGGCCTGCGGACCCGCGACGCGACGGTCGCCGCCAAGTACAAGGCTGAGTTTCCCGATGTCCGCCTATTGACGGTGGAGGATGTCTTCGGCGGCTGGGCCAAGGTCCAGGCCGAGCATTTCGCCGCTGGCGGCCTGCTCGACCAGACTTACGGCAGCCGCTGACGTCTGCAACCTCGTGAACTGATTGAAAGCGGGCGTTTGCCGGCTTTCTTCATTTGCTCGCCGAAAACGTGGCCTCCGCCCGTTCCGGACGCCCGCCCTCCAAAACGTTACGAAGAATCAACGCGTTTGCGCGCAATATGTCTTCGGGCGGCCTGTCTGCGCGAACGGCATCGCACGGCCAAACCGTCATTATTTGCACACAAACAGCCGCCAGATGCGGGTGGTTGGGGCTTAATGGGTTGACTCGGGCATGCTTACCAAAAAAGGCAAATACGGCCTCAAGGCTCTCGTGCATCTGTCCGGCCTGCCGGTCGGCCAGCTCGCATTCGTCAACGACATTGCGGTCGCCAACAACATCCCCAAGAAATTCCTGGATGCCATCCTGGGCGAGTTGCGCAATGCCGGCTTCGTCCAGAGCCGCAAGGGCAAGGAAGGCGGTTACCGCCTCGCCCGTCCCGCTTCCGAAATCAAGATCGGCCATGTCGTGCGTGTCCTCGACGGGCCGCTGGCGCCGATCCCTTGCGCCAGCCGCACACAATACCAGCGCTGCGAGGATTGCGACGAGGCGACCTGCCAGGTCCGGCACATGATGCTGGAGGTGCGTCAGGCGATCGCAGAGGTGCTGGACAACCGCAGCCTCGCCGCCATGCGCGACGCCGACAATGACGATTTCCCGGTCGAGCTGACGTCGCAGATTTAAATCTAGCATCAGGCCGGGCGCTTCACCGCCCCTAGCGGCGAGCGTGCCACTACCGGCGTCGACTGGATGATCGCCGTATTGGTCATCGCATGGGGAATGATCCGGTCGATCACCCGCTCGAGCTCGGCGACCGAGCCGACATGCGCCAGCGCGATGAAACAGTCTTCGCCGGTGACCCGGTCGCATTGGGCGATTTCCGGCAGGTCGCGGATGATTTCGGCCACGACGGCGAGTTGCCCCGGCACCGGCCTGATGCGCAGCCATGCCGACAGCTTCATGCCGAGCGCGGCCGGATTAATCCGCACCGTATAGGCCTCGATCACGCCGCTTTCCTGCAGCCGCTTGATGCGCTCGGCGACGCTCGGCGCCGACAGGCCGACTGAGCGCGCCAGTTCGGCAATACTGGTGCGCGCATCCTCCTCCAGCAGGCGCAGGATTTTTAGATCCGCCGGATCCAGATCGGTATTTTCATTTCGAAGGCGTTTCAGCGGAATACTCCTTGCTTTCGAAAAGGGAATAGCCGCAATGCCCGGCCATCATCCATATCAACGGCAAAAATCGCCTGCGATACTGACCCCATGGAAGATCGGACGCAAGCCCCAGCAGCAAGTCCGGCACTCGCCGGCCCGGCTTTTACCTTGGCAAGCTCGGTGCCGCCCCATCTGTGGTTCGGCGTCAGCGCCGTGTTCCACTATCTCGGCCCCGCTTTCGCAGTCCTGCTTTTCTCGCATGTCGGCGTGCTCGGCATGGCGTGGCTGCGCATCGCCACCGCGGCACTGGTTTTTGCCCCGCTGACCCGACCATGGGCGGTCTTCGCCCGCGCCGATCGCTCGACGCGGTTGTTGCTTGTGGGTTTCGGCGTCTGCCTTGGGGTGATGAATTGCTCGTTTTACCTGGCGCTCGACCGGCTGCCGATCTCGCTGGTAGCGGCGATCGAATTCGTCGGCACCATCGGCGTCGCGCTTGTCGGCCTCAGAAGCCCGCGCAATCTCGCCGCCCTTGCAATCGCCGTCGCCGGCACCTTGCTGCTCATCGACGTCAAATGGTCGAGCGATCCTGTCGGCCTGTTCTGGGCCTTCCTCAATGGCGCGCTGTTCGTCTTCTATATCGTGCTCGGCCACCGCGTCGCGCGCGCCGACGCTGGCGATGGCATCGCCGGGCTGGGTGCCGCCATGGCGGTCGCCCTTCTCGTCGTTCTGCCGATCGGTCTTGCCGATGCGCTGCCGGCGTTCTCGACGCCGCCGCTGCTGCTTGCGGCGGTCGGTGTCGGCATCTGCTCGTCGGTCATTCCCTATATTTGCGACCAGCTTGCCATGTCGCGGCTGCCGCGCTCCAGTTTCGCGCTGATGCTGTCATTGCTTCCGGTTACCGCGACGTTTATCGGCGTCATCGTGCTGCGGCAGGTGCCGAGCCTCACTGACTGCCTCGGCATCGCGCTGGTGGTGGCCGGCGTCGCCCTTCACAAACCGGCGCTGGCGCCCGCCTGATCAGGCCAACTTCTCCTTGAGGAAAGCGATCGTCCGCCCCCAGGCGAGGTCAGCCGCCTTCTTGTCGTAACGGGCCGCCGATGTGTCGTTGTTGAAGGCATGGTTGGCGCCTTCATAGACATAGACCGAATATTCGATATGGGCCGCGTCGAGTTCCTTCTTGAAGGCGTCGATGCCGGCATTGGTGCGGGTGTCGAGCCCGGCATAATGCAGCATGAGCGGCGCCTTGATCTTCGGCACGTCCTCGGCCTTCGGCTGCATGCCGTAATAGGCAACGGCGGCTGCAAGATCCGGCGCGTTGACGGCCAGCATGTTCACCGTGCCGCCGCCCCAGCAGAAGCCGACGGCGCCGACCTTGCCGTTGCCGTCCTTGTGGCCTTTGAGGTAGGCGACCGTTGCGACGGCATTGGTGGCGACCTGTGCTGGATCGAGCTGGGAAAACAGGTCACGTGCCCTGTTTTCATCGGCCGGCGTGCCGCCGAGCGGTGTCATGAAGTCCGGGGCAAGCGCCACGAACCCCTCCAGCGCCACGCGCCGCGCCACGTCGCGAATATGCGGGTTGAGCCCCCGGTTTTCGTGCACGACGATGACCGTGCCCAGCTTGCCGGCCTGACCCGCCGGCTTGACCAGATAACCCTTCATCTCGCCGCCGCTGCCTGTATAGCTGATGTCCTCGCCTTTCACGCGCGGATCGTTTTCCGCGACGATTGCCGCCTGGGCCGAATTCGCCGCCAGCAGCGGCGAGATCGCGGCCGCTGCCGCACCCGACCCGGCAAGCCTGGTCAACTGCTCCATGAAGCGCCGCCGGTCGAGCGTCAGATGCGTGTATTCATCATAGGCATCGATCATCGCCTGGGTAATGACAGGCTTGGCGGGGCCGGCAGGTGTTGTCATGGCGCGCTCCTAGGTCTTCGGCCCCCGGCAGCAACATAGGGTCGAAGCCTGGCTGGTCCAGTCACGGCTGAGTGAGGGCTGCCATAAGTCTCTGCACGATGGCCTTGATGCCGCGTTGGTCCAGCAGGCCGAGACAGCCGCCGGCCCGCAGCTGACCAACGAGGTACTTGCATCGGTACCCGACCTGAAAGGGCATCTCGGGCTCTGAGGAACTTCTCTATTTCGGCAGCGTATAGGCCATCACATAATCGCCCGGCTTGGTGCCGACCGAGCCGTGGCCGCCGGCAACGATGACGACGAACTGGCGTCCGTCGGCTACCGTGTAGGTCATCGGTGTCGACTGCCCGCCGGCAGGCAGCCGCGCCTGCCAGAGCTGTTTGCCGGTCGTCAGGTCATAAGCGCGCACATAGTCGTCGACCGCCGCACCGAGAAAGGCGACGCCGCCGGCAGTGATCATCGGCCCGCCAATGCCCGGCACGCCGACCTTGAACGGCAGCGGCAGCGGCGTCATGTCGTAGACGGTGCCGTTGCGATGCTTGTAGACGATCTTGCCGGTCCGAAGGTCGGCGCCGGCCACATAGCCCCACGGAGGCGCCTGGCAGGGAATGCCGAGCGGCGACAGGAATGGCTTCAATATCACTGCGTAAGGCGCACCGTCATTGCGGTTCAGGCCTTGTTCGCTGCCCTTGGTATCGCCCGGCGGCGGCACGTCGGCGCGCGGCACCAATTTGGAGATGAACGCCAGGTATGTCGGCATGCCGAACATCACCTGCCGGACCGGATCGACTGCCACGCCGCCCCAGTTGAAGGTGCCGAAATTGCCAGGATAGATCAGCGAGCCTTGCAGCGACGGCGGCGTATAGCGGCCCTCATACCGCAGCTTCCGAAGCTCGATCCGGCAGGCCAGCTGGTCGAACATGGTGATGCCCCACATATCCGCGCCGGTCAGTGGCTTCGGACTGAAGCTGAGGTCCGAGACCGGCTGCGTCGGCGAGGTATGGTCGCCTTCGATCGCGCCGCCCGGCGCCGGCACTTCCTTGACCGGAACGATCGGCTCGCCGCTGCGCCGGTCGAGCACATAGAGGTCGCCCTGCTTGGTCGGCCCGACCAGCGCCGGCACCACACCACTGGCCGTGGTTATGTCGACCAGCGTCGGCTGCGCCGGCACGTCCATGTCCCAGAGATCGTGATGCACGGTCTGCCGCACCCAGCGCAATTGTCCGGTGTTGAGATCGAGCGCGGTGATCGAGGAAGAGAATTTCTCGTCATTGGCGCTGCGTCCGGCGCCGAGCTGGTCCGGCGTCTTGTTGCCGAGCGGCACATAGAGCAGGCCGAGCTTCTCGTCGGCGCTCGCCGTCGACCACATATTGGGCGAGTTGTTGGTGTAGGTCTGGCCCGGCGGCAGCGGCGTCGTCTGGTCCGGATTGCCGGAATCCCAATTCCATAACAGCGCGCCGGTGTCGGCATCGTAGGCACGGATGACCCCGGACGGCTCCTGCGTCGAATAATTGTCGTTGACCGCGCCGCCGACGATGATCTTGTTGGCGACGATCAGCGGCGCGGAAGTCGAATAGTAATAGCCCGGCTTCGGATATGGCATGTTGGCGAGCAGGTTCAGCGTGCCGCCCTCGGCAAATGTCGGACAGACCTGGCCATTCGCCGCGTCGAGCGCGATCAGCCGGGCGTCCGATGTCGGCAGATAGATGCGCGTGGCGCAGGGCTGGCCGGCGGCGATCTTGGCATCGGCATAGTAAGCCACGCCGCGGCAGGTCTGGTGCTGGCGGTCCTTGTTGAGCTTGACCTGCGGATCGAAACGCCATTTCTCCTTGCCGCTCGCGGCATCGATGGCGATGGCGAAATTATGCGGCGTGCAGATGTAGAGCGTGTCGGCGATTTTCAGCGGCGTCACCTGATAGGTCGTCTCGCCGATGTCGTCGGGCCCTTTCACGTCGCCGGTGCGATAGGTCCAGGCCGGCTGCAGATTGGCAACGTTTTCGGGGGTGATCTGGTCGAGCGGCGAATAGCGCTGGCCATATTGCGTGCGACCGTAATAGTGCCATTCGCCGGCCGGCACATTGCCGCCGAGTTCGGCCGTCGGCGTCACCTTGTCGGTGTTGAGTTGGCCGGCAATATCCTTTGGGTCCGTCGTCATCGAATAACCGGCGACGCCGAGCGATGCCAGCACCGCGAGGATCAGCGGCGCTCGTCCGTCGGGACCGGTAAGCCCGCGCCGCGCCCATGGCGTCAATAGCCACAGCGCGACAAGCACGATGATGCCGCCGCGCGGGCCGAGCTCCCACCAGTCGAAGCCGGTTTCCCAGACAGCCCAGGCGAGCGTGCCGAGCACGATCGCCGCGTAGAGCCACAGCGCCGTGGATCTGCGCCTGTAGAGCAGCCAGGCAGCGATCAGGAAAGCTATGCCGGCGATGACGTAATACCAGCTGCCGCCCAGCGTCACGAGCCAGATGCCGCCGCCGCCAAGCGCCAGGCCGATGAGGAAAAGGATCAGGGAGGTGATGACCACAGCCAAGACGGTGCTCCTTCGACTGGTGCGCTCCGCGACGCGTCCATGGGCAACCCCGCATTGCGTGCCTGCCCCCACGCAACTTTCTCCGGCCCGCTTCCCCTGTCAAGCAAGCTCGGCGTTTTACGGCGTCGACCCACGGCAAGCTCGGCGTTTTGGTTAGCGGACCCATTCAGATTGTGAGTCTACCGACTGGACAGAGAACAAAACGGAGACACTTCTGGCCTTTCGCTGCCGAATCACTACATTCGGGGAGAGATGTCCGGCTTTTCGGAAGACATGCCCTTTTTTGACGAACCGAACGCGCGGCCCGTGGCCCCGTCGGGCATCGCCGCGCGCGCCATGGCTGCCCGCAGCAATCAAAACAACGCGCCCGATTATCTCAACGGCCTCAACCCCGAGCAGCGGCTGGCGGTGGAAACCACCGAAGGCCCGGTGCTGGTGCTGGCCGGCGCCGGCACCGGCAAGACGCGCGTCTTGACCACCCGCATCGCCCACATCCTTGCCACCGGCAAGGCCTTCCCTTCGCAGATCCTCGCCGTCACCTTCACCAACAAGGCGGCGCGCGAGATGAAGCAGCGCATCGGCCTGTTGATCGGCGAAGGCAATGTCGAGGGCATGCCGTGGCTCGGCACCTTCCACTCGATTGGCGTGAAGCTGCTGCGCCGACATGCCGAGCTGGCCGGGCTCAAATCCGACTTCACCATTCTCGACACCGACGATGTCGTGCGGCTGATCAAACAGCTCATCCAGGCGGAAGGGCTGGACGACAAGCGCTGGCCGGCCAAGCAGTTCGCCCAGATGATCGACGGCTGGAAGAACAAGGGCCTCGGTCCCGCCGACATCCCCGAGGGCGATGCCCGTGCCTTCGCCAACGGCAAGGGCCGCGAACTCTACAAGGCCTATCAGGAGCGGCTGCAGACGCTGAATGCCTGTGACTTCGGCGATCTCCTATGTCACCCGATCCGCATCTTCCGCGCCAATCCGGACGTGCTGAAGGAATACCACAAGCGCTTCCGCTACATCCTCGTCGACGAGTACCAGGACACCAACACCGCACAGTACATGTGGCTGCGCCTGCTGGCCCAGCGGCCTCAAGGCAAGCCAATCTCCCCCCTCGCGGGGGAGATGTCCGGCAGGACAGAGGGGGGCGCGAAGGATCGCGACGCTTCCAATGGTCCTGGCGGAAACGCTGGCGGGACAGCGCCCCCCTCTGTCGGCTCCGCCGACATCTCCCCCACGAGGGGGGAGATTGGGCGCTCTTCGGCCGAAGGCCGCAAGCCCGACCGGGCGTCGGCCGGCCAGGCCGCCCCCGCGGAGGCCAGCGAGCGAAGCTCGCGCGCGGCCGTGAGCGAAAGCAAAGTTAACATCTGCTGCGTCGGCGACGACGACCAGTCGATCTATGGCTGGCGCGGCGCCGAAGTCGACAACATCCTGCGCTTCGACAAGGATTTCCCCGGCGCCACCATCATCCGGCTGGAGCGCAACTACCGCTCGACCGCGCACATCCTCGGCACCGCCTCGCATCTCATCGCCCACAATGAGGGCCGCTTCGGCAAGACGCTGTTTACCGAGAAGATCGCCGAGGACGACGAGAAGGTGCATGTCCACGCCGCCTGGGATTCCGAGGAGGAGGCCCGCGCCGTCGGCGAGACCATCGAGGCCTACCAGCGCCAGAAGCACAATTTGAACGATATGGCGATTCTCGTCCGCGCGTCTTTCCAGATGCGCGAATTCGAGGACCGCTTCGTCACGCTCGGGCTCAATTACCGCGTCATCGGCGGCCCGCGCTTCTATGAGCGGCTCGAGATTCGCGACGCATTGGCCTTCTTCCGCGTCGTCGCACAAGGCGCCGACGACCTCGCCTTCGAGCGCATCGTCAACGTGCCGAAACGCGGGTTGGGCGAGGCCACCATCCGCCAGGTCCACGACACCGCACGCGCGCTGCGCATCCCGATGCTGGAGGCGGCGGCAAAACTGGCCGAAAGCGACGAGCTGAAGCCGAAGCCGCGTGCCGCACTCCGCGAGGTATCAGCCAATTTCGAGCGCTGGCAAAAGGCTCTCGAAACCACCCCGCACACCGAACTCGCCGAGACCATTTTGGAGGAGAGCGGCTACACCGACATGTGGAAGAACGACCGCTCGGTCGAAGCGCCCGGCCGGCTGGAGAACCTAAAGGAGCTGATACGCTCCATGGAGGAGTATGAATCGCTGCGCTCCTTCCTCGAACATGTCGCGCTGGTGATGGACGCCGAGCAGAACGCTGAGCTCGACGCCGTCAACATCATGACGCTGCATTCGGCCAAGGGCCTCGAATTCGAAACCGTGTTCCTGCCCGGCTGGGAGGAAGGCCTGTTCCCGCACCAGCGTTCCCTCGACGAGGGTGGCCGCTCCGGCCTGGAGGAAGAGCGCCGCCTTGCCTATGTCGGCCTGACCCGCGCCAAGAAGAACCTGCATCTCTGGTTTGTCTCCAACCGCCGCATCCACGGCCTCTGGCAATCGACCATCCCGTCGCGCTTCCTCGACGAGCTGCCGGAAGCCCATGTCGAGGTCGCCGAGAGCGGCAACTCCTATGGCGGCTACGGCAATGCCTATGGTGGCGGCTCGTTCGCTCCCGGTCGTGGCGGCCAGGGGGCTGGAAGACAGAATCCTTATGGGGCGTCGCGCTTCGATAACATCGGTGGCAACAACGGCGCCGAGAAATCCGGCGCCTTCTCCAGCACCTATGCGACACCGGGCTGGCAACGTGCTCAGGCCAACCGCACCGAAGCGACCGACCGCAATTGGGGCACGCGCTCCGGCCACCAGGTCGAGCGCATCGGCTATGGCGAAACCGACTCGGGCTACGGTGCCGGCCGCACCTCGATCAAGGGCCGCACCATCGACGGCGAGCTGGTCGCCAAATCCGTCGCCGACACGCCCTCCCCCTTCAGCGTTGGCGACCGCGTCTTCCACCAGAAATTCGGCAACGGCAACATCTCGGCCATCGAAGGCAACAAGCTGACCATCGACTTCGACAAGGCCGGCCAGAAACGCGTGCTGGACGGGTTTGTCACGGGGGTTTGAGGCCGCCGGTCACCGATACCGCGCTTGGTTCCACTTATGGCCGAGCAGCGACAGGATGATGATCAGCCCGTTGAAGAACTGGACGTAGAAGCCGCTCAGTCCCGCCGCGACGACGCCGGTCTGGATGAAGGACACCGTAACCGCGCCGATCGCGCCGCCGACGACGGTGCCGATGCCGCCCCAGGTCGGCGTGCCTCCGACGAACACCGATGCCAGCACCGGCAGCAGGTATCCGTCGCCCGCCGTCGGCCACCAGGTGAAGTTGATCATTACCGAGAACGTGCCGGCGATCGCCGCGCCGATACCGACGAAGACGAACACTTTCACCCTGACGCGCTTGACATCGATGCCCATCTGCTGGGCGCTGTCGGGATTGTCGCCGACCACCTTGACCTGGGCACCGAAGCGATGGCGGTTGTAGAGCAGCGCCGACAGCACGACGAAGGCGATGGCCCAGAATATCTGCACCGGGATGCCGTAAAGCTGGCTGGAGAAGATCTTGTAGGCCCAGCTGTCGGCAAGGCCGGTCAGCGCGGTCGACCTGCCCTCGTTGATGATCTGGATCAGGCCGCGCAGCAGGAAATTCATGCCGAGCGTGGCGATCAGCGACGACAGCCCGCCATAGACGACCAGCGAGCCGACCAGGAAGCCGAGCAGCATGCCGGTGACGATTGCGGCGGCGATGCCGACGAACGGGTCGTAGCCGGCCTGCACGACCAGCGCGAAGACCCACGAGGCGAAGCCCATCGTCGCCGGAAACGACAGGTCGATCTCGCCACAGGTGACGACGAAGACGAGCGGCACCACCACGAACAGCGCCACAGGCAGCGTGGTCAGCACGGAACTATAGAGATACCAGCTGGTGAAGACCGTCGGATTGGCGATCATGAACACCGCCATCATCACGATGAACACGGCAAGCGTGCCGAGTGCGGCGCGGTTGTCGAGGACAAAGCCGCGCAGCCAGTTATCGGACGGGTGTTTCCATGCCTTTCGGGCGGCATCGCTGCTGCCTAGAGGGGTCTGCAGATCGGGATCCATGGTCTTGCTCATCGCGCTATCTGCTCCCCGGCGTCGCGAAGTCCCGGCAATCCGCCGGGATGTGCCACGTCTTCCATGAAATTGATGAGGTCTTCGGCCGACTTGACCTCGCTGCGGTCGGCGCTGAGCGTGACCTTGCCGCGGTCGAGCACCACGAAGCGGTCGGCGATATCGAAGACGTGGTGGATGTTGTGGCCGATGAACAGGATCGAGCGGCCGCTCGCCCGCACCTGGCGCACGAAATGAAAAACCTTCGCGGTTTCGGTCAGCGACAGCGCCGTCGTCGGCTCGTCGAGGATGATCAGGTCGGCCTGCTTGTAGATGGCGCGGGCGATCGCCACGCCCTGGCGTTCGCCGCCCGACAGCTGGCCGACGATCGACTGCGGCGTGAACACCTTCGAGGTGAAGCCGATCTCGCGCATCAGCCGGCTCGCCTCGGCGATCTCCTTGTTGACCTTCAGCCATCCAAGCCAGCCGGTGAGCTCGCGGCCCATGAAGATGTTGCGCACGATCGTCTGCTGCACGGCGAGCGCCCGGTCCTGGAACACCGTTTCGATGCCGGCGTCGCGCGAGCGCGCAGCACTCCACCCGGTCACCGGTTTGCCGCGAATGAGGATTTCGCCGCTGGTCGGCTTGACCACGCCGGAAAGGATCTTGATCAGCGTCGATTTGCCGGCGCCGTTGTCGCCGATCAGGCCGACGACCTCGCCGCGGTCGACGCTGAGATTGACGCCGCCAAGCGCATAGACCTGGCCGTAGGACTTGCTGATTTCACGCAGTTCGATGAGGCGTTCGGCCATGGCGGTCCTCGCTTGTTTGTCGGTCGTCGCCGGCCGGGATTCAACCCGGCCGGCAGATCGGGCGATCAGCGCAACGCCTGCTTGGCGAGTTCGGAAACGATCTCATAATTCTGCGGCGTGACGAAGCCGGCACCGGTGTCGACATTCATCGGCGCCAGACCCAACACCACCTGCTGGCAGAGGCTGAGGATTGGTAGGTAGCCTTGCATGAACGGCTGCTGGTCGGCCGTCAGCTGCACCCAGCCGCCCTTGAAGCCCTCGACGATCTGCGGGCTGGTGTCGAAGCCGAAGTTGAAGATGTCGCCCGGCTTCCTGCCCGCCGCCTGCATGTAAGTCGGCACATTGCCTAGCAGCTGCCCGCCGGGATAGCCGACCGCCTTGACGTCGGGATTGTTGAGCAGTGCTGCCGTGATCACCGGAATGGCCAGATTGGGATCGGCTGCCCACTCGGTTTGAGAATTGATTTGAACGACGTCGATGCCGGCCTCTTTCAGTGCGGCGACCGTGCCGCGTTCGCGCGCGCCGCGGCTCTCGTTCTCGAACGGGCCGATCATGATCGCCTTGTCGCCGGCCTTCAGCCCGGCCAGCTTGAACGCCTCGGCGCCGAGCGCGCGGCCCTGCTGCTCCTGCTGGGCGCCGACATAGCCGCCGCCGAACGCCGCCGTGACCGTCGGCACCGGCACGTTCTGGTACATCATCTTGATGCCGTCCTTGTGCGCCTGTTCGGCCAGCGGCATGATGGCGGCGTCGCCCGGGTGGCCCATCATGGCGATGCCTTGGGGCTTGACCGCAACAGCCTCGCGCAATTGCTGGACCATCTTCTCCACGTCCCACCCAGAGAAGATATAGTCGACCTTGGGCCCGAGATCGGCGGCCGCCTGCTTGGCGCCATTATAGACGATGGTGCCGAACGCATCGCCCTCCGCCCCGCCGGCGAAGAAACGGATATGGACATCCTTGCACCACTGGGCATCGAGCGCCTGCGCCGGCAAGGTCGAGAGTGCGGCGGCGAACGCCATCGCGGCCGCCGCGACGGTCGAGCGCAGAACTGTCCTTCTCATCGTAATGCTCATGCACGTTCCTCCCTTTGTTCCCTCGCTAGCCGAGGGGTTTTGACGATCGCTTCGGCAACGCGCCGCAATCTTTCGCTGGCCGGCACCTCCCGCCGGCCGAGTTCTCACACCGGGTTCGGCAGGTAGCTCGCGCCTCCCCGGCATTGTTGGAGATAATCCAGCGCACGCGCCTGGCCGGTGATCTCGAGATCGCCGCGATAGACCGGGTCGTGCCAGCCCTCGATGTCGATGGCGCCTTTGTAGCCGGCCAGCCGCAGCTCGCTGATCACTCGCGTCCAGTCGCTGTCGCCGAAGCCCGGCGTGCGCATCTGCACGAACGGCAGGCGACCGAACACGCCATGTTCGCGGATCACGTCCCAGCGCACCGTCGCGTCCTTGCCGTGGACGTGGAAGATGCGCGGCGCCCATTTGCGGATCTGCGGGATCGGGTCGATCAGGTAGACCAGCTGGTGGCAGGGCTCCCACTCCAGGCCGAGATTGTCGTCCGGCAGTTCGTTGAACATCAGCTCCCAGGCGTCTGGATTGTGGGCGATGTTCCAGTCGCCGCTGGCCCAGTTGCCGTCCATGGCGCAGTTCTCGAAGGCGATGCGCACGCCCTTGTCGGCAGCCCGTTTTGCCAACTTCCCCCATACCTCGCGGAAACGCGGCAGGCTGTCTGGCAGCGGCTTGCCGCGAATGCGGCCGGTGAAGCCGCTGACCATGTTGGTGCCGAATAGATGCGCGTTGTCGATGATCGTTTCCCACGCCTGGAGCACGCCGCGATCGATCTCGCCGCTCTCCAGCGGATTGCCGAACACCCCGATCGACGAGATGACGACATCGGCATCGCCGATCGCCTCGCGGATCTCGCCCGCCAGCCGTGGAATGTCCTTGCCGCCCAGCGTCTGCCAGAAGAACGGCTGGATGCTCTCGAAGCCGAGCGGCAGGATCTGCCTGACATAGGCGGCCGGGTCGTCGAGATTGGCCCGCACCATTGTGCCGATCCTGATGTCGAGCAGCGGGTTTGGCATCATGATCCTTCCTGTGCAGCGATGGCGACCCGGCGCCCGGTCTCGGCGCTCTCGATCGCAGCGAAAACCATGGCCAGGCTCTTGATGTTGTCGGCGCCGCGCGTCTCCGGCTCGGTGCCGGTTTCGACGGCGCGGACGAAATCCTGGATGATGCCGAGATGGCCGCCGACGCGATCGGCCGGGTCGAGCGGCGGCACGGCTATCGGTTCGGTGCGGTGGAACAGGCCTTCACGGACCGGCTGCACGATTTCCGCCTTCAGCCCGTCCTCGCCGTCCCAGACAATGCTGCCGCGCTCGGCGACAATACGCCATGTACTGTCCCAACTGGTACGGAAGCCGGCCGCGCACCAGCTGCCGGCATAGGTGAACAGCTTGCCGCCGCCGAGGTCGAAGCTTGCGGTTGCCGACGACCCTTGCCGATACCAGGAATTGGCCGGCTCCCACTCCTGGCAATAGACACCGGTCGGTTCGCCGGCCACCATGTAGCGGGCCGCGTCGAATGTGTGGATCGCCATGTCGAGCAGCAGCACATGGCGCATCTCTTCGCGAAAACCGCCGAAATGCGGCGCAACGAAGAAATCGGCGTGGATGCTGGTCGCAGCACCAATGACGCCGGAAGCGAGAAAGCGCCGGATGCGCCTGACATTGGCGACATAGCGGCGGTTCTGCACGACGGCATGGATGCGCCCGGCGCTGCGGGCGGCCTCGACAATGGCACGCGCATTGCCCGGGCTGTCGGCCAGCGGCTTTTCGGTCAAGAGGTGGCAATGATGGGCAAAGGCGGAAAACGCGACCTCGCGGCGGGCGGCGGGAACCACCACGTCGAATACCGCGTCGGGCCTGGTCTGGTCGAGCACGGCGTCGAGGTCGGTTCCGATGACAGCGCCGGAAAGCTCGTATTCGCGCGCCCTCGCCCGCGCCCTTTCGGCGTCGATATCAACCAGGCCTACAATGGCGAGCCCGTCGATCTGCCTGGCCGCATCGAGCCAGGCCTTGCTCATCGCTCCGCAGCCGACCAGGACGACATTGATCATCCAGTGTTCCTCCCTCTCGGCCCCTCCAGACCGATCTTCACGGCATTCACGGCAGGGCCGTGAATGTTTTTCCGTAAACGTTTACGAGAACACACCCGATGGCGTAGAATGTCAATTGGCCGGTTGCGAAAAATCGTGGTGTCGGCTTGGCCCGGAGAGCAGCCGGTGCTAGCCAAGCAAGGGGGAGAACTGTCCTTTGGCGTCCAGCATTCACGACCTTGCGCGTCACCTGAACATTTCGATCGGCACGGTGTCGCGCGCGCTCAACGGTCGCGCCGACGTCAATGCCGACACACGCCAGCGCGTGCTCGATGCGGCCAAGAAACTGAACTATTCACCGAACCAGTCCGGCCGCAGCCTGCGGCGCGGCGCCACCCATTCGATCGCCTTCATGCTGCAGCCGCATCCGGGCGACCAGGAGTATGGCGAGCCGTTCTTCATTCCATTCCTGACCGGGCTGCAGGCCAAGCTCGCCGAAAGCGGGCTCGACCTGATCGTGGTGATGGGCGCGCCGGGCGACTATCAGCAGGAGCGCCTGCGCCGTGTCGTCGAGACCCGCCGGGCCGATGCCGTGGTGCTGGCCTGGACGCGGCGCGAAGACGAGCGCATCGACTATTTGACCCAGGCCGGTTTCCCGTTCGCGACGCTCGGCCGCAGCCGTTCCGGCGGCGATGCCTACCCCTCGCTCGACCTCGACTTCGAAAAAGCCGGAGCTGACGCCGTCGATCGTCTCGTCGCGCGCGGCCACCGGCGCATCGCCGCCATCCGCCCGTCGCTCGACCTCAATTTCGGCTATCTGTTCCTCGCCGGCTATCGCAAGGCGTTGCGGCGGCACGGCATTGAGTTCGACCCCGAGCTGATCGCCGACGGTTTCATCAACGAGGCTGGCGGCTACGCTGTGACGCCGAAGGTCATGCGCTCCAAGGACCCGCCGACCGCCATCATCTTCAACAACGACGCGATGGCGCTTGGCGGCTGCAAGGCTCTGGCCGAGGCGGGCATCAGGCCCGGCCACGACATCGCGGTGATCGTCATCGTCGACACGCCGCTCTGCCGCTATTTTTCGCCGGCGCTGACCGGCTTCCGCCCGGCGCTTGAGCCGATGGGCGAGCGGCTGGCCGAAATGCTGCTGGCATCGATCCCGGCCTTCGCCGGTACCGAAGGCGCCCGCATCATCCGTGAAGTCTGGCCGCTGGAGCTGATCGCGCGCGACAGCGATTGACGATGGCGGTCACTGAGCAGGCTCAGCTTGATCAAGGCCCGCTACGCTCGCGCTCCGGCGTTGCGACCAGCAAGGCCGCTGCGGCATTGGCCGCGGCAAGTGCCGGCTTGACAGGCTCTCCACGTGCAAGCCCCGCCGCGAAGGCGCCGACGAATTCGTCGCCGGCACCGTGAGTGCTGATGACCTTCACCGGCATCGCCGGCAAGGCGAACGCCTGGCCGTCGCGGTCGCGATAGGCGACCCCCTCGCCGCCGGCGGTGACGATGGCAGCCGGATAG
Source organism: Mesorhizobium sp. M0189 (assembly GCF_040322135.1). Lineage (NCBI taxonomy): Bacteria > Pseudomonadati > Pseudomonadota > Alphaproteobacteria > Hyphomicrobiales > Phyllobacteriaceae > Mesorhizobium > Mesorhizobium sp. M0189. Next base: position 205,779 of record NZ_JAMYSW010000006.1, read on the forward strand.
GAACCGACGAGCATACCAGCCGCCTTCGCAGCACCCTCGAGCGTGTCGACGACAGGAACGCCGGCCAGGAACTCCGCCTCGATGGCGTTGACGATCACGATGTCGGTGAGCGCGATCAGCTCGGCCGAGAGTTTGCGGGCGGGTGCGGCGTTGAGGAGGACGCGGCCGCCTTGCGCCTTCACCGCCCGCGCCGCGGCGATATTGGCGGCTTCCGGCACCTCGTTTTGCAGCAGCAGCACCGCCGTTTGCGCGATCAGCTCGGCCGCCTCCGCAATGTCCTTTTCGCTGAGAGTGAGGTTGCTGCCCGAGACGATCACCGCGCCATAGTCGCCGCTGTCGTCGAAAATCGCTACGCTCATGCCCGAGCCGGCGCCGGAAGCCTCCCGCACGGAGCGCCGGTCAACGCCCCAGCGATCGAGATTGTCGAGAAGCGTGCGGCCGAAATCGTCATCGCCGACAGCTCCGATCATTGCCGCACGCACGCCGGCCCGCGCTGCCGATACCGCCTGGTTGCCGCCCTTGCCACCGCATTTTGGATGCCAGGCATGACCGGTCACCGTTTCGCCCTTGCGTGGGCGATCGGGGGCTTCGACCATGATGTCGTAATGCAGGCTGCCGAATACGGTGACCAGCGGCGGGGAAGCCGTCATGTGCCCCTGACTTTCACGAGCCGCTGCCTTTCATGAGTTCTTGTCTTTCCGTTTCGACGTCACCGCGGACATGGTGCGGCCGAGATTGCGCTCCGCCGCCTGGTAGTCGCGTTGCGCCACCGCGACGAACAGCGCGTCGAGGATGTTGAGCTGGGCAATGCGCGCCGCGGCGTTCTCACCCATCAACGGCGAGCCTTGCGCGGTCGAGCAGAGCACGATGTCGGCGACGGCTGCCAATGGCGAGTTATCGTAGTTGGTGATGGCCAGCGTGCGTGCGCCGCTTTTGCGCGCAAGCTGTATAGCGTCGATGACGGCGCTGGTGTTGCCGGAATGCGAAAAGCCGACGGCGATGTCGTCGGCGCCGAGCAACGAGGCCGACATCAGCATCATGTGCGAATCGTCGTAGACAGAGGTGCGGATGCCGATCCGAAGGAATTTGTGCGAGACGTCGCGTGCGATCTGCGCCGAACCGCCGACGCCGTAGAAATCGCGGTTCCTGGCGCGGTAAAGCAGATCGGCGGCGCGGTCGAAATCGTCCATGTCGAGGATGGCGAGCGTCTCCTCCAGCGCCTGGATGGAGGTGCGGAACACCTTCTGCACGATTTCCGCCGAACTGTCGTCCACCGACAGCTCCTGATGCATCTCGGCGGTCGGCAGGCGGCTGTATTCATAGACCGCCGTGCGAAAGTCACGATAGCCGGAAAAACCCAGCTTCTTCGCGATCTTGACCACCATCGCCTCTGAGACGCCGGCCTCCTCTGCGATCTGCTTGAGCGGGATAGTCTCGTCGAAGCCGCGCCTGCCGAAGACGGTTTCCACCACCTTCGCCTCGAGCGGCGTCAGATGCGGCATCATCATGCGGATGCGCGGCCCTACTGCTTTCAGATCCAGCCCGGTCAATGTCATCCACGTCCCCTCGTCACGCGATCGATAAGCATCGCGGCGAGGATTATAAGGCCAGTTGCCAGGAGCTGATAGAAGGACTGCACGTTCATCAGCGTCAGGCCATTGCGCATGCTGCCAAGGATGACGGCACCCAGGATTGTGCCGACGACGCTGCCCTTGCCGCCCATCAGCGAGGCACCGCCGATCGCCGCCGCTGCTATGGCGTCGAGCTCCCAGAGATTGCCGAGAATGGGTTCGGCCGCACCCAACCGGCCGATCAGGATCTGTGCGGCAAGCGCCGCCAGCAGGCCCGAGATCATATACGCGGCGATCTTGGTGCGGGCGATCGGCACGCCGGCTATATAGGCCGCTTCCTCATTGCCGCCGACGGCGAGCAGATATTCGCCGAACGGCGTCTTCTTGAGGATGATCCAGGCAATCAGCGCGACCACGGCCACGATAATGACCGCCAACGGCAATCCGAACAGCGAGCCATTGAAGATGGCACGGAAGCCGGCAGGCAGGCCGAGCACCGGATTGCCGCCGGTATAGATCAGCGCCAGCGCCCGGTAGGTGCTGAGGGTTCCCAGCGTGACGATGAAGGGCTGCAGCCCGACATAGGCGACCAGCACGCCATTGAGCAGGCCGCAGGCGAGGCCGATGGCGAAGCCGGCGGCGATGGCCAGCGGAAACGGCACGCCGGCAACCAGCATCGAGGCCGAGATGACGGCCGAAAGAGCTGCCGTCGGCCCGACGGACAGATCGATGCCGCCCGAGATGATGACCAGCGTCATGCCCAACGCCAGGCAGGCATTGATGCTCGACTGCTGCAGGATGTTGATCAGGTTACGCTCGGCAAAGAAGCCGGGGACCAGCGCCCCGAAGACAGCGAGGATCACCACCAGGCCGATCAGCGTGCCAGCGTCGCGCACCGAAAACCGGTGCAGGAAATCTGCGCTTGGGCGCGCTGCTGTGTGTTCGGCTATATCGGTCATCCGATGGTCCTGTCCGTTATGCACCGGCCCGACGGCCTTGCGCCTTGCCGGCCTCAATCTCCGTTTGGGGTATGGCGTGCGCGGCGATCGCCTGTTCGCTGAGACTTGCGCGGCCCAGTTCGGCGGCGACCGTGCCGTCGCGCATGACCAGCACCCGGTCGGCGAGCCGGATCACCTCGGGCAACTCGGACGAAACGACGATTGCCGAATGGCCTTCGGCGGCGAGCTCCTCGATCAAGTGATAGATCTCCGCCTTGGCGCCGACATCGATGCCGCGCGTCGGCTCGTCGAACAGAAGGATCCGCGTTCCCGCCGCCAGCCAGCGGCCGATGATCGCCTTCTGCTGGTTGCCGCCGCTGAATAGGCGGATCGGCCGGTCGAGCAGGAACGGTCTGAGATTGACGCGTTTCATCTTCTCGGCTGCCACGCGCTTCAGCCGGCGGTGGTCGATGACGCCGCGCGGCGCGAACACGCCCATCGACGCCAGCGCGATGTTGCTGGAGATCGACCGCAACGGCACGATGCCTTCGCGCTTGCGCTCCTCCGGCACCAGGCCGATGCCGGCGGCGATGCCGTCGCGCGGACTGGAAAGTTTTGTCGCCTTGCCGTCGATCTCCATTGTGCCTGATGACGCCCGGTCGGCGCCGGCCAGCAATCGCAGCAGCTCGGTGCGGCCCGAGCCGACCAGGCCGGCAATGCCCAGCACCTCGCCGCGATGCAGGTCGAACGAAACGTCACGGACCTTGGTCGCCGAGGCGAGGCCACGCACGCTCAGCCTGATCTCGCCGGAAGCATGCGGGCGGTGTTGTTCCTGCGCAAGCTCGCGGCCAACCATCATCGAAACGACGGCCTTTTCCGACACCTGCGCGAGATCAACGGTTTCCACCACGGCGCCGTCGCGCATGATGGTGGCGCGCTGGCAGATGCCGAACATCTCGTCCAGCTTGTGCGAGACGTAAACGACGGCGACACCGTCGCGCGCCAGACCGGCAATGACTTCCGCCAGCCGTTCGAACTCGCTCGGCGTGAGGCTCGACGTCGGCTCGTCCATCGCCACGATCCTGGCGCAGTCGAGCAGCGCCCGGGCGATCTCGACGATCTGCCGCTGCGCCACCTTCAGGCTGCCGAGCGGGGCTGCCGGGTCGATGGTCGGATCGATGGCGGCGAGGGCTTCCGCAGCGCGGCGTTCCTGCTCGCGCCGGTCGACGAAGACGCCGCCGCGCGTCAGCGGATGGCCCAGGAACATGTTCTGGGCAACGCTGAGACGTGGCACCTGCTGTAATTCCTGATGGATCATCGCGACGCCCGCGGCGCGCGCCTGGACCGGGTTGTTCAGCGTCACCGGCCTGCCGTCGATGAGCACGCTTCCCGCCGTCGGCCGGTAGACGCCCGACAGGATGCGCAGCAGGGTCGACTTGCCGGCGCCGTTCTCGCCAAGCAGACCATGGATTTCGCCGGCGCCGACCGAAAAGGACACATCGCTCAGCGCCCGCACGGCCGGAAACACCTTGGAAATGCCCTCGAATTGCAGCCGCGCTGACATTGCTTCAGTTCTCCAGGCAAGGGTGCCGACCCAAGGCCGGCACCCGCCGCCCCTGCTCTATTGGCCCGCTGCCGCGTCCTCGAGCAGCGCTTTGCGCACGGCGTCGCCGCCGCCCGAGTAACGGTCGGCATTGTCCTTGGTGATCAGCGCCTGCGGCGTGGCAACGACACGCGGCAGCTTCTGCCCGGCCACCAGCCGCAGCGCCGATTCCAGCGCCACCTCGCCGGTCAGCACCGGAAAGCTGTCGACGGTACCGGTCAGCTCGCCGGCTCGGATCGAGGCATAAGCGTCGGAAATCCCGTCGGTGCCGAAGACAGCCACCTTGTCCTGCAGACCGGCCGCCTTGACTGCTTCGACGATGCCCAGCGCCATGCCGTCATTGTTGGCATAGAAGCCGATCAGGTCGGGGTGCTGCTGCAGGATATTGGTGGCCGCGTCGTAGGAGGTCTGGCGATCCCAGTTGCCCGGCACGCTGGCGACGACCTCGAACTTGCCGGCTTCAGTGATCGTGCTCTTGAAGCCGTCGGTGCGCTGGACGGCGGCGTAGACGCCGGCCTGGCCTTCGACGATGGCAACCTTGCCGCCATCCGGCCGGTTTTTGATGAACCATTTGGCGACGCGCACGCCATTGTCGCGCTGGACATTGCCGACATAGTACTCGGCCTGCGGGATGACCGCGTCGTTGACGTTGACCACCGGCACGTTGGCGGCCTTGGCCTGTTCCATGATCGGCTGCAAATTGGAGTCGGTCTGCGGCGAGACGAGCAGCACGTTGTAGCCTTGCGTGACCAGGCCTTCGGCGATGGTGAGCTGGCCGAGTTGGTCGCCCTCGCTCTGCGCCGCCTGGTAGACGACGGGCACGCCGATGCGGTCGCCGAACGACTTGTAGCCCTCACCCAGCGAGCGCCAGTATTCGTTGGTCAGCGTCTTGGAGACCGCACCCGCTTTGGTGCCCTCGGGCAGCTTGGGGAAAGCCCCGAACTTGGCCTCGAGCTGCGACCAGTCGATGCGATCCTTCTCGGTGTCGGAATTGAGCGGCGCGAGATCCGCGGAAAACACCGAGCCGATGGACAGCGTCATCAGGGCAGCGGTAGCGGTGACGAGCAGACATTTCATGGTCTTTCCTCCCTTGTTGAAAAACGGTGATGGCGCCGGCCTCAGCTGTCCGGCCCGAGCATGGCTTCCTGGATGATGGCCTGCGACGCGACCGCGTCCTGACGATCGACGGCGGCTGACAGGCGGTTGTCCTTTTCCAGCCGCTCGACGACGCGCAGCATGCGCTTGACGGTGGCGATGTTGACTTCGCATTCGTGGACGGGATCGAGCCCGGTCATGTCGGGGAACGTGTCGAAGTAGATGGCCCCGGCATAGCCGTCGCGGCGGATCTGCCTGAGCAGCTCGATCGTCTGCAGCGTGTGCACGGCACCGACCATCAAGCCGTCGTCGCGCTTGGCGTAGCCGTCGTTGAGGTGCACGCCGAGCAGCTTGCTGTGCCGTGCTATGAGGGCGGCAGCGAAAGCCGGCTGCTCGTCGGCATAGAGCACGTGAGCGAAATCGAGCGTCACGCCGAGATTGGGCAGGCCGATCTCGCGGATCGCCAGCAATGTCGTCGCCGCATCGGGCATCAGGCTGTAGGAGCGCGGCTCGTTGGGTTTGTATTCAAGGCTAATCTGGCAGCCCGGATCATGCGCCGCTACTTCACGAATGCCATCGATTTCGTGTTGCCAGAGTGTTGCGTAGTCAGCCTGGAAGGCGTAGTCGAAGCCATCCTGCCCGAGCCACAATGTCATCAGGCTGGCGCCGGCCTCGCGCGCGGCGTCGATGCCGGCCTTGGTCAGGTCGATGGCCTCGCGGCGAACGGAAGGATCCGGATTGGTGAAGGCGCCGAGCTTGAAGGCCGGATTAGAGTAGTAGCGCATGGCGAAGCCATTGATGGAAAGCCCGAGATCGCCGAGTTTGCGCGCCATTTCCGCAGGTTTTTCATCGACATGATCGGGGAAGTTGAGGTCGAGATCGGTCAATTCCGCAACCTTCGCCGCACGCGCCGCCATTTGCAGCATGGACGGTTTACCAACAAGATCAGGCCACTCGGCCTGTGGCCGCGAGGCAAAGGAATTGAGGCGGGTGGCGAAACGACAGACTGTCATCGGTGATCTTTCATTGTCATAACTTCACACAAGAATGGTTATTTGTAAAGTTATTAATTGCTCTTTCGATAGCAACGATTCGCCATGCACAGGCCAGTTGCGACCACACGAGGCCAGGCAAGCGCAGCACTGTCACGCAAGTATCATGTTCGCGTCCTAGATCGCTTCTCCGAAGGCTTTCGCGGCATTCTCGATGCGACGCGGCGCTTTTCAGATCCCGGCAGCTTTGTCTCAAAGAGGATATCCATGAAAAACCTGCACCGAACCGCGCCCCTCGCTGTCGCGCTCGCGATGTTCACCGCCTTGAGTCCGGCCTTGGCGGAAAACGCCGCGACCGTCGGCGGCGCCAACTTCGTCAACAAGGGCCTGGTCGGCGTCGGCCGCATCCCGGCCAGCCAGAAAGACAGGTTCGGCGAGACATTTGGCTCCGGCTCGGGCATGGCGATTGACGCTGCCGGCTGGACGCATGGCGCCGATGGCTACAAGGGCTCGCTATGGCTGCTGCCGGACCGCGGCTACAATGTCGTCGGCACCACCGATTACCGTCCGCGCCTCAACACGATCGCCCTCGAGTTCGCCCCGATCGCGCCGGGTGCAGTGCCAGCCGCCGGCCAGGAACAGTCGGGCCTCAAGGCAACGCTAGCCGACACCATGCTTTTGACCGACGACAAGGGCATCGATGCAACCGGCCTAGATCCGCTCAACGGCGTGCGCGCAGCGACCGACGACATGCCGATCCTGCCCGAAGCCAACGGCAAGCTCGCGCTCGATAACGAGGCGATCGTGCGGCTGCCCGACGGCACCATGTTCATCTCGGACGAATATGGTCCGAACATCTACCACTTCTCCGCCGATGGGCGTCTGATGTCGGCAACGCAGCCACCGGCGGCGCTTGTCCCGATGCGTCATGGAACGCCGAACTTCGCGTCCAACAATCCGGGACCTGGCGCGGCAGACCCAGATCCGAAGGATCCCGAAACCGGCCGCCAGAACAACCAGGGCCTCGAAGGCATGGCACTGACGCCCGACGGCAAGTTCCTGATCGCGGTGCTGCAATCGGCCCCCAGGCAGGATGGCGGCGATTCCGCTTCGACGCGCCAGAACACGCGCGCGCTGGTCTACGATGCCTCGGATCCGGCCCAACTCAAGCTTGCGCATGAATATGTTGTGCCGCTGCCGGTGTTCACCGATGCCAAGGGCAAGACCAAGATTGCCGCGCAGAGCGAAATCGTGGCTCTGTCGGACAAGACCTTCCTGATGCTGGCGCGCGACAGCGGCAACGGCCAGGGGGTGAAGGGCGACACCTCGCTCTATCGCGAGATCAGCGTCGTCGATGTGTCGGTGGCAACCGACATCGCCGGCACCGAGTTCGACAAGGACAAGCCGGTTGCGCCCAAAGGTGAGCTCGATCCCTCGGTGACGCCGGCCAAGCTGACGCCGTTCATCGACATCAACGACAAGACCGAGCTCGGCCGCTTCGGGCTGCACAATGGCGCGCCCAATGACCGCAACAACCTTTCGGAGAAGTGGGAGGCGATGTCGGTGGTGAGCGTCCTCGATCCAACACGGCCCGACGACTATTTCCTGTTCGTCGCCAACGACAATGACTTTCTCACCCAGGACGGCTTCCAGGTCGGCGCGGCCTACAAGGCCGAAGATGGCGCCGATGTCGACACGATGTTCCTGGTCTATCAGGTCACGCTTCCAGGCCTCGCCGGGAAGTAGCGACACCCCCAGGCAGGCGGATGCGCCGAACGCGTCCGCCTGCCTGGCACGATCGAACGGTCGGGCCCTTCAGTTGCGGCTCGCCGGCACAAGGATTGTGTTCTAGTGGGTTTGCAAAACCTAAGACTGATGATCCGTCGAAGGCACTTACCTCAACATCTCCGCGTCCTTTGGCACGCCCGCATCGATCGGCTCGGCCGTCCTGTCCGACACGGCGGCGATCTTCCCGGCGGCCGACAGGTTCGGGCGCACGAAGACCGGCGCGACGCCGTCGACGCGGCTGTAGAGGTCGATAATGTCCTGATTCATGAAGCGCACACAGCCGGAGGAAGCGTTCTTCCCGATGGAATCCCACTCCGGCGTGCCGTGCAGCCGGTACATCGTGTCCTTGCCGTCGCGGAAGAGATATAGCGCGCGTGCGCCCAGCGGGCTGTGCGGGCCGGGCGGCATGCCGTCCTTGTATTTCGCCAGTTCCGGCCGGCGCTGGATCATCTCCGGCGGCGGCGTCCAGACCGGCCACTTCTTCCTCGCCTGAACCACGGCGCTGCCGGTCCATCCGAAACCGGCCTTGCCGAGGCTGACGCCATAGCGAATTGCCTTGCCGCCGTCGCGCACCAGATAGAGGAAGTGCTCGGAGGTATCGACGACGATCGTGCCGGGTTTTTCTCCGGTCGGATCGGACACGATTTGGCGCACGAATTTCGGATCGACCTTGGCTACCGGGATTGCCGGCAGTTGATAGCCCTCGTCGACGCGCGCCGCATACATACTTGCGGCATCGCCGAAAGCCGGATCGCTTGGCGCCGCGGTCACTGGCGGCGCCGCTACGTCCGTCGTGGTGCACGCCGAAAGAGCCACGGAGGCCGCGCCCAAAGCGGATGCACCAAGAAACGCACGCCGGTTCAGGCGCTCAAAAAACAGCGGAATATCGGACATGAACCCCCGGCTTGCCCATGAGATCCAGGAAAGATGCGGCCCCACGCGTGCAGGATCAATATACGATTCCGGAAGCTGGCACGCCAGGCGGAATTCGCAACGCTGCGTCGACCTGTCTCGTTAAATCGGCAATCATTGCGGACCGGACTCAAGATAAGCCTTCGCCGAGTTGCCTGCCATGGACGACAAGATGCCCGCACGCCGGCGGACCAGCGACCTCACCAGTGGACCTATCCCGCGTACATTGCTGCTGTTCGCCCTGCCGGTGCTCGGCTCCAATGTTCTGCAGTCGCTCAACGGCTCAATCAATGCCGTCTGGGTCGGTCGTTTCCTCGGCGAAGCGGCGCTGACCGCCACGTCCAATGCCAACCTCGTGCTGTTTCTCATCCTCGGCACCGTCTTCGGCATCGGCATGGCGGCGACCATCCTGGTCGCGCAATCGGTCGGCGCCCGCGATCTGCCCGAAGCCCGCCGCATCGTCGGCACCAGCGCCACCTTCTTCTTCCTTGTCTCGGTGGTGTTCGCGGTCTGCGGCTGGATCTGGGTCGATACAATCCTCAATGCGCTCGGCACGCCGGCCGATGCGTTGCCGCTGGCGCGCTCCTATCTGCGTATCATTTTTCTCGCCGTACCGATGATGAACCTGCTGTCCTTCGTCATGACGGTGCTGCGCGGCGCCGGCGATTCGCGCACGCCTTTCCTATTCATGGCGCTGGCCGTCGTGCTCGACGTCATTTTGAACCCGTTGCTTATTCTCGGCATCGGCCCGTTCCCCGAACTCGGCATCGCCGGCTCGGCCACCTCGACGCTGATCGGCCAGACGGTAAGCGTGCTTGCCATCCTGATCGTGCTTTATGCGCGCAAGCACCCGCTGCGGCTGGCCGGCGCCAATCTTGCTCTGCTGCGGCCGGACCCGGCGCTGCTGCGCATTGTCGTCTTCAAGGGCGTGCCGATGGGCCTGCAGATGATCGTCGTCTCGTCCGCGGCGCTGACTGTGATGGGCATGGTCAATGCCTACGGCTCGCAGGTCGCGGCTGCCTACGGCATAGCCGCCCAGCTCTGGACCTATATCCAGATGCCGGCGCTCGCCATCGGCGCCGCGGTCTCGTCCATGGCGGCGCAAAATGTCGGCGCCGGGCGCTGGGACCGGATCGGCCGCATCGCCGCGTCCGGCGTCGGCTTCAACCTTGTGCTTACCGGCGTGCTTGTCGCGCTGCTGTTCGTATTCGATCGCGCGGTGCTCAGCCTCTTCCTCAGCAGCGACAGTGCAGCGATCGACATCGCCACTCACATCAACAAGGTCGCATCCTGGTCCTTCATCCTGTTCGGCATCACCATCGTGCTCTTCGCCACTGTGCGTGCCACGGGCGCGGTGATGCCGCCGCTGATCATCCTGGTGATCTCGGTACTTCTGGTGCGCACCAGCTTCGCCTATTTCTTTCGAAGTGCGATCGGTGAGGAAGCGTTGTGGTGGAGCTTTCCGGCCGGCTCGATAACCTCGCTCGTGCTGGCCACGGCCTATTATCGCTTCGGCGGTTGGCGCAGCGTGCACATGATCGAGAGCCGGCCGGCTGCCGGCGAACCGCCGGATACCGGCCTCGGCGTGCCGCGCCAGCGCGCGCATCTTTCGCCCGAGACGCCGAACGGCTGAAAGGCCGGCTCAGCGCGCGTATTTCGCGCCAAACCCGAGCGCCACCAGGGAAAAGACGACAATCATGCCGGCAAAGGCCAGGCTCGCCACGGTCGCGCTTGCCACGGTCGACAGGATGCCGATGCCGATGACCGGCAGCGCGTTGCCGCAAAAACAGCAGATGAAGAAGGCCGAGACCACTTCGGCGCGCCGGTCCGCCGGCGCGATCTCGTTCACCACTTGCAAGCCGCCGCGATAGCCGAGCGCTGCCGACACGCCACACAGAGCACTTGCGGCGACCATGATGGCCATCGAGGCGAAGACCTGCGCCGCAACGATCAGTGCGACGCTGGGGATCATCAGCGCAAGTGCCGCAAACATCGCGGCCCGGCTCGAAAGACGCGTCGTCGCCACAATGGTGCCGGCCGCCACGATCGACAATTCAAAGAACAGAGCGCCGGCTACCGCATGGTTGGCTACCTGCAGTTGCTGCGCCAGGACGCTCGGCGCGAGTGCCGCATAAAAGCCGACGAGCGCCATCGCGCCAAAGCCGGTCACCGCCGGCGCAACAAAATTTGCGCGGATGTCATCAGGCACGGAAAGCCGCGGCCGCATCGAGACGTCAGCCAGTTTTCCCGGCCGCGAAACGGTTTCCTGCGTACGCCAGATCAGCAGGGTTACGATCGCTAGCATCGCCAGGTGGACGACGAATATCAGCCTGAGCGGCCAAGGTGCGTATTCTGCGAGCAACCCGGCCCCCAGCGCACCAATGCCGAGGCCGAGAAAATTGGTGCTGGTGGCAATCGTCGCCGCCTGTGACTTGTCGTTGGCCGAGAGCAATTCGGCGAGCCAGGCCGTCCCAGTCCCGGCGCCGACGCCAATTCCCAATCCGCTCAAAATCCGGGCGATGTCGAGCCACGCGACATTTTCTGCGAACAGGAAAAACACCGCGCTGACGACGGCCACCGCCATCCCGGCCAATGCCATCGGACGGCGCCCGATAACATCGGACACACGGCCCAACATCAGCAGCGCTGCCAGATTGCCGATGACATAGACGGCGTAGACCAGCGTCAAAGTGATCTGCGAGAAGCCGAAGACCTGCTTGTAGATGATGTAAAGCGGCGTCAGCGCCGTGCTGCCGGCGAAAAGAGCCGCGATCATGGCAGCCACGGCAGCCGCTGCGGCGCTGCCGCCGAGTTCGTGATCGCGCGTCATGACTTGAGCGTGAGCTGTCATTTTTCGACCTTTTGCTGTTCGGGATCTGACACCAAACGCCTTTTTCGCGTCAGCCGTTCCCCCTTCCCGACTTGCTCCTGACAAGTTTGGCAGCTTTGCCGATGGCGCTGAGCGAGATCCTCTTTTAACCTCAGCGGATTGTCAGGGGAGATTCATGGGCAAAGGACGGGTCGAGGCATTCACCGATGGCGTGGTCGCCATCATCATCACCATCATGGTGCTGGAATTGAAGGTGCCGCATGGCGAGGATTTTTCCGCGCTGGCACCACTCTGGCCGATATTCCTCAGCTATGTGCTGTCCTTTATCAATGTCGGCATCTACTGGAACAATTTGCACAACATGTTCCATACCGTGCAGCGGGTTGACGGCCGCGTGCTGTGGGCGAACCTCAACCTGCTGTTCTGGCTATCGCTGATGCCGGCGACGACAGCCTTCATGGGTGAGAACCATTTCGCGCCCGTGCCGGTCGCCGTCTATGGCGTCGACCTGGCGCTCTGCGCCATCGGCTTCAACATCCTCACCATGGCCCTGCATCGACTGCACAGCAGCGAAACCCTTTTCGCCAGGGCATTGGGCAATGACCTCAAGGGAAAGATCTCGCTGGCCCTCTATATCGCCGCCGTCGCACTGACCTTCGTCAATCACTGGATCGGTGTCTCGATCTATGTCCTGGTAGCGCTGATCTGGTTAGTGCCGGACAGGCGCTTCGAGCGGCTAATCGAGAAATAGACAGACCATGATCCCGAACCGAAGGACCGCGTCAGCGAAAAGAGGATGCCGGTTTTCGGAAAAGATCATGGTCCAACGAGAAGATAGAGCCCATCCCGAATTTTATCGGGATGGAACAGGCTCTAGCCTCGCATTTCCTTCAGCTTTTCCGCTACCGAGGCGGCAAGGTCGGCGTAGCGCTCCTCCAGCCGCTCGGCCGCCTTGATCACTGAAAAATCATGGCCGAACTTTTCCAGCGCCATACGCAGCTTTTCGACGAACTCCGCCTGTTTTTCGAGCGCCGAAAAAAGCGTTTTCACTTGCGCTTCGCTGATGTCGGGATTGGCAAGCATTTGCGGCACTTCGCGGCTCATCTGGTCGCCGGTTGCGGTCTGTTCTTTCAGGATCTCGATCCAGTCGGTCAATCGTCAGTCTCCTTTTTCGATATCAGCATGCGCAGCGCCCGCCGACGCGGTCAACCCGAAGATACCGGCATCGGCTTGCGCGAGCCTCGTTCCGCGCTAAGTTCGCCGCGGCCAGAACAGGAGAAAATCATGACCACCAACGCCGAGATCCAGACCGCCCTGCCCGCACTTGCCTCCGGTAATGTCGCCGTCATCACCGGCGCGGCCAGCGGCATCGGCCTTGCCGCGGCCAAACGGCTAGCGGCGATGGGCATGAAGATCGTGCTGGCCGACATCGGCGGCGCACGCCTCGATGAGGCCCGACACGCCGTCGCCGCCATCGCCGGCGAGAGCGCCGTGCTTGCTGTTGCAACTGACGTCTCGAAAGCCGACGAGCTCGACCGACTGGCCGAACGGACATTCGGCGCCTTCGGCGACGTCTCGCTGCTGATGAACAATGCCGGCGTCGGCAACAACCCCGGCAAGCCCTGGGAGAACCGCGAGGCCTGGAAGCAGTTGCTGGACATCAATTTCTGGGGTGTCATCCATGGCGTCGAGGCCTTTGCGCCGCGCATGCTGGCGGCGGGAAAGCCGGGTCTGATCGTCAACACCGGCTCCAAGCAAGGCATCACCACGCCGCCCGGCAACCTCGCCTACAACGTCTCCAAGGCTGGCGTGAAGACCTATACCGAGGGCCTTGCACACGCGCTGCGCAACGAGCCCGGCGCCAATGTCGCGGCGCATTTGCTCATTCCCGGGTTTACCTTTACCGGCCTGACCGAAGGTGCGACCGAAAAGCCGGCCGGCGCCTGGACCGGCGAGCAGGTCATCGACTTCATGCTGGCCTCGGTGCTGCGTGGCGATTTCTACATCCTGTGTCCCGATAACGAGGCGACCCGGTCCATGGACGAAAAGCGCATGGCTTGGGCGATTGGCGACATCATCGAGAACCGCCCTGCCCTGTCGCGCTGGCACCCGGACTACAAGGAAGCCTTTGCAGCATTCATGAAATGATCCGGCGAACGTCGCGCAGGAACCCGGACAACAGGCTCCCTCACGCCGAAGCGTGCTTCTTCGCGTTGCGCTTCTTGGCCACGGCTTTGGGTGCGGCCATGTCGGCAACCTGTTCGTCGTGCCGCTTCGCCGCGCGTTCACATTTGGCCCGGATTTCCTCGACTTCGGATTCGGTCAGGTGCTCGATGCCGATAAAGGTATTCTTGGCTTTGCTGACGCGGATCAACTCGTCGAGCTTGGCCTGGATCGCTGCACTGTCGCGGTTCTGGGTGTTCTGGATGAGAAACACCATCAGGAAGGTGACGATCGTGGTGCCGGTATTGATGACGAGCTGCCACGTGTCGGAAAAGCCGAAGACCGGACCGCTTGCCGCCCAGACCACAATGATCAGGAAACAGACGGCAAACGTCGGCGGCAGACCGGCAAGATGGGCGATATGGTTGGCGATCCTGGTGAACAGCTTTTCGATCATGGCAGGGAGAAACAATCGGCAACTGCTTCGAGTTCCCTGCGAGGAGGAATTCACGGTCAAACAGCGCACGCGCCGCGCTCGCAACGATCAGGCGGCGTCGTTTTCCCAGCGGTCGAGGAAAGCCTCGATAGGCAAGGCCTGCATGTCGGGGACTGCCCTGGCCAGTTTCTCGACCGGCCAGTCCCACCAGGCAAGACGTTCGATCCGTGCCGCAGTTTCCGCGCTGAAGCGCTGGTACAATGGCTTGGCCGGAACGCCGGCGACGATTGCATAGGCCGGCACGTCGCGCGTCACCACCGCGTTGGCACCGACGATCGCGCCATTGCCGATCACTATGCCAGGCATGATCACCGCGCCATGGCCGATCCAGACATCATGGCCAATGCTGACGGCTTTCGCCCGCCGCCGGTCGCGGAACGCCTGATCGACACCCAGCCAGCGGAAGTACTCGTTGGGCCGGTAGCTGATCTTGTGTTGCGTCAGCCGCTCGACCGGATGCTCCAGCGCATTGATGCGGCTGTTGGCGGCGATCGAGCAGAACTTGCCGATCGTCGTGTAGATCGCCTCGGCGTGGCGCTCGAAGTAGGAGAAGTCGCCGACCACCACCTCGCGCAGGATGACCCGCTCGCCGATCGACGCATAGCGTCCAAGCTTGCAAGCCTTCAGCTCCGCCGTCGGATGGATGCGCGGCTCGGGATCTTTCAGGACAAGGTGTTCGGGACGGTCCATGCGCGCGCTTTACGCCGGCACGCATAGTCTCGCAAGCCGAGTGCAGCGCCGCGCATCCGTTTGGATGCGCCAAGGACCCTGTAGCACCTTCAGTCTCTATTTCGGCTTGCCGCTGGTCCACACCACGTTCTGGCCGTAGAGCGGCACGGTGGTGACCGACATTTTTGCCGAGCCATCCTGCACTTGGCGCGAATGCGAGAGGTAGATCAGCGTCTCGTTGGCCTTGTCGTAGATCCGGTTCACCACCTGCTTTTTCCAGATCAGGCTGATGCCTTGCTTGAACACCTCCTCGCCGGCCTCGCTCATGTCGATATCGCCAATGGTGATCGGCCCGGTCTGGCGGCAGGAGATCGAAGAATCGGACGGGTCCTCGAACCAGTTGCCTTTCTGCAGGCGGTCGATCATGCCACGGTCGAAATAGGAGACGTGGCAGGTCACGCCCTCGACCTTCGGATCCTTGATCGCCTCGACGATGATGTCGTTGCCGAGCCAATCGACGCCGACCTTGCCGACTTCCTCGGCGACGGCCGCGCCGGCACCAATGACCAGGCATGCGGCCAACGCGCCGCCAATCAATTTTCGCAAAGAGGCCTCCTGCGGTTCGAATTTTGCCGACCTCAGGTGGGACGAACGGCAGCGCTTTGCAAGCAGATCGCCTTCCCACTGGATTGCCGGTTGCGGCAACGCGACATCTTTGCGTCGGCGCGACCGAACCGCTAAGAGTGTTCGCCAAGCCAGGGCCTTCACGGCGCCAATATGGCGGCCGATGGAAATCACGACGGACTTTCACTGATGATGCGTTCAATTCTGGTCGGCATTCTGCTCTTGATGGCCGCAGGCATCGGCTGGCTCACCTTCGACTGGTACCGCGGACATTATGGCGGCGAGCCGTTCGGAGCGCCGTTTACGCTGGTCGACCAGAAGGGCGCGCCGGTCACCGAAGCCGCCTTTCGCGGCCACCCCAGCGTCGTTTTCTTCGGCTTCACGCATTGTCCGGAAGTCTGCCCGACCACGCTTTTCGAGTTGGCCGGCTGGCTGAAGACGATGGGCGACGACGGCAAGAATCTGCGCGCCTATTTCGTTACGGTCGACCCGGAGCGCGACACGCCCGAAATCATGAACACCTATGTCAGCAATTTCTCCGATCGCATCCTCGGCATCACCGGCGATCCCGACAAGGTCCACGCCATGGCCAAGTCCTTCGGTATCTACTGGAAGAAAGTCGACACGAACGACGGCGACTACACGATGGACCACACCGCTTCGGTGCTGCTGCTCAATGCCAAGGGCGATTTCGCCGGCACCATTGCCTATGGCGAAAGCCCGGACGCCGCCATCGCCAAGCTCAAACGGCTGGCGGCGGAAGGTTGACATATCCGGTAATGACGCAGACGCGTTTGTATTTCACCGCGGGCAAGATCGAGGCTGATCGCATCTTCGCGGCGCTCGGTGCGGCGTTCGACGATGAGGGCCTGCCGGTTGCGGTGCTCGAGGTCGACGAGGACCGCGACATCCACGAAGTATCGCTCTATGCGGACGACAACGTCGATGCGGTCGAGGCGCGGCTTAGGGACATCCTTGCCGGACTGTCGCTGTCGAAATCGATAGAGCGCGAAGCGCTGCCCGACATCGACTGGGTGGCGCGCTCGCTGGAGGGGTTGAAGCCGGTGCGGGCCGGGCGCTTCTTCGTCCATGGCGCGCATGACCGCAGGAAGCGCCACAGCGGTGAGCTCGCCATCGAGATCGAGGCCGGCCTTGCCTTCGGCACCGGCCATCACGGCACCACCGCCGGCTGCCTCGAAATGCTGGAGCAGGTCATAGAGCGCGAGCATCCGCGCAACGCGCTCGACCTTGGCACCGGCAGCGCGGTGCTCGCCATCGCGGTGGCCAAGCTCGCTCATATTCCAGTGCTGGCGACCGACATCGACCCGGTCGCCGTCAAGGTGGCCGCCGCCAATGCGCGGCTGAACCATGTCAAGGCGCTCATTGAAACGGTGGCTGCACCCGGTTTTCATCATCCGATCTTTGCCGCGCGTGCGCCCTTCGACCTGATAATTGCCAATATATTGGCGCGGCCGCTGATGCGGCTGGCGCCGCAAATGGCCGGGCATATCGCGCGCGGTGGCTCGATCGTTTTGTCAGGCATTCTCGAGCGCCAGCGCGACGCGGTGATCGCGGCCTATGTCGGCCAGAAATTCCGGCACGTCCGCACCTTGCACCGCGAAGGCTGGGTGACGATCCATCTCAAGCGCTGAGGCGCCGCGCCTTCAACGCATCCGCTCGGACCTAGCGAGAGTTCGCCGCTTTCTTCAGCTCTTCGCGATCGTAGCCGTGAGCTTTCAGCGTTTCGTCATCAAAGCCAAGCAAAACGCCGCTCACATACCGGCTCGCTTCGCGCTGGCGAGCTTCGATCAGCGCGTTCACAGCGCTTATGAAAAATCCGCGTCTGGCTGAAATCGTGGACATGATGGTCTCCTTTGCAGGCAATAAGACACGTTCCTCCACGTTAAGAAGGTAAGCCTTGCTGACGCTTTTTGAAATCGCCGATTCTGCATGGCCTCCATGCGCAAAAAGAGGCTGTCGCGACCAGGCATGATCGTTCCGAAAATCGATTCCGATTTTCGAGGCCATGCGCTACGGTCGCGCCAGCATTCGAGGAGAGCCCACATGTTCCAGACCTTCGATTCCGCCGGCGATCCGGCCGTTGGCAAGCCGCGCGTGGCAATGCTACGCCAATGGTTGGCGGCGAATGGGCTGGACGGCTTCATCGTGCCCCGCGCCGACGAGCACCAGGGCGAATATGTCGCCGACCGCTCGGCACGGCTGAAATGGCTGACCGGCTTCAGCGGCTCGGCCGGCGTCGCCATTGTGCTTGGCAAGCGCGCCGCCATGTTTGTCGACGGGCGCTACACGCTGCAGGTGCGCCAGGAGGTCGATCTCGACATCTTTTCGATCGAGAGCCTTGTCGACAACCCGCCGGCCAACTGGATCAAGGACAATCTCGGCAAGGGCGTGCGGTTGGGCTTCGATCCATGGCTGCATACGATCAGCGACGTCAAGGCGCTGAGGGCCTCGGCCGTGAAGTCCGGCGCGATACTGGTGCCGCTCGAACAAAATCCGATCGACGCCATTTGGCAGGACCAGCCCGGGCCGCCACTGGCGCCGGTCGAGATCCACCCGATCGGCTTTGCCGGCGAACTGGCCAAGGACAAGTTGGTCCGGCTGGCGGCAGCCATCGAGAAGGAGGGCGCCACCCATGCCGTATTGACCGACCCCTCCTCCATCGCCTGGGCCTTCGACATCCGTGGTGGCGACGTGCCGCACACACCGCTGGCGCTCGGCTTTGCCGTGCTCGCCGCCGACGGATCGCATCTGCTTTTCATGGACCAGCGCAAGTTCTCACGCACCGTCGCAGCCTATCTGACGCAGCTCGCCGAATTGCACGAACCCGGTGAATTCGAAACAGCGATCGTCACCCTGGCCAAGGGCGGTGCAAAAATCGCGCTGGACCCCGCTCTGGCGGCGGAGAAGCTCAGCATGCTGGTCGAGGACAATGGCGGCACCGTCACTGCCGCACCGGATCCGGCCCGCATCCCACGCGCAACGAAGAACAAAGCCGAGATCGCCGGCGCCCGCGCCGCGCATCGCCGTGACGGAGCCGCCGTCGCCAAGCTGCTGTGCTGGCTCGACCGTCAGGAACCCGGCACGCTCGACGAGATCACCGTTGTCACCAGGCTCGAGGAGACGCGCCGGCAAACCGGCGACGAAACACAGATGCCGCTGCGCGACGTCTCGTTCGACACAATCTCCGGCGCTGGTCCCAACGGCGCCATCATGCACTATCGCGTCTCCCGCGCCACCAATCGCAAACTGGAGCATGGCGAGCTGTTCCTGCTCGATTCCGGCGGACAGTACCAGGACGGCACCACCGACATCACCCGCACAGTGCCGATTGGCGCGCCGACGGAAGAGATGCGCGAGCGCTTCACGCTGGTGCTGAAAGGCATGATCGGCATCTCCATGCTGCGCTTTCCACTGGGCACGCGCGGCTCCGAACTCGATGCCGTAGCGCGCCTGGCGCTATGGAGACACGGCTGCGATTTCGCCCATGGCACCGGGCACGGTGTCGGCTCCTATCTTGCCGTACATGAGGGCCCGCAGCGTATCGCCAAGACCGGCACCGAAAAGTTGCTGGCCGGCATGATCGTCTCCAATGAGCCCGGCTATTACAAGGAAGGTTCTTACGGCATCCGCATCGAAAATCTCGTCCTGGTCACTCCGGCTGAGATGGTCGAAGGCGGTGACATCGCCATGCATGGCTTCGAGACGCTGACGCTGGCGCCGATCGACAAGCGGCTGATCCGGTCGGATCTGTTGACGCGTGACGAGTTGCATTGGCTCGACGAATACCACGCGCGGGTGCTGGCCGAGATCGGACCGATGCTCGACGGCGAGACGCTGGCCTGGCTGGAAAAGGCAACCGCCCCGCTGCCGCACGACTTCAAGCAATAGCGGCGGCGGCAACGCCGGTTGACAGGCTTTGCTCCGCAAGCAGTTCTTGCAAAGCCGTGACGTTGGGAGAACCGGCTCCCTTGCGCCAGAACAACACCGTGACGGCGTTGTCTTCGTCAGAGGGCAGTTCGTGCAGCTTTAGCCAGCGGCTCTCCGGGAAACCCGAAAGCACACTTTTCGGCATCAGCGCTATGCCCATGCCAGCCACCACGCAACTAAGGATGGCATGGTATGAACCAAGCTCGATGGTTTTCTCGGCCATGAACCCTCTGCGCGCGTACCATTGTTCCAGCCGCTTGCGGTGCGGGCAGCCGTGCTCGAAGGCTATCATGGTTTTGGGCATGTCCAGGCGGTCGTCGATCGAAACGCGCGATGCCGCCGAGACAATGATCAGCTGCTCCTGGAATGCGGGCAGCTTTTCGAACGGAGCGTCGGCGATGGGCTCGGCGGCGAACGCCGCATCGAGCTCGCCGGCAAGCATGGCGGTCGCGAGAACCTGAGGATTGCCGGTGCGCAACTGGATTTCCACTTCGGGATAACGTGCGTGATAGTCGGCGAGCAGACTTGGAAGCCGGGCCGCGGCGGTGCTCTCCATGGCACCTAGGCGAAGCGTGCCGCGCGGGCGTGGATCGAGCATCGCCGTTCGCTCCTCCTCCGCAAGCGCCAGCAGCCGATCCGCATAGCCGACCAATTTGTGACCGGCCGGCGATACGTGCAGGCGCTTGCCCTCCCGGATAAACAGCTGCACGCCGAGATCCTCCTCGAGCTGCCGGATGCGTGTGGTCACGTTCGATTGCACGCGAAACAGTTTTTCCGCTGCCCTGGTGATTCCGCCCTCGCGCACCACCGTGCGGAAGATGCGCAGATCGGCCAAATCCATACATCTCTCCTGGAGAACGTAACGATCTTAATTATTCATTTTAGCTAATTAGCCCTTTCCCGTAAATCGTCGGTGTAGCTGCCTATCAACACGGCAAACCAGGGGGAGATGGAAATGTCGCCCGAGCCCTTCGGCATCCAGCCGATCGATCTAAGCGCATTGACGCCAAAGCAGCGTGAAGCGCTCTATAGCGGCGCCGTGCGGCGCGCCCACCAGGAGAGAGCGGAGGCGATCCGGCTGAGCCTGTCGCAGGTCGCGTCGATATTCAAGAAACCTGCTGGCTGGGCAGGAGCTATTACATGGTTTGCAGCGCAGATGAGCGCTGCGGCGAAGCCGCACGATCAGAAGTGGTGATTTTCGCAATGGCGGTGGGTCGGCTATCGACCGGACCCCAGCATCACCCTGAGTGCGAAGCCGACCTGGCTTGTGCTGCCCAACAACTGCGTGACCGACATCACACAGACGACGCCAATCTGCAGGGGGTTGACCGCAGCCTTACTGCTGCCAACCGGCTTTCTTCAACAGATCCGCCATCTGGTCTGCCCAATGTGGATTGCGCAGCCTGAGCGGCGCCAAGGCATCGCCTGTAGGGTTCTCCATCTCCCGCATCAGTTCGACGCAAGATCTTGCCTCCGGCAGACGGCCAAGCGAGACGTAGCAGCAGGCGAGTGTTTCATAGGTGGGTCGCCACGTGGGACCGACCTTGCGAGCCTCAATCGCCGCGACGAGCCCCTCGTTTGCCTGCCCCGCAAATAGATAAGCGAGCGCCAGGACATTAAACCAGACGAAGTTCTGCGGATCGTACCGGTTCAACATAAGGCCGTGTTCGAGCGGCGCTATCGCTTCGGATGCGCTGCCGCGGAAAAGCTGCCCCATTCCCATAGCCAGATGACCAAGGGCGAAACTTGGGCTGATCTCGATCGCTCTTTCCGCAGCAAGAACGGCTTGTTCCTGCGCATTGGCATAGATGCTGCAGATGGCGAGCGCATAATGCGAATAGGGATTTTTCTCGTCGAGCCGAACCGCCTTCAGGGCTGCATCCAGGCCTTCTCGGATATCCTGTGCCGGCTTGTCGCTCCAGCCGTAAGCGACGATGCCGGCGCTCACCCGACCGAGCCAGAGATGGGCCTCTGCGAGTTCAGGATCGAGCTTGCACGCCAGCCGAAATAACTCGCGGCCACGCAAGTGAGTTTGACGGCCGACGTGGTGAAAATGCCAGGTACCTTGCCGCACCAGGTCCCAGGCCGTCGCATTTCCGCTGTTGCGTCCAACGGCTGGGAGCGACTCCGTCTTGAGCAGTTCGGGTTCGATCGCACCAGCCACCCGCTCGGCTATGGCATCCTGGACGGCGAACGCCTCCGTCAGTTCCATCTCGTATCGTTCGGCCCAGATCTGATTGGCCGAGGCGGCATCGACCAGTTGCGTCGAGACCCGGATCTGCTGGCCGGACCGGCGCACACTTCCTTCCAAGACATAACGGGCGCCAAGCTCGCGGGCCACCTGTTTGGAGTCGACCGACTTGTCCTTATAGACGAAGCTGGAATTGCGCCCGATCACCCGGAACCATCGGAACCTTGTCAGCGCGGTGATGATGTCCTCGGTGATGCCGTCAGCCAGATAGGCCTGTTCCCTGTCGCCGCTGACATTGGCGAACGGCAACACCGCAATGGACGCCCTTTCGGAGAGACCCGCCAGTTGGCTCGGAAGCGCATCGTCTGCAGCGGGGTCAAGCACATGAACACTGCCGGCGAAGCGATATCCGGTGCGGGGGACGGTGGCGATCCATTCGCTGCCGTCCGGCTGCGGGCCGAGTAGCTTGCGCAGGGCGGCAATCTGCACCGAAAGATTGCTTTCCTCGACGACGGCATCGGACCAGGCGGCCTCCATGAGGGCCGTCCTGCTCAGCGCCTGCGTCGGTGCCTCCACCAGGGCCTGAAGCAACGACAAGCCTTTTTGCCCGACCGCAACTGGCTTGCCCTCGCGAACAAGCGTCCCGCGCAGCAGGTCGAGCACGAACGGCCCGAACGCGAAGCGTCGCGGTGCTGAAGCATCTCGCTTTCCGGCTTCGGAAGAATTCGGAACTTTCGCCTCCTGTTAAGGACTTCGGACGGGGGACTGATCATTCTGGCCGTCCTTCGCACAGACTAACACAAACGGAGGTTCAAGATGATGATGTTGAAACAGCCGGCCGCAATGGACAGTGCTGCGCCCAGCGAGGGAAAGGCTTTGGTTGTTAGGGGCGGCGAGGCTTATCGGGCCGAACAGGGGTCGGACTATCTGCCGGGAATAAGTGCTGAGACCGTCGGAGCGAAGGCCCTTTGGCTGGGCGTCGCCTCAATCCCGCCGGGCAAGCGGACCAAAGCCCATGTCCATGCGCGCCACGAAACAGCATTCTATATGCTGAGCGGAGACGAGTTGGAGATGTGGAGCGGGGACGAACTGCAGTTTCGCGACCCTCGTGCATCCCGGCGACTATCTCTACATTCCCGCCAACGTGCTTCACGTTGCCGTGAACCGGGCAAGCACGCCGGCCGCCTTTATTGGCGCCCGCAACGAACCGACCGCACAGGAGAGTGTCGTTCTGTTCCCGAAGATGGACGGCAAAATACCGTGAAGCGGCGATCTGGCAGGAAGACAGGCGTACTCCGTCGGTCCACTACCCGACGAGCTGCCGCGCGAGGATCAGCACGGCAGCACCCGCCAGGAACATCGCCATCAGGCCGCCGCGCAGTGAGACAAGGCCGGCAACGATCAAGGCTGCCCATTCCGCCGGTCCGGCGCTGAGCGCCGCCGGCGCCACCAGCGTGGTCAGCACCGCCGCCGGCACGGCGCTGAGCCCGGCCTCGACGCGCGGATGGATATGGTCGAAGCGTGAGATCACCAGATGACCGCCGATGCGGGTCAGATAGGTCGCGATCGAAGCGGCGACGATGATCCACAAGGTCGTGCTCATGGCCGTGTCTCCACGCCGCTGTGGCGGGGCGGCAGGATGACGGCGAGCAGCACGCCGGCCAGCGCACCTATGGAGACATGCCAGGGCGAGCCGACGGTTTTGTACGCAATGATGGAGGCGGCAGCGCTGGCGATGACCACCGGCAGCCACAGCGGCCGCTTGCGGAAGCTCATGACCAGGCCGAGAAAATAGATCGGCAGCAGGAAGTCGATGCCCAGCACATGGGTGTCGGGAATAAGCTTGCCGAACATCGCGCCGAGGGCGCTTTCGATGACCCAGAACACATAGACCGGCAGCCCAAGCCCCATATACCAGGTAAACCCGACGGTTTCGCCGGCCTCCGCCTTGCGCTCGGCCATCGCGAACTGCGGATCAGTGAGCACGAAATAGCCTATCGCCTGCTGGATCAGTGGCCAATGCGCGATGCGCCGGCCGATACCGGCCGAATAGAGCACGTGGCGAAAATTCACCGCGAAGATCGACAGCACGATCAGCCACGGCGCGACATGCTGGCCGAACAGCTCGATGCCGACCATCTGGCTGGCGCCGCCGAACACCGTTGCGCTCATCAGGAACGCTTCGAGGACGGAAAACCCGTTGTCGACTGCGAGCGCCCCGAACAGCAATGCAAACGGCGCCGATGCCACCACGACGGGCATGCTGAGCCGCACGCCGTCCCAGAAATCGCTTTTCGCACTGTTTTCGGAGATTGCTTCCGCCGACATCAATCGCCTCCTCGGGACGGTCGTATGTAGGGAGGGCCGCCCTGCTTGTCACACCAATTCGATTGAGGCAAATGATCAGCGGAAGTGATGGCTGAGGCGGGCGGCAAGGCGCTCCAGTGCCAGTGGATAAAAATCAGACGCTTGGCACCTGGGAGGGCATATCCGTTTGCGCCCATCGGTCCTTGCCAAAAGTGGCGGCCACAGACCCAAGGCCAGAGGTGCTTCCCCAGAGGTGGTTGCAATGAGCGAATTTTTCATCGATCCAAAATTCGGCCGCCTGGCCTTCGGCGCCGATCCCGGCAGCTATCACGCGACGCGGCCTGGCTATCCTGATTGGGTATTCGAAATTCTATGTGAACGGTGCCGTCTCGCCCCTGGCACGGCGACGTTCGAGATTGGCGCAGGTACAGGAACTGCTACGCGCCGCTTACTCGAACTGGGCGCGAGCCCGATGCTCGCCATCGAGCCGGATTCTCGCCTCGCGACTTTCCTTTGCGAGACTATTCAGGACAAGGCGCTCTCGGTGAGCGTCTCTGCGTTTGAGGATGCCGTCCTTGAGAAGGCCGGTTTTGATCTCGGCGTCAGCGCCACTGCCTTTCATTGGCTGGATGAGGACACCGCGCTGGTCAAGGTCGCCGAGCTGCTTCGGCCGGGCGGCTGGTGGGCAATGGTCTGGAATGTATTCGGCGACAACAGTCGCCCCGATCCCTTTCATGATGCGACGAAGGCACTGCTTGAAGGGCCTTCGAGCCCTTCGGCGGGCTCAAATGGTATTCCGTTCGCCCTTGATGCCGAGGCCCGCGTGGCGGCGCTGGAGCGAACCGGCGCGTTCGATTCCATCGAACATGGGACAAGTGTCTGGTCGCTCGTCCTCGATCCTGACCAGACGGTCGCCCTCTATGCCACTTTTTCCAACATCAACATCCGCAGCGACCGCGAAGCAATCCTGGCGGAGCTGGGTCGCATCGTCCGCGACGAGTTCCAAGGCTCCATAACCCGCAACATGACCACCAGCCTCTACACTGCGCGGCGCATTTGACTGTCTGATTTATCCGCTAGCGCGGCGAAGCCTTGCCTTCGATCGCCCTGCCCCAGTCGAGCAGCGGTTTTGCCCGCATGACGAAGTCGACGAGTTCGTCGACCAATCCAGCTCCATAAATATCCGCCGGCTCGACTGCGTGCCGGACGGCAAAATGCCGATTGCGGATCGCGGCAGCGAGATCGGGCTCGGCGATATGCTCGAAGCCGCGCGGCGTGCGCTTCATGCAGCCGTCCGGGTCGAGCTCGAGGCCGTTCTTCTTCAGCGCCGCGACGAGGGTGCGGAATTCAGCCGGCCGCTTCGCGATCGCGTTGCGCAGCGCCAGCAATAGCTCCGGTCCGGGCTGCCACCAGGCAACGGCGGCAAAGCAGCGATCGAGCCCGATATGGACGTAAAACACGCCCTGTTCCATCTTGGTGCCGTCAGGCGAAAGGATCGCCGACAAATGCCGGTTATAAGGCCGTTTGTCCTTGGCGAAACGCACATCGCGATTAATCCGGAACAGCGACTTCTTGCGGTCGCCGCGCAGGCCGAGCCCCGCGGCCGTGAAGCGCTCGGAGAGCGTTTCGACCAGATCGCCGAAGGGGTCGCGCAGATCCCGTTCGAAAAGGTCGCGGTTTTCCAAAAACCACTCCCGGCTCTGATGAAAATCCAGCGCCTTGAGGAAGGGAATGGCCTTTTGCCCAAAACCGTTGAACGCAGCCGCCATCACGCGCCCTTGCCGATCCGCTGCAACCAGGTGTCCTCGTCGATCACCTCGATGCCGAATTTGGTCGCGTCCTTCAGCTTGGAACCGGCGCCCGGCCCCGCTACCAGGAGATCGGTCTTCGCAGAAACCGAGCCGGCGACCTTCGCGCCGAGACGTTCGGCCATCGCCTTGGCCTCGGGGCGCGTCATCTTTTCCAGCGTGCCTGTAAACACGATTGTCTTGCCGGCGACCGCACTATCGGCTGAGACGTTCACGATGTATGGCTTCGGGTGGACCTGTGTGAGCAGCGCTTCAAGCACGGCGTCGTTGCGTTCATTGCCGAAGAAATCGCGAAGCGCACCTATCACCGTATCGCCGATGCCGTTGATCGAAGGAAAAACGGTGTGTGGATCGGCTGCCGCTGCTGTCTCCTTGCCAATGCGGATCAACTCCTCGATCGTCGAGAAGGTTCGGGCAAGCACAGCGGCCGTCGTTTCGCCGATATGGCGGATGCCCAGCGCAAAGATGAAGCGATCGAGTTCCGGTTCGCGGCGAGCGTCGATGGCAGCGAAGAGCTTGTCGAGGCCGTCGTAGTTGCGTTCCTCGACACTGCGTACATTCTTGCGCGTCTTGCCCGACGCGGCCTCACGCTGCCTGGCCTGCTCTTCCCGCCGCTCGGCCAGCGCCTTGGTAACGGCGGGACGACGATCCCTGAGCGTAAAGATATCGGCGGCTGTCTTGATCAACCCGGCGTTGAAGAACAGATCTATGTTTTCAGCGCCCAGGCCTTCGATATCCATGGCGCCGCGTGACACGAAATGGCGCAATCCTTCCACGGCCTGCGCAGGGCAGATCAGTTCGCCGGTGCAGCGGCGGCGGGAATCCTCCTTGCCGGTCTTCTCGTTGATCTCGCGCGTTGCGGGTGAGCCGCAGATCGGACATTTGTGCGGGAATTCGTAGGGCACGGCATCTGGCGGACGCTTATCGGCTACGACGCTGACGATCTGCGGAATGACGTCCCCTGCCCGCTGGATGACCACTGTGTCGCCGATACGCACGTCATAGCCGTCGCGGATCGGCTGGCCGTTGCTGTCCAGACCCTTGATGTAATCTTCGTTGTGAAGCGTGACGTTTTCGACCACTACGCCGCCGACCGTGACGGGTGCAAGCCGGGCAACGGGCGCCAGCGTACCGGTACGGCCCACCTGAATGTCGATCCTGAGCACGGTTGTCATCGCCTGTTCGGCCGGAAATTTGTGGGCGATGGCCCAGCGCGGTTCGCCAGTGACGAAACCCCATCTGCGCTGCAATTCCAGCTGGTCGACCTTGTAGACGACGCCGTCGATGTCGTAGCCCAGTGATGAGCGCTGGGTCTCGATCAGGTGATAATGCGCGACCAGTTCCTCGACCGATCTTGCCCGGACCATCAGCGGGCTGACCTTGAACCCCCACTCCGCGAATTTCTGCACGGAATCGTACTGGGTCGGAGCCGGATCCTTTGTGGTAAAGCCCCAGGCGTAGGCAAAGAACTTGAGGTTGCGGCTGGCGGTAATAGACGGGTCCTTCTGACGGAGCGACCCGGCCGCGGTATTGCGCGGATTGAGGTAATCCTGGCCGCCGATCGCCGCCGAGCGCTGCTTCAACGCCTCGAATTCCGCATAGGTCATATAGACCTCACCGCGTATTTCGATGACCTCGGGCCAGCCCGATCCCTTCAAGGTCTTGGGAATGTCGGCGATGGTCCTCAGATTGGCGGTGATGTCCTCGCCAACGGCGCCGTCGCCGCGCGTTGCCCCCTGCACGAACACACCACCTTCATAACGCAGCGAAGCCGACAGCCCGTCGATCTTCGGCTCAGCCGTGAAGGCGATGTCCAGATCCTTGTCGCGATCAAAGAACCGCCGGCCACGTACGATGAAATCGGCGACATCCTGGTCGGTATAGGCCTTGGCGAGGCTGAGCATCGGCACCGCATGACGCACCTTGGCAAAGCCTTCCGCCGGTGGCGCGCCGACCCTGCGTGAGGGGGAATCCTCACGCAGCAAAGCAGGGAAGCGCTGTTCGATGGCGAGATTGCGCCGCGTCAGCGCGTCATATTCCGCGTCCGTGATTATCGGCGCGTCCTCGCCATGGTAGCGCCGGTCGTGCTCGGCGATCTCCTGCGCCAACCGCTTCAACTCGCTTGCCGCCTCGCTTTCGCTGAGCGAATCGACTGGTTTTTCGTCCATACACTGCTCCCTCCACGGTGGCGCGACACAATAGAACAGGATTCTCTCATGAGGGAGAGATCAGACACGGAAATCATTCCTGAACAGCAGGATGGAGCCAGACCCTGACTCAGGTCACGAGCGCCGGAAACGAACTCGTCTAGAGCAATTCCAGGAAAAGTGTGAAACGGTTTTCCGTCCGGAATTGCGCAAAACAAAGAGGTAGAGCGGTTCGGCGTGATGAACCGCTCTACGCTGCCGCGATGTTCTCCCGCAGCAAGCGCTCGGCCGCCGCGCGCGCCTCGTCGGTGATGGTGGCGCCGGCGAGCATGCGCGCGATCTCCTCCTGCCGCGCCGCCCGGTCCATCTCGGCGATGCCGGTCGACACCCGGTCGGCCCCGCCTGACTTGGAGATCAGGAAATGCGTCGCGGCGCGCGCCGCCACTTGCGGCGCGTGCGTGACCGAAAGCACCTGCACGCGCTTTGCCAGCCGCGCCAGCCGCTGGCCGATGGCGTCGGCAACCGCGCCGCCTACCCCGGTGTCGATTTCGTCGAAGACCAGGGTCGGCGCCGAGCCGCGATCGGCCAGCGCCACCTTGAGTGCCAGCAGAAAGCGCGAAAGCTCGCCGCCGGAAGCGACCTTCATCATTGGGCCGGGCCGGGTGCCGGGGTTGGTGCGCACCCAGAACTCGACCTGGTCGATGCCTTCTTCCATGCGGCTCCCGGCATCGCTTGCGATCTCGACGATGAACTCAGCCCGTTCGAGCTTCAGCGCCGGCAGTTCGGCCATTACCGCCTTGGTCAGCCCTGCGGCCGCCGCATGGCGAAGCGACGACAGCTGGGCCGCCGTAATGTCATAGGCCTGACGCGCAGCTGCAGCCTGTCTCTCCAGCGCATGCAGGCGCTCTTCGCCAGCGTCGAGATCGGTAAGGTCGGCCGCCATGGTGTCGCGCAGTTGCGCCAGATCGTCGACAGCGACGCTGTGCTTGCGCGAGGCGGCACGCAGCGCAAACAGCCGCTCCTCGGTCTTCTCCAGCCGCTGCGGATCATATTCAGTGGCGCGAAGTGCTGCTTCTACGCCCGACTGCGCCGCGTCGAGCGACAGCATCGCCTCGTCGAGCGATTTGACGACCTCTTCAAGCAAGCCGGGCGCTTCCGTCACCTTGCGCTGCAGCCGCCTGAGCAGGCTGGCCAACTGCGGCAAGGGTGAGGACGGGCCCGAGAGCACATCCTGCGCATCGTGGATTTCCGAGGCGATCTTTTCGGCACGCATCATCGAGGCGCGCAGTTCGGCGAGCTCGGTCTCTTCACCCGGTTGCGGATCGAGCCTGGTCAATTCGGCGACCGCCGCACGCAGATAATCGGCCTCGCGGGAAGCCGCCTCGACTTTGGCCCGGTGCCGTGAAAATTCCTGCTCGCAGGCGCGCCAGTGCCGCCACGCCTCGCCTGTTGCACGCGCGGCGCCCAGATGACCGCCGAAGCTGTCCAGCAATTCCCGATGCGCACCGGGATCGACCAAAGCGCGCTCGTCGTGCTGGCCGTGGATCTCGACCAGCGCATGGCCGACGTCGCGCATCAGCGTCACGCTGGACGGCTGGTCGTTGACGAAAACGCGCGTGCGGCCGTCCGCCGTCTGGACGCGGCGCAGGATGATGTCGCCGTCGTCCTCGATGGCGTTCTCGGCGAGCAGCATACGGGCCGGGTGGTTGCGCGGCACGTCGAACACAGCGATGACCTGGCCTTGTGCCGCGCCATGCCGCACCAGCGAGGCGTCGCCGCGGGCGCCAAGCGCCAGCGACAAGGCGTCGAGCAGGATGGACTTTCCGGCGCCGGTTTCGCCGGTCAGCACCGAAAGGCCGGACGAGAAGTCGATGTCCAGCTTCTCGATCAGAACGATATCGCGGATCGACAGCCTGGAGAGCATGGTGACGCGCCGCTCAGGCGCCGGTGATCAGCTTCCCGGCCTTGGAGATCCACGATCCGGCATTCTCGCGCGGCTCGAGCCCACCACTCTGCAGGAGCTTATAGGAGTCCTTGTACCACTGGCTGTCGGGATAGTTGGTGCCGAGCACGGCCGCGGCGGTCTGCGCTTCCGACGTCAGCCCCATCGCGTAGTAGCTCTCGGTCAGACGCGCCAGCGCCTCCTCGACATGGCGTGTGTTGGAATAGTTCTCCACCACGTTGCGGAATCGTTTGACGGCTGCGATGTACTCGCGGCGCTCGAGATAATAGCGGCCGATCTGCATCTCTTTGCCGGCGAGCTGATCGTTGGCGAAGCGGATCTTCTCCTTGGCGTCGTCGGCATATTCGGACGTGGGCCAGCGCGTCACCAGGTCCTGCATCGTCTGCACGGTAAGACGCGCTTCCTTCTGGTCCTGGGTGACGTCCTTGATCTGGCGGTAGTAGCTCAGCCCGATAATATATTGGGCATAGGCTGCATCGTCGGTCGACGGGTAAAGGGTCAGGTAGCGCTTGGCCGAACCGATCGCCTCGTCGTAATTGCCCTGACGGTAGTCGGCAAAGGCGCCCATCACCATCGATTTGCGGGCGAATTCCGAATACGGATGCTGGCGGTCGACGGCATCGAATTTGCGGCTTGCCTCCTGCAGGCGCCCGGCATTCAGATTGGCGAGACCCTGATTATAGAGCACGTCGGCCGGCTCGGTCTGATCGACATAGGTCGATAGATCGACGTCCTTCTCGGACGACATGCAGGCCGACAGAAACAGCGATGGAACGACGACCGAAAGCGCCAGGAAAACAGCCCGCCGCGGCGCCTTCGATTGACCAACTCGCTTGAAAAACATGATTGGATTCCGCCCTTTCGGCGTCATTTCAGTCGACGGCAGCAGCCATAAACCATAACCGCCTTGCCCGGCAACGCTATCCCCGGCCAATCGCACATTTTTGTGGCGGTTTGGCGCCACCTGGAAAGCTGTGCGATTTGGCCGGCCAGTGATGCATCCTTGCAACACAGCTGATCGCAATAAGAGCCGCAAAAACGTTAAGAATCAGATCATCCAGGGCGCAAAGAGGGGGGCATTGACAGCGCTCATCTCGGCGGCACGGCCGCGCTCGCGGCGCGTCGTCTCGACGATCTCGAAAGCCGAACGGTCGGACAAGAGACGGCGCAGCGCCGCGGCGTTCAGCCTGTGGCCACCACGATAGGAGCGGAAGCAGCCGATAAACCGGGCACCGGCGAGCGCCAGGTCGCCCATTGCATCCATCGTCTTGTGCCGCGCGAACTCGTTGGGATAGCGCAGGCCTCCCATGTTGATCACGCGGTTGTCATCGCCGATCACCAGCGAGTTCTCCAGCGAGGAGCCGAGCGCGTAGCCAGCTGCCCATAGCCGCTCGACGTCCTTCATGAACCCGAAAGTGCGGGCCCGCGCGACGTCGCGGCGGAAAATGTCGGCATTCATATCGGATGCGAAAAGCTGGCGGCCGATCGCCGGGCTTTCGAAATCGATCTCGATCTCGAAGCGCGTGCCATCATAGGGCCTGAACTCCGCCCAGCAGGCGCCGTTCTCGATGCGAACCGGCTTGACCACCCTGATGTAGCGACGCTTGACCGGCAGCGTTTCGATGCCTGCCTGGTCCATGGCCTCGATGAACATGACCGCGCTGCCGTCGAGGATAGGCACCTCACGGCCGTCGATTTCAATGACGAGATTGTCGATCCCAAGCCCAAAGAGCGTCGCCATCAGATGCTCGACCGTGGCAATGTGCTCGCCTTGCGGATCGCCAAGCATGGTGCAGAGGTCGGTGGCACCGACCTCGGAAACGAGCGCGCGAAATTCGTGGCTTCCGCTTGCATTCGAAAGCTGGAAGACGATACCCGTATCGGCATCTGCCGGCAGGAAATGGACGGTGACCGGATTGCCGCTATGGACGCCGATACCAGTCAGCGTCGCACGCGATTTAAGTGTCGTCTGATAGTCGTGCAAAACAATCCCCATAGCCCGTACTGCCTAGGTCCGCTTCATCTGCCCTGAGGGCGCGGCTCTTGATTGATCGGCAGGCAGGGCCACTTCCCCGAGACTCCCAGCAAACCGACTTTGGTCGGTGGCGAAGATAATGGTCCCACAGGGAGACTCCAAATCACGGTTTCTTACTCTTTGTAACTGCGGTCCAGCGCGGGATTGCCCCATAAGTCCTTGTTTTAAAATCGCTTTTAATATTAACAGGCGAACAGTTTCCTGCTCGCCTGTTAACAACTGTTACGAACCGTCAACAGATCAATTGGCCTGCCGGCGCAGGAAGGCGGGAATCTCCAGCTGATCGTCTTCCTGGACAGCCCGGCTCTGCGGCGTCAGTCGGCCCTGCTCGTCCAGCTGGCCGCGGCGCGGCGCGTAAAGCTGCGGATCCTGGCTGGCTAGGCGGCGCACTTCCGCCGGCGCCTGGCGCAGTTTCGGTTCGCGCGGCTGCGCCGGCTGCAGCCGTGCAGGTTCCTCTTCGCGGCGGGTTAGGCCGTTGGTCAGGCGCTTGAGCAAGCCCATCGGGCCGCTGTTCTCGTGGTCGGCCGGGCGGGCCTTGGCTTCCACTTCAGCCTTCACCTGCGGCGGGAAATCCTCTACCCGCGGCATGCGCTGGGGTGCCGCGGCAATCGGCTGCGGCATTTCACGATGCGGAGCCGGCTGCATCGCTTGCTGAACCACTGGCTGCATCATCGGCTGCGGCTGAGCGGGAGGCGCCTGGAAGATCTTGCTCTGCGGACGGAAGTCTTCCGAATGCGCGACCGGTGCCGGGCGGGCCTGCGCCATCGCTGCCGCATTCGCCTCGGCGAGCTGAATGGCCTCGGCGACCGGATCGGCAGCACGTGGTTCATAGATCGGCTGCTGGACAGGCGCCGGGCGCATTTCCGTGACCTGAGCCGCCGGGCGGCTGACCGGCTTCGGCGGAGCCGTGCGGATGGCGATCGGCGCTGCAGCGATTTCGGCCGCCGATTTGTCGATGCCGGTGGCGACCACCGACACGCGGATAACGCCTTCGAGTTCCTCATCGAAGGTGGCGCCCAGAATGATGTTGGCGTCCTGGTCGACCTCTTCGCGAATGCGGGTTGCGGCCTCGTCGACTTCGAACAGTGTCAGGTCGCGGCCGCCGGTGATCGAGATCAGCAGGCCCTTGGCGCCCTTCATCGAGGTCTCGTCGAGCAGCGGGTTGGCGATGGCGGCTTCCGCGGCGGCCATTGCGCGGCCCTCGCCCGAAGCCTCGCCGGTTCCCATCATCGCCTTGCCCATTTCGCGCATGACCGAGCGGACGTCGGCGAAGTCGAGATTGATCAGGCCTTCCTTGACCATCAGGTCGGTGATGCAGGCGACACCCGAATAGAGCACCTGGTCGGCCATGGCGAAGGCGTCGGCGAAGGTCGTCTTGTCATTGGCCAGCCGGAACAGGTTCTGGTTGGGAATGACGATCAGCGTATCGACACATTTCTGCAGTTCCTCGATACCCATGTCGGCCGTCTTCATGCGGCGCTGGCCTTCGAAGTGGAACGGCTTGGTGACGACGCCGACGGTAAGGATGCCCTTTTCGCGGGCAGCGCGCGCGACCACGGGCGCCGCCCCGGTGCCGGTGCCGCCGCCCATGCCGGCGGTAACGAAGCACATATGCGTGTTCGAGAGATGATCGATGATCTCGTCGATGCACTCTTCCGCCGCCGCGCGCCCGACTTCAGGCTGCGATCCGGCGCCGAGACCCTCGGTGACATGCGCACCGAGCTGGATCAGCCGCTCGGCCTTCGACATCGTCAGTGCCTGCGCGTCGGTGTTGGCCACCACGAACTCGACGCCGCGCAAGCCGGCGGTGATCATGTTGTTGACGGCATTGCCGCCGCCGCCGCCGACACCAAACACGGTGATGCGCGGCTTGAGCTCGGTGATGTCCGGCTTCTGCAGATTGATGGTCATTGTCTTCGTCCTTTGCCTTTCCCGCCGCTTCGCCGCCGCGGCCGCCTATGGGGCTGTCCCCGTCAAATTAAAAACTGTCTCTCAACCACTGACTCATTCGATGCAGTTTTCCGCCTGTTCCGGTCATCCGAAGACCGGAAATTCCCTTCGCCGGGCGGCTCTCGAAGCTCGCCATCTGCGGGTAGATCAGAAGTCCGACCGGGGTCGAGAAAGCCGGCCCCTTGGCCGCCTCGGGCAGGCCTGCCACGCCGAGCGGGCGGCCAATGCGCACATTGCGGCCGAGAATGCGGCGTGCGGCTTCGGGCAGGCCGGCAAGCTGGCTGGCGCCGCCGGTCAGCACCACCCGCTTGCCGACGGCATTGCCGTAGCCGGACTTGTTCAGCCGGTCGCGCAGCAGTTCCAGCGTCTCGTCGATGCGGGCGCGGATGATGCGCGTCATCACCGAGCGCGGGATCTGCAACGGCACCTCGCCGTCTTCGCCGATCGGATGGATCGAGACCAGGTCGCGGTCGTCGGCGCTTCCTGGCAGCGCCGAGCCATGCATCACTTTCAGCCTTTCAGCGGCATCGAGCGAGGTCGACAGGCCCTTGGCCATATCCAGCGTGACGTGGTTGCCGCCAATCGCGATGGCGTCGCCGTGGACGAACTTGCCTTCCGAAAATACCGAGATCGTCGTCGTGCCGCCGCCCATGTCGATGCAGGCCGCGCCCATTTCGAGCTCGTCGTCGACCAGGGCGGCTAGCCCGCTGGCATAGGGTGTCGCCACCATGCGCTCGACCGAGAGATGCGAGCGGTTGATGCAGAGCTCCAGATTGCGCAGAGGCGCCGCGTCGCCTGTCAGCACGTGCATGTCGACGCCAAGCTGGTCGCCAACCATGCCGCGCGGATCGCGCACACCGCGCTCGGCATCCAGCGAAAAGGCCACGGGAAGCGAATGGATCACCTCGCGCTCAGCCCGCAGCGCCTGCTTGGCGCCGGCGGCAAGCACGCGTTTGATGTCGGCCTCGTCTGCTTCATGACCGCCGAGATTGATGGTGGCCGAAAAAGCCTCGCTCTTCAGCCGGCCGGCGGTCATGTTGACGATCAGCGAATCGACCGTCAGTCCCGCCATGCGTTCGGCGGCGTCGACGGCAAGACGGATGGCGTGCTCGGCACGGTCGAGATCGATGACGACGCCCGATTTCACGCCTTGCGATTTCTGGTGGCCGATGCCGATCACCTGGATGCGATGCGAGCGTCCGCGCAGCAGCTTGCCATCGTCGCGCGGCTTGAGCTTGGCCACCACGCAGCAGACCTTGCTGGAACCGACATCCAGCACCGTCAGGATGCCGGACCGGCGCGACGAGGCATCGCTGTTGCCGCCAAGCCAGCTCATATCTTCGTCTCCGGCTTGCGCTTCAGCATCTTGGGCTTTTCGTTAAGCGCAGCCTCGCGCTGCGTCGCCGCTTCCGGCGTCAACTGGACGACCAGACGGTCGGAAAGGCGCATGTCGACGGCTGCGATGTCGCGCGTCAAAAGCCCGTTCTCGTGGTCCATCCTGACCAGGTCGGCAATCGCCTGGTCCTCACCGTCTTCGGGAAGCTTGACGGTGATGCCATTCTCAAGCTTGAGATCCCAGCGCCGTTCGCCGATGCGGATATAGCCTTTGATCCGCGCGGCAAGCTCCGGATAATTCTTGATCCTGGCCAGGAAATCCGGCGCCTTGGCCGGTGCGCCGGTGCCGATGATCAGCGGCAGCAATATCTGCTTGCCGCCGGAGAACGGCGCGATCACGGTGCCGGATTTCTCGATGACCGAAAGCGCGCTCCCTTGCTGCCACAGCGCGAACGGCTCGCGCTCCTCGACGCGCACTTCCAGCGTATGCGGGTAGACTTTGCGCACTGCCGCGGCTTCGACCCAGGGCAGCGTGGTGATGCGTTCGCGCGCAGCTTCGGCATCGAAGCCGATCAGCGAGGTCCAGCCGTCGAGTTCCAGCCTGTCGAGAATATCGATCTCGGAGGTTTCGCGGTTGCCGACGACCTTGACCTGGTCGACGGCAAAACCGGTGCGGGCGGTGACACTCTGGACGATGGCGTCGGCATGCCCGCCGAGATAGGCGCCATAGGCGCTGCTCGAAATAAGCAGTGCCGCCGACAGGATGGCAGCGCAATAGGGCGGCGCTTCGAAATCGCCCTCGCCGAGGCGCGCCAGCACACGCACCGGCCGGCGGAGCAGGCGTGGCAGCACGAAATGGTCGAACGACAACGGCATGCCGAACAGCACCGGCCCGGCCGCGCCCTTCCCCTTGCCCTGTCCCCACTTCAACGCAGACACGAAGCGTCCTCCACCATCCAACTCAACAAATCGCCGAACGAGTGTCCCGCTTGCGCGGCGATTTCCGGCACCAAAGACGTCGGCGTCATACCCGGCTGGGTGTTGACCTCGAGCCAGACAATTTCACCGTTTTCGGAGTGACGATCGTCATAACGGAAGTCCGACCGGGAAACGCCCCGACAGCCGATAGCTTGGTGAGCCTTGAGCGTCAGTGTCTGTATTTTTTGGTAAATATTCGGTGAAAGTTTTGCCGGGCATTCGTGTTTTGATCCGCCCGCGACGTATTTTGAATCATAGTCGTAGAAGGAATGGCCGGTCGGGATGATCTCGCAGACACCGAGCGCCACATCGCCCATCACCGCGCACGTCAATTCTCGCCCGTGCACATAACGCTCGACCATCACCGTATCGCCATATCTCCACTCGGACGAGCCGATGATCTGCGGTGGATGCGACTGGCCTTCATGCACGATGACGACGCCGAAGCTCGATCCTTCGTTGACCGGCTTGACCACATAGGGCGGCTTCATCGGGTGCTTGTTCTGGATGGCGAAGCGATTGGCCACCTTCGATTCCGCTACCGGAATGCCGGCCGCTTTGGCGACCTTCTTGGCCTGTTCCTTGTTCATCGCGAGCGCCGAGGCAAGCACGCCGGAATGGGTGTACGGAATGGCCAGATACTCGAGGATGCCCTGGATGGTGCCGTCCTCGCCGAAGGGGCCGTGCAGCGCGTTGAAGACGACGTCGGGCTTGAGCTCGGCGAGCACCGAGTTGATGTCGCGCGAGACGTCGACCCGGGTGACCTGGTAGCCCTCCCCCTCGAGTGTATCGGCGCAGGCTTTGCCCGACGACAGGGACACGGGCCGCTCGGACGAGAATCCCCCCAGAAGGACGGCCACGTGCTTGCTTGTCATTCCCCGTCATTTCCTCTCACAGCAGGCCTGCACCATCGTGCATGGCCCGAAAAGCATCGCGCGCACTCAAATACGCCGAGCAGCTTTGCTCCCGTGTTTCCGCAACATTGAGTCCGAGTCTCCCGGCAGGTTGCCCCCCAGACGGAAACGCGAGTAACGCGTCGAAACGACTCAAATCAGGAAACGCTTCAGGGCAGAGAATCAGAGAGTTGATTCGCTGGCAAGTGCTTACGATTCCGATGGATTCACTTTCCGCAAAAACGGCAGCAAAATGTGAATTCATGAGGTCCGGAGGCAACGGTCTTCGGCTTGCGCTAAAGCAGCTGCCCGAGAAATTCCTGGACGGCATGGCCCGGCCGAAAATTGCCGATGCGCTTGATCTCCCACTGCAGCCGGATGCCCGATCTTTCGAGCACGCGCGCACGCACCGTCTCACCGAGATATTCAAGCTCGTAGCCTGTGGCGGTCCCGGTGTTGATCATGAAGTTGCAATGCATCGGCGACATCTGTGCCCCGCCGACCATCAGGCCGCGGCAGCCGGCCTTGTCGATTTCCTTCCAGGCCGAGGTGCCCTCGGGATTCTTGAAGGTCGAGCCACCGGTCTTTTCGCGGATCGGCTGCACGGTCTCGCGATGGTTCTGGACAGCATCCATTGCGGCCTTGATCGCCGCCTTGTCCTCCGGAACGCCTTCGAACAGCGCCGACGTGAAGATCAGCCCGGACGGCGCAGCTGAATGGCGATAGGCATAGCCCATGTCGGCGTTGCTCAGCACATGCACATTGCCCTTGCGGTCGAGCGCCCGCACCTCGACCACGCGCTCGCGCGTCTCGACACCGTTGGCGCCGGCGTTCATCCTCAGCGCTCCGCCGATGGCGCCGGGAATGCCGTGGTAGAAATGAAAGCCGCCGATGCCGGCCTCGTAGGCAACGGCCGCAACGCGCTTGTCGGGTGTCGCGGCCCCCGCCGTGATCGTGGTCGGCGCTATCACTTCGGTCTCGCCAAAGCCTTTGGCCGAAAGCCGGATGACGAAGCCCGCAATGCCGCCGTCACGGACAAGCAGGTTTGAGCCGACGCCGACGATAGTCAGCGGTATTTCCTCGGGCACCGCCTTCAGGAACGCGGCAAGATCGTCCTCGTCGGCCGGCTGGAACAATGCCTCCGCGAGCCCGCCGGCTCGAAACCAGGTGATCTTGTCCATCTCGGCATTGGGCGTGATGCGGCCGCGCAGTCCGGCAAGCCGGTCGCCAAGCTTGTCGATCAACGCCTGGCCGCGCATCATGAGATAGTCCCGCCGAGTTCTTTGGGCAGCGCATAGGCCCATTGGGTGATGTTGCCAGCACCGAGGAAGACGACGAAATCGCCCGGCTTCGCCACCTCGCGCACGATCGGCGCAATCGCCGCCGGACCTTCGATGTAGCGTGCGTCGCGATGGCCGCCGGAGCGGATGCGCGACACCAGTGCGTCGGACGTAACGCCGTCGATCGGTTCCTCGCCGGCCGCATAGACGGGCGCCACCATTACCGTATCGGCGTCGTTGAAGCAGACGGAAAACTCGTCGAACAGATCGCGCAGCCGAGTGAAGCGATGCGGTTGGGTAACGGCGATGATGCGGCCCTTGGTGGCGCTGCGCGCCGCCTTCAGTACCGCCGTGATCTCGACCGGATGATGACCGTAATCGTCGAACACATCGACACCGTTCCACGAACCGGTATGGGTGAAGCGCCGCTTGACGCCGGCGAAGGACGACAGGCCCTTCTTGATCGCCTCGGCCGAAAGGCCGAGCTCATGCGCGACGGCAATCGCCGCCGTCGCATTGGAAACGTTGTGGCGTCCGGGCATCGGCAGCCGCAAACCGGCAATCGTTATCTGGCCGTGCGTCTTGCGGTCGCGGATCACCACGTCGAATTCCGAGGTTGGGCCGTCCATGCGGTGATTGGTGAAGCGCACGTCGGCCTGCGCATTTTCGCCATAGGTGATGACGCGCCGGTCCTCGATGCGGCCGACCAGCGCCTGCACCTCGGGATGGTCGGTGCACATCACGCCGAAGCCGTAGAACGGTACATTCTCGACGAACTGGCGAAACGCCTCGCGCACTTTATCGAAGGAGCCGTAATGGTCGAGGTGCTCGGGGTCGATATTGGTGACGACGGCAATCTCGGCCGGCAGCTTGAGGAAGGTGCCGTCGCTCTCGTCGGCCTCGACCACCATCCATTCGCCGTCGCCCATGCGGGCGTTGGTGCCATAGGCATTGATGATGCCGCCATTGATCACCGTCGGGTCGAGCC
The DNA here is from genome assembly GCF_040322135.1 of Mesorhizobium sp. M0189. Lineage (NCBI taxonomy): Bacteria > Pseudomonadati > Pseudomonadota > Alphaproteobacteria > Hyphomicrobiales > Phyllobacteriaceae > Mesorhizobium > Mesorhizobium sp. M0189. The sequence goes on from NZ_JAMYSW010000006.1 coordinate 245,283, forward strand.
CGCCGGCATCGAGTAGCGTCGCCACCATCGAAGTCGTCGTTGTCTTGCCGTGCGTGCCGCCGATCGCGACCGCCTGCCGGAAGCGCATCAGCTCGGCTAGCATTTCGGCGCGCCGCACGATCGGCAGCAACTTCTCTCTCGCCGCCTTCAGCTCCGGGTTGGATTTCTTGATTGCGGTGGAGACGACGACCACTTCGGCCTCGCCGAGGTTCTCGGCCTGGTGGCCGACGAAGCATTCGATGCCCTTGTCGCGCAGCCGCTGCACATTGGCGCTGTCGGCCTGATCGGATCCCTGCACCTTGTAGCCGAGATTGTGCAGCACCTCGGCGATGCCGCTCATGCCGATGCCGCCAATGCCGATGAAATGCACGAGGCCGATCGTCTGTGGCATCTTCATCAATGCGTCTCCTTCCTGAATTCCGAAACGGATTTCCTGGACGCAATAGCCTCTGTCAGATCGGCGAGCAACCGCGCGGCATCCGGTTTACCGGACGATTTCGCCGCCGCAGCCATTGTCGCCGCCCTGCCTGGATCATCCATTAGCCCGCCGACAAGCGCAGCGATCCGCTCCGCCGAAAGCGTGGATTGCGGATGCACCTCGGCGCCACCCGCTGCGGCAAGGGCGGCCGCATTCGCCGCCTGGTCGTGGTCGAGCGCGTGCGGATAAGGCACCAGCAGCGCCGGCCTGCCGATCACCGCGATTTCCGATACGGTCGACGCGCCGGAGCGCGACATCACCAGATGCGCCGCCGCGAGCCGCGCCGCCATGTCGGTGAAGAAGGGCGACACCTCGGCCTCGATGCCAAGCGCGGCATAGGCGGCTTCCACCCGCGCCACATCGTCGGCGCGGGCCTGCTGCGTGATCGCCAGTCGCCTACGCTGTGCATCGGAAAACCGGGCGATCGCCGCCGGCACCGCATCGGAAAAGAACTGCGCGCCCTGGCTGCCGCCAAACACCAGAAACCGGAACGGCTCTTCGCCGGCCGATGCAGCATAGGGTGTATTCGCTGCTTCCAACACTTGCGGCCTGACCGGATTGCCGGTGGTCACCGTCTTGGCGCCAGTGGCACTGATGTCTTCCGGCAGGAACCCGCCGGCAACGGCGTCGACGCGGCCGGCGAGCGCCCGATTGGCGCGGCCCATCACCGCATTCTGCTCGTGGATCAGCGTCGGCACCTTGCGCCGGGTCGCCGCGTAAAGCGGCGGCAGTGTCGGATAGCCGCCGAAGCCGACCACGATGGCGGGCTTGATGCTGGCGATGACGGCCGACGCCTGCCGCACCCCGCGCCAGATTTTCCAAAACGCGGCGAGCATGGCAAAAGGATTCTTCGAGCCCATCGTCGCCGACTGGATCGGATGGATGGCGGTCGCCGGGAACTGCCCGGCAAAGCGCTCGGCGCGGTCGTCGGTGGCCAGATGTACCGCCCAGCCGCGCGCCTTGAGCTCATGTGCCAGCGCCTCGGCCGGGAACAGATGTCCGCCCGTTCCGCCAGCAGCTAGAAGGATGACCCCCTTCGCCATCTCACTCCGCCGGCATCGCACGCGGCGACGGCATGAAGCCCAGCTGCTTGCGCTTTTCCGGGCGCTTGCGCGTCAGCGCCAGCACCATGCCCATCGAGATGGCGATCGCGATCTGGGAGGAACCGCCATAGGAGATGAACGGCAGCGTCATGCCCTTGGCCGGCATCAGTTGCAGATTGACGGCCATGTTGATGACCGACTGCAGGCCGAAGACGGTGACCAGGCCGCCAACCGCGTAGCGCGTGAAATCGTCCTGCTCCTTGAGTGCCGTGTTGAGGCCGCGCAGCACGATGAAGCCGAAGATGGACATGATGAAGAAACACATGATCAGCCCGAATTCCTCGCCAGCGACCGAGAAGACGAAATCGGCATGGCTGTCGGGGATGACCCGCTTGACGGTGCCCTCGCCCGGCCCGACGCCGAACCAGCCGCCATTGATCAGCGCCTCGCGGCCCATGTCGACCTGGAACGTGTCGCCCTCGCCGGTCATGAAGCGGTCGATGCGGCCGGCAACGTGCGGGAACACCGCATAGGCGGCGAACACGCCGCCGACGCCGGCAGCACCCAGCGCGACGATCCACAGCCACGGCAGCCCGGCCATGAAGAACATCACCCCCCAGGTGCCGAGCACCAGCATGGTCTGCCCCAGGTCAGGCTGCGCCACTAGCAGCGAGATGACCAGCGCAAGCAGCAACATGGCGAACAGATTGCCCGGAATGTCGGGCTGGCGCTTGTGCTCGGCGAACAGCCAGGCGCAGATGATGACGAAGCCCGGTTTCAGGAACTCGGACGGCTGTATCGACAGGCCGGCAAGCGATACCCAGCGCCGCGCGCCTTTCACCTCGACGCCGATATAGAGCACCGCCACCATCAAAAACAGCGTGATGCACAGCATGACCAGCGCCATGCGCCGGATCTGCCTGGATTCAAGGAACGAGACGGCAAGCATCACTCCAAGTGCCGGAATGGTGAAGATGATCTGGCGTGTGGCGAAGTGGAAACTGTCTAGTCCGATGCGTTCGGCCACCGCCGGGCTTGCGGCGAAGGACAAAACGATGCCGAGGCCCATCAGCGACAGGAACGCCGCCAGGAACCAGCGATCGATCGTCCACCACCAGGTCGCCACGGGGCTTTTGTCGAGACGGCTTTGCATTATCGTGTCCCTCCGATGGGCTTCACGCCATCAATGGCGGTTGCGGCTTGCCTGAACGCCTCACCGCGGACTTCGAAATTCTTGAACTGGTCGAAACTGGCGCAGGCCGGCGACAGCAGCACCACCGCCTCGCCGCTACTATCCTTGGCCGCATCGCGGGCGGCGTGTTCGACCGCCGCAGCCAACGTGCCTGATATCTCGTAGGGCACCGCTTCGCCCAGCGTCGCCGAAAAGGCCGGTGCGGCTTCGCCGATCAGATAGGCCTTGGCGATACGCGGGAAGAAGCCGCGCAACGGCTCGATGCCACCCTCTTTCGGCAGACCTCCGGCAATCCAGTAGATACGCGCAAAGCTCGACAGCGCCGGTGCCGCGGCATCGGCATTGGTCGCCTTGGAATCGTTGACGAACAGCACATGCCCTTTGCGGCCGACCTGCTCCATGCGGTGCGCCAGCCCCGGGAAACTCTCCAGTCCGGATTGGATCTCGCCGAGCTCGAGCCCGACCTTGAGGCAGGCGGCGGCGGCGGCCAGCGCATTCTGCGCGTTGTGCTGGCCGCGCAACGAGCCGATGCCTTCGAGAAAGGCGACCCGGCTGTAGCGGCCGTGCACGGCTTCCATCAGATTGGTGCCTTCGGCGAAATAGCCGTCGGTCAGCGGCAGGCGCTTGGAGATGCGAATGATCTGCCGGCCCGCTCGCTCCAGCCGGTCGGCGATCTGGGCGCACCAGGAATCGTCGACACCGATGATTGCCGTCTCGCTGCCGGCCACCAGCCGCTCCTTGATCGAGGCGTAGTGTTGCATCGTGCCATGGCGATCGAGATGGTCCGGCGTCAGGTTGAGCAGGATGCCGGCCGTCGGATTGATCGAAGGGGCAAGATCGATCTGATAGGACGAGCACTCAACCACATAGTGCCGCTCGGGCTGCGGCGGATCGAGCGTCATCACCGCGCGGCCGATATTGCCGCCCATCTGCGTGTCGCGCCCGGCCGATTTGAGGATGTGCGCCGTCAATGCCGTGGTCGTCGACTTGCCGTTGGTGCCGGTGATGGCGATGAAGGCTGCTGCCGGCGCCCGCGCCGTCCGCTCGCGGCAGAAAAGCTCGATATCGCCGATGATCTCCACGCCTGAGCCCCGCGCGAGCTCGACGGTCCAGTGTGGCTTGGGATGCGTCAGCGGCACGCCGGGCGACAGCACGAAGGCGGAAAACCTCGCCCAGTCCGCGCCGCGCAGGTCTGCGGTGGCGATGCCGACCGCGCCGGCCTTGGCAACGCTGTCGGGATTGTCGTCCCAGGCGAGGACGTCCGCGCCGCCCTCGATCAGCGCGCGCGCCGTGGCAATCCCCGAGCCGCCGAGCCCGAAGAGCGAAACGCGCTTGCCTGAAAAGGATGCGGCGGGGATCAAGCGGCCTCCTATCTGAGCTTCAGGGTCGACAGCCCGACCAGCGCCAGAATGACGGCGATAATCCAGAAGCGGATCACCACCTGGCTTTCGGTCCAGCCGAGCTTTTCGAAATGATGGTGGATCGGCGCCATCAGAAAGACGCGCTTGCCGGTCATCTTGAAATAGCCGACCTGGATGATGACCGAGAATATCTCGACGACGAACAGGCCGCCGACGATGACCAGCACGATCTCGTGCTTGGTCGCCACCGCGACCGTGCCGATCAGCCCACCCAGCGCCAGCGAGCCGGTATCGCCCATGAAGATTGCCGCCGGCGGCGCATTGAACCACAGGAAACCGAGACCGGCACCGATCACCGCTCCGAGGACCACGGCAAGCTCACCGGTGCCGGGAACGAAATGGATCTGCAGATATTCAGCGAACACCGCATTGCCGGAGAGATAGGCGATGACGCCGAAGGACGCCGCCGCGATCATGATCGGCACGATCGCCAGCCCGTCGAGGCCGTCGGTCAGGTTCACCGCATTGCCGGCGCCGACGATGACGAAGCACGAGAACGGGATGAAAAACCAGCCGAGATTGACGAGAAACTCCTTGGCGAAAGGGAATGTCAACGATGACGAGAACGGCACCTGGCCGTTATGCATGATCACCCAGGCGGCGATGCCGGCAATGACGAATTCGAGCCCGAGCCGCGCCTTGCCGGAAAAGCCGAGATGCGATTGCTTCGTCACCTTGAGATAATCGTCGTAGAAGCCGATCGAGCCGAACCCCAGCGTCACCAGCAGCACCACCCAGACGTAGATGCTCGACAGGTTCGCCCACAGCAGCGACGAACCGACGATGCCGGACAGGATCATCAGTCCGCCCATTGTCGGCGTTCCCGCCTTCTTGAAATGCGTCTGCGGCCCGTCGGCGCGGATCGGCTGGCCCTTGCCTTGCCGCAGCCTCAGCGAATTGATGATGGTCGGTCCGAAGATGAACACGATCAGCGCCGCTGTGATCAGCGCTCCGCCGGTGCGGAAAGTTATGTAGCGGAAGACGTTGAAGACCGAGATCTTGTCCGCAAATTCGACGAGCAGTGTTAGCATGCGCTTGCGTCCCCCGGACCGATCCTAGGTCTGTCTGCTGGTTGTGGCTTCCGCCGGAAACTTGCCGAGCAACGCCTCGACCAGCTTTGAAAAGCCTATGCCCTTCGACGATTTGATCATGACCACGTCGCCGGGCTTCAATTCCGACAGAAGCACCGGTTTCAGATCTTCCGCGCCGGCGCGGTATTCCGTCTTGATCTCGCCCGGCAGCACCTCGGCCAGCGCCCGCATTTCCGGGCCGCCGAGGAAAACCGTGCGCGTATCGGTGCCGACGATCAGGTCGGCAAGCGCGGCATGCAATTTCGCCGAATGGCTGCCGAGCTCGAGCATGTCGCCAAGCACGGCAATGCGCCTGCCCTCGCCCGACACCGGTGTGGTGTTGAGCAGTGCCATTGCAGCGGTCATCGACGCCGGATTGGCGTTGTAGCTCTCGTCGATCAGTGTGATCGGCCCCTTGGGATGGCGCAACACATAGCGTTTGCCGCGTCCGCGTTCGGGCGAAAGATCGGCCAGCGCCTGCGCAACCCTGGTGACGTCGGCGCCGACCAGATGCGCGGCACCCAGCACGGCCAGCACATTCTGCACCATATGGCGGCCCGGCGCGCCGATCCTGGCGACAATCTCGTGTCCGCCAATCTTGGCGGCTATCACGGAGTGATCGGCATTGAGCTCGCATTTGATCAGTTTGAAGGTCGCCCGTGCATTCTCGCCGAACCCGTAGACATGCTCGACGCCCGCCTCTTTCGCCATCTTCTCCAGCAGCTTCCAGCGCTGGTCGTCGCGGTTGAGAAGGGCGGCGCCACCGGGCTCCAGTCCCTCGAAAACCTCTGCCTTGGCCTTGGCGATCTCGTCCAGGTTGCGGAAGAAGCCGAGATGAGCGGCCGCGATCAGCGTAATGATGGCGACATGCGGCCGGACCATTTTGACGAGGGGCCGGATCTCGTCCGGATGGTTCATGCCGATCTCGAAGACGGCATAGTCGCAATCCTGCGGCATGCGCGCCAGTGTCAGCGGCACGCCCCAGTGATTGTTGAACGACTGAGCCGATGCATGCACCGTACCGACCGCGGACAGAGCGTGGCGCAGTGCTTCCTTGGTGGTGGTTTTGCCCGCCGAACCGGTCACGGCAATCACCCTCGCCTTCGAGCGTGCGCGCGCCGCAACGCCGAGCTTTTCCAGCGCGACGAGCACGTCCTCCACGACGATCATCGGTGCCGTCAGCCGCCCCAGCGACGGCAGCTTGCCCTCGGCGACGACAAGCACGCCGGCGCCCGCCTTGATGGCGGCGGTGACGAAATCATGGCCGTCCATCACCTCGCCCTTGATGGCGAAGAAGGCGTCTCCCGGCTGCAGGCTGCGACTGTCGATGGAAATGCCGGCGATGCCTTCAGGCATCGGACCGAGCGGCCGGCCATCCATGGCGGCAACCAGCGCCTCGGAGGTCCACAGATAGCTCACGCCGCTTGCTCCCTGAGCGCCGAGCGAACTTCCTCATGATCGGAAAAATGCAGCGTCTCGGTGCCGATGGTCTGGCCTTCCTCATGGCCCTTGCCGGCCACGATCAGCGTGTCGCCAGCGTGAAGCATCCCGACTGCCTCGTGGATGGCCTTGCGCCGGTCGCCGATCTCGATGGCGCCAGGTGCGGCCTCCAGGATCGCGGCGCGGATCGTCTCGGGAACTTCCGAGCGGGGATTGTCGTCGGTGACGATGACGACATCGGCCAGCCTTGTGGCGATCTCGCCCATGATCGGCCGCTTGCCCCGGTCACGGTCGCCGCCGCAACCGAATACGACGATGACGCGGCCGGTGGTAAAGGGACGCACCGAAGCCAGCACGTTTTCCAGCGCGTCCGGCTTGTGCGCGTAGTCGACATAGACCGGTGCGCCATTGGCGGCCGTTCCAACGAGGTCGAGCCGCCCCGGCGCACCCTTCAATTTCTCTAGCGCCATCAACGCCTTGGCAACAGATGTTCCAGTCGAAATGGCGAGGCCCGCCGACACCAGCGCATTGGCGATCTGGAAGTCGCCCGCCAACGGCAGGTCGACTTCATGGAGAACGCCGTCAACTTCGACCTCGGCGCGTTGGCGGTGGCGCTCGTGCTCGACCCGCTTCAGCCGCAGGAAATCGCCGTGGCGGCCGACCGTCAGCACGTTCAGTCCCGCTGCCCGCGCCGCCTTGATTGTCGGCTCCGACCACGGGTCGTCGGCAAAGATGACGGCCGGCGCGCCCTTCGGCAGCAGCGCATCGAACAGACGCAATTTGGCGCGATGATAGTCCTCGACCGTCGGATGATAGTCCATATGGTCGCGGCCGAGATTGGTGAAGCCGCCGGCCGCAAGCCTGACGCCATCGAGCCGGCGCTGGTCGAGGCCATGGCTGGACGCTTCCATCGAGGCGTGGGTGACGCCGGCCTCCGCCAACTCCTTGAGCAGCCTGTGCAGTGCCACCGGATCCGGCGTGGTCAGCGAGCCATATTCATTGCGGCCCGGCGCCACCACGCCGGTCGTGCCGATCGAAGCGGCGACCAAACCCGCCTGCTCCCATATCTGTCGGGTGAATGCGGCGACGGAGGTCTTGCCGCTGGTGCCGGTCACCGCGACCATGGTTTGCGGTTGCTTGCCGAAAATACGGGCAGCACTCAGCGCCAGCGCAAGGCGCGGATCGTCTACGACAAGAACCGGAACTGGCAGCCCGGCGACCGCACTGCCCTTGCCGACAACAATCGCGGCAGCGCCGCGGCTCGCGGCATCGGCGGCATAGGCTGCGCCATCCGCCTTGGAGCCGGTGAGCGCGAAAAAGACAACACCCGGTGTTACCTGGCGGGAGTCCGACGAAATCCCTGTAACCTCCATGTCGAAGGAAGCTGTCCCCTCGACAGGCAGGATACCGGCTAGATTTTTCAGCTTCATCGAACCCCGTTCATCGCAACAAAATAGCGCGCAGTTGCCGGCGCGCCCCAAGAATCACTGATAGGAAACCAGCGTTGCACCATTTTCATGGCTGAAATCTGGCTTCACGCCAAGCATGGAAGCCGCACGTCGGATGATGTTTGCAGCCATGATGCCCGCATTCGAGGCAGCCGTGGCACCCATGCCGGGCTTTTCCGGCTTCGGTTCGTCGGCGATCGTAAGCACTATGTATTGCGGATCGTCCATTGGGAAAGCCGCAACGAAAGCGTTGAAATTCTTTTCCTTCGAGTAGCGGCCGTTGACGACCTTCTCCGCCGTTCCCGTCTTGCCGCCCACCCGGTATCCTGGCACCCGGGCATTGCGGCCGGATCCCTTTTCGGCATTGAGGGCATAGAGATAGCGCATGCCCTCGACGGTCTTGTCGCTGACCACTTTCTTGGCCACCGCCATCGCCTGCTCCTGGGTGCGCGGCAGGAAGGTCGGGTCCATCAGATAGCCGCCATTCATCAGCGCGGCGCAGCCGACCGCCGTCTGCAGCGGGGTCGTCGACACGCCGTGGCCGAAGGCGATGGTAATCGAATTGACCTGCTTCCAGACCTTGGGCTCGGTCGGCCGGGCGACTTCCGGCAGTTCGGTCTGCATCTTCTCGAGGATTCCCAGGCGATGCAGGAATTCGCGGTGTCCGTCAATGCCAACCGCTTCGGCTTCCTTGGCAGAGCCGATATTGGATGAGTAGATGAACACTTCCGGCACCGACAGCACCCGGCCCTTGCCATGGAAATCATGGATGGTCTGATGGCCGATCCTGATCGGGCGCGATGCGTCGAAGCGGCTTTGCAGCGTTATCTTGCCGGAATCGAGCGCCATGGCGGTGGTGAAGCTCTTGAAGGTCGACCCCATTTCGTACAGGCCGGCGGACATACGGTTGAGCCGGTCCTTGTCCTGCGCGTTATAGGGGTTGTTCGGATCGAAATCTGGAACCGACGCCATCGCCAGCACCTCACCGGTCTTGACGTTGAGCACGACGGCACCCGCCGCGATCGCATGGTACTTTTCCATGCCGGTGGCGACCTCGTCACGTACGATATGCTGGACGCGCAGATCGATCGAGAGCTGGACCGGCTTCAAATCCTTGGCCACCGCCAGGCCCGACGCCTGAAGATCGCTCAAGCCCTGTTCGTCGATGTATTTCTCCATGCCGGAGATGCCCTGATTGTCGATGTTGGTGAGGCCGACAATGTAGGACGAGGTTTCGCCGGCCGGATAGAACCGGCGCTTTTCGGTGCGGAAGCCGAAGCCGGGGATGCCGAGCTGCATGATATCGGCCTGCTGCTTCGGCGTCAGTTGCCGCTGCAGCCAGACGAAGCCGGCGCCGCTCTTCAGCTTGTTGTATGTCTGCTCGTAGTCGATCTCGGGAAGCACCGTCGACAGCTTTTCGATCGCCTCGTCGGCATCGACGATGCGGCGCGGTTCGGCAAACAGCGACGCCGTCTTGATGTCGGTCGCCAGCACTTCGCCGTTACGGTCGACGATGTCGGGCCGCGATGCCGTCACCCGGCTCTGCGGCCCGCCCGACAGGTCGGGCTTCTGGAAACCCAGATAGACCAGCCGCCCGGCAATGGTCGAATAGATACCGAAGAACACCGCCATCGTCATGACAATGCGGGTCCTGCCCTTGCCACCGGTTGCCTTGCGGGCACCTTCGACCACGATCGATCCGCCCGCGCCGGGCTTCGAACCGCGCTTCAGCAGCCTGCCAACCTGTGGAAATCTGGCGGCCATTGGAAATCCGGTGATCATTGGACGATGCCTCCGGTCACCACCGGATCCTTGCCGCCAATATCAGCCATGCCGCCCAGCCGCTGCGATGAAAGGTCCTCGATGTTGACGGGTTTGGCCGGCAGATCGTCCAGCCCGACGATCTGGCGCGCATTGACCGGCTCGAGTCCGAGTTGCGATTTGTAGATTTCGGTGAGCTTCTGCAGGCGCGACGGCTGGGTAAGCAGGCTCCAGTCCGCCTTGAGCAGGTCGATCGTGTCCTCTTCATAACGGATCTGCGCCTGGATCTTGTGCACTGCCGCCAGTTGCTCCTCGGCCTCGCGCTTGGTCTTGTAGGTCAAGGCAGCCGCCGAAACCATGACGGCGATCAGGACTATGTCGCTGGTACGAAACACGTGTTCACCTCTCTCCCGGTCGATCGGCACCGGGAAGCTTTGGGCCAGGCAGTTTTGGCAGGCCGAAAATCGAAAAATCACCAGCGCGCGCCGGCGCCTCTGTACGGATCGCAGCGCGCAGCCTTGCCGAGCGCGCCCGCGGATTGGCCGAAATCTCGGCATCGCCAGGCGTCACGCCGCTGCCCTTCTTGGTGAAGGTGGCGGTGCGCGCCTGCGCCTCGGGCAGGTGCCGCGATCCGGTCGCTGAATCAGCTCTGTCGGCGATAAAGCGCTTGACCATGCGGTCCTCCAACGAATGGAAGGTCACCACGGCAAGCCGCCCGCCCGGTTTCAGCACGCGCTCGGCGGCAAACAGCGCCTTTGCCAGCTCGCCGAGCTCGTCGTTGACGAAGATGCGCAGCGCCTGGAAAACCCGAGTGGCTGGATGGATCTTGTCTTTCGGCGCGCGGCCGATATGCGTCTCGATGGCATCGGCAAGGTCGAGCGTGCGCTCAAAGGGGCGTTTTTCGCGACGGCTCTCGATCATACGGGCGATGCGCCCAGCATGGCGTTCTTCGCCGAGAAAACCGAAGATGCGGGCAAGATCGCCCACCTTGAAAGTGTTGACGACGTCGGCGGCGCTCAGGCCCGCCTGCGCCATGCGCATGTCGAGCGGTCCATCGGCGCGGAATGAAAAGCCGCGCTCCGGCTGGTCGATCTGCATGGAGGAGATGCCGATGTCGAGCACGACGCCATCGGCACTTTCAACCTGCTCGTCGAGCGTTGAGAACGGTGCCTGGACAAGCCTGAGCCTGCCGCCGGACTGCTGTTCAAGGGTCCGCCCCGCCGCGATCGCATCCGGATCGCGGTCAATGGCGACGACCGAGGCTCCGCTTGCCAGAATGGCCTTCGTGTAGCCGCCAGCACCGAACGTGCCGTCGACGAGCACCTCGCCTTTTGTCGGCGCCAGCGCCTCCAGAACTTCGGCAAGGAGGACCGGAATGTGACGGGCTGGTCCGCCAACGGCATGAACTTCATCGCCGTCGCCCGCCATCATTCCGGCCGCTCCCCGGGCTTCGTCCCCTGCCGAAGCTGCAAAAGCCGGGCGCGAGCTTCCGTCCCATAGGCGCTGAGCCGTCCCGGCTCCCAGATCTGAAAGAAATTGCCGCGGCCAACGAAGGCCACTTCCGCTGAAATGCCGGTATGCTCGCGAATGAAATCGCTCATCGTGATACGGCCGTCCTGGTCGAGCTTCAGAAACGTTCCATCGCCATGGCAGAAGAACGACATGTCGTCCGCCGCCTGCAGGAACGGGTCTTCCTGCGCGATGCGCTGCTCGTAGCGATCGAGCAGGTCGAGCCCACCGACATCCATCGCCGGGCGATCCAGGCAGCGTAGCGCATAAAGTTCCGAATAGCCGCGTTTCTGCACAACGGCACGGAAATGCGCCGGCACGGACACCCGTCCCTTCGCATCGATCCTGTTCACCGCATTCGACAGAAACCGGTCCATTACGCCTTACGGCCGCTTGCGCCGCCGCACCCCTCTGCATCTTCCTGTCCGCGCCGCCCCGGCCCGGTCGCCGTCCAAAACCCACTTCATTATGACGGGCGAACGCAGGCAAACGCGCAGCCGCCGCGGCTGCCCGATTGGCGTACGCTTCACCCTGACACGGAACGAAGGCTTGAGTATCGGAATGGGATATCATGGGGTGTTATGGGCGTCAACGGGAACAGTCTTCAAAACGCGCCTGCCACGACTGGGGAGAGCAGCTTTGACGGCACTCCGGTCTTTATCCTCCATTAAGCCTAACGAAGGGTTTAGAGCCGTGTGGTCCAACCGGACGCGGCTTGCTGCGGATCGTTGCCGCGCATAGCCTCGGCATCTCCTTTTCCGGTCAGTAACGAGGTTTGAAGCCATGTCTGAAACAGCCAAGTCGCGCGCCGCGGCACTTCCTCATCTGCGTCGCGCCGGGCTGGCCAAGGGCGACCCAATTCCCTTGCCCTTGACCATGGCCGCCATTTTCCACGCGCCGGGTGACGCCACCGGCTACGATCAATATGGCCGCTTCAGCAATCCGACCTGGGATGCAGTCGAGCACATGCTGGCGCATCTGGAAGACGCCCCATGCGTCGCCTTTCCCTCGGGAATGGCTGCCATCTCGGCGGTGTTTTTCGGCCTGCTCAAAGCCGGCGACCGTATCCTGCTGCCGTCCGACGGCTACCATACAACGAGAGCGCTGGCAGACCGTTTCCTGAAGTCCTTCGGCGTCGCGTACGATGTCCGGCCGACATCGAGCTTCCTCGACGGCGGCTTTGACGGATACCGGCTTGCCTTCGTCGAAACGCCCGCCAATCCAGGACTGGACATATGCGACATCGCAGCCGTCGCCGAAGCCGTGCACAAAGCGGGTGCGATGCTTGTGGTCGACAACACGACGATGACGCCTTTCGGCCAGCGCCCGCTCGATCTCGGCGCCGATATCGTCATTGCTGCCGACACCAAGGCGCCGAACGGCCATTCCGATGTGCTGTTCGGCCATGTCGCCAGCCGCAACGCAGATATTATCTCGAGGGTGACCGACTGGCGCGAGACGTCGGGCGCCATCCCCGGGCCGTTCGAGGCATGGCTGGTACATCGCGGCCTCGAAACGCTGGACGTGCGCTTCGACCGCATGTGCGCTTCCGCCGAAATGATAGCGCGACGGCTGAAAGACCATCGCGCAATCAGCGGCTTGCGCTTTCCGGGACTGGAGAGCGACCCATCACACAATCTTGCCCGCGCCCAGATGGAGCGCTTCGGATTTCTCATCTCGTTCGTGCTCGCCTCGGAGGACAAGGCCGAGGATTTCATCAACAACTGCGCGTTGATGCAGGCAGCGACATCGTTCGGCGGCGTACACACTTCGGCCGAACGGCGATCAAAAAGGGGAGATGCCGTTCCGCCCGGCTTCGTTCGCTTGTCGATCGGCTGCGAGCCGGTGGAAGAGCTTTGGCAGGCGATCGAGACGTCGCTAGACCGCATCGGCACCTGAGCAGCGCGACTACGAATTCAGATCGCCGGCGTCGATCTTGCGCCGGCCGTGGAGAACGCGAACGATTTCGATCGCCTCTTCGCGGACACGATACAAAGTGAGGTATTCGCCGACGATCAGGTGACGGATGCCGGGCGCAATGTCTTCGCGCGGTGCACCTGAGAAGGGATGCAGGGTCAGCAAATCCACCGCCTTTGCAAGAGATCCACGAGGCGAACCGCCGCATTTGGATTCTGTTCGGCAATGTAGTCGACGATGGCTTCGAGGTCGATCAATGCCTGAGGAAGCAGGCGATATTTCACTCCTCAAGGCCTTTGGCCTCGGCCATTTTCAGATATTTGGCGCGCAGCCGTTCCATGATTGGCGGCCCGTCCAGCGCCGGTCCGCTGTCGATCCCCTCCTGCGCCATCTTGCGCAATTCCTCGACCGTGTAGCCGAGCAGGTCGCGCCTGTCCTTCCATTGCCTCAGTGCGTCGCGGATCACCTCGCTCGCCGAGGCATATTCGCCGGCGGCGACCACGTCGTCGACTGCCGCGGCCAACTCCGGCGACAGCGTGATGCTACGTTTATCGACCTGTCCCATGACGCGCTCCTGAATATCGTCATCAACTGGTACGATTTAATCGCACCATTTTCAAGGAATGTCGCGCTCGATTGCGGGTCGAAAAGTGAATCAACGGCTGCGCCCGAAGACGTAACCTGCTGATATCAGGAGATTTCCTTTTATCGGGGAAACTGCCAGCTGGCCTGTAAGCCGGGTTCTGTATGGCCCTCGCCCCGTACGGGGCGAGAACGTGGCGGCCATTCATCTTGGGCGCATGTTGCCATGCGCCTCACGCAACCTACCCGGACGGTGAGCCGGAAACAGCCCTCGAGGGTTTCCCCTCGCACCGCCCCTATTCGGTCTTGCTCCCGGTGGGGTTTACCGTGCCGCTCCTGTTGCCAGTCGCGCGGTGGGCTCTTACCCCACCCTTTCACCCTTGCCACGATTAGATCGTGGCGGTTTGCTTTCTGTGGCACTTTCCCTGGGGTCGCCCCCGCCGGCCATTAACCGGCACCGTGTCTCCATGGAGCCCGGACTTTCCTCACCCGCAGCCTTTCGGCTTCGCGGGTGCGGCCGCCCGGCCAGCTGGCAAGGCGTATAAAGGGGTTCAGGCCCGAAAACGCAAACGAAAAAGCAAGTTATCGCTTGTCAGGCGGGCGCTCCAAGTGCTGCCAGCTGCACCTTGACCTTGCCGCAATAGGCTGCGGACACCGGGTTCATCCGTGTGGCGCCGTGGCCGGCATTGTATTTCAGGATCGTGCCGCAGGTCGTGCCGCCGCCGAGATCCCGCGCCATGGCAAGGTACTTCATGCCGTATTTGATGTTGGTATCGGGATCGTAGAGACCCTGAACCGAACCGCTATAGCCCATCATTCTTGCCGTCGCCGGCTTGATCTGCATCAGGCCGATCTCGCCGGCGCTGCCGACCTGGTTCGGCTGGTAGTTGCTCTCGATCTTGATGACGGCATTGGCGAGCGACACCGGCACGCCGTAGCTGGCGGCATATCGCGCAATGATCGCCGAATACTGTCCGCTGCCGCCGACAACCGCCGCCTGGGGCGCTGGCCTGCTCTTCGGAGCGACTGACGCCGTTGCCATACGGTCGATGCGTTTGCGGTTACGCTTCACATGCTGTTTGGAGATTGTCTTTCTCGCAGCGGTCGGCCTTTTCGCGGAGACTGGCTTTTTCGTTCTTACCGCGGCCGCTTTTTCCACTTTTGCGGTGGTGGTCTTCTCTACTTTTGCACCACCTTTCGGCATGGCGGTTTTGCCGGCTGCGGCACTGAAGCCCTGATCGGCCCGTTGGCTCAGCGGTGCGCCGTTCGCCGCGCTGAAGGCAAAAGTCATTACGCCGGCAGCAATGGCTGCCGTTAAAACGGTCAATTTCTGCATGTGATCCTGTTCTGTTTGATCTGCACAAAGAACTTCGCGCAGATACCCTCAATCAACATCGGAACATTTGGGGGGATAGAGGTCCGACAATCTGTACGGATCGCCTTTGACGACGGAATTGGCGCCAAAGAAGGCGGCGCAAGTCACTTTAGGTAACAGATTGTAACTTTTAATCTGGGAAAAGATTATTTGAGAGAGGCTATCCTTGCGGAAGCGAGCAGCCTTTCCAGCGTGCGGATCGTCGATCCGTCAGCCATGCCATCGACCAGGCGCTGCCGGAAATGCCGCTGAAAGGCCTCGACCACGATTTCGGTCTGCCGGTCGAAAGCGCCGGTGATCTCGACGCCATAACCATAGAGCGACAGCATCGACTGCAGCGCCTCGACCTCGGCGCCGGTATCATCTGGCTTCAGTACGGCGCCGCGCCGGATCGGTGCTGCCGGCACAACATGGCCGACACCGGCGGCAAACAAGGCTTTCCATGGAAATTTCTCGCCCGGATCGACCTTGCGCCCCGGTGCCACGTCGGAATGGGCGAGCACCCGCTGCGCCAGAATGGAATGGCGCTCGACAATGCCGACGCACAGGCCGATCACCGCGTCGATCTGCGGTTTTGGAAAATTGCGATAGCCGAGAGTATGCCCCGGATTGACGATCTCGATGCCGATCGAACAGGAGTTGATGTCGCTCTGTCCGAACCACCAGCTCTTGCCGGCATGCCAGGCGCGATCGCTTTCCCTTACCATCTGAACAATGCGGCCGTCCTCATGGACCAGATAGTGCGACGAGACCTCGCTTGCCGGATCGCACAACCATGCCTCGGCGCCGGCGCCGGTCGCCATGCCGGTGTAGTGCAGCACGATCATATCGGGTCTAAGCGTGCCGCGCCGCGGTCCGAAATTCGGCGATACCCTAACCTCGGCGCTCGGCTCGTCGGGCGGAAAGCCGCTCATGCGTGCCGCAGGCCTCGCTCGATCATCTCATAGGCCGCGTTGATCGCCGCCAGCCTGGTCGTCGCGATCTTGATGAATTCCTGCGGCAGGCCGCGTGCGATCAGCCGGTCCGGATGATTGTCGGAGACCAACTTGCGGTAGCGCCTGCGGACCTCCTCGAACGGCTTCCCACGCTCGATGCCGAGCACAACATAAGGATCGGCGGCGCCCAGATCGACATGCCGCGCCAGGATGCTCTGGTAGTGCGCCTCATCGATGCGGAAGATCTCGGCGATGCGATGCAGGAATTGGCGCTCGCGCTCATGCACCAGCCCGTCGGCCTTGGCGATGTGGAACAGCCCGTCGAGTATGTCCTCCAGCATCAGGCAATTCGAATGGCCCGAACCGCAAAGCTGCGCCATCCGCTCGGCATAGGTTTCGAAACCGGCAATGTCGCGTTTGGCCAAATCGTAGAGCCGCGCCACATTGCGCCTCTGTTCCTTCGGCACCTCGAATATTTCCTGGAAGGCGCGCACCTCGTCTTGGGTGACGATGCCGTCTGCCTTGGCCATCTTGGCCGACAGCGCGATCATCGCCACCGAGAAGGCGACGCGCCGGCGCAGATCGGCATCGCCGGAGAAAACCGTGCGCACGGCTTCGACCACTTCGGCGACGCCTGACGACGCTGAAGATGAAACGCGTGTGACGAAGTCGCCGAGGCGGTCCCAAATCGACATGAGGGTTTCATAGGGCCAACCGCCCATCGCTATCAAGCCAAGACAGTGCCGCAGGGGCTGGCCCAATCGATTTGGCGGAATGCCTGAGGCGGCTGGCGCTAGCGCTCACCCATGGAAAATCCGCAGACGGCAGCCTCGCCGCGCAAACGGCGAGCCTGGCGATTGGCGCCTTGGGTCGTCGTTTCGGCGCAAGTAAGGGGCGAGGCGTACTTTTCGCGTTGCGGTTACCTGCGTCGGCGCACTCGGCCGCAAAGCGCGGGTATCGTAAGCAGCAGAAAGGCCGGCGTGTGAGGCCGGCCTCTCTTGGTTGTCACATCAATTATTGCGCCGGGGCAGCCGGCGCAGGAGCGGGGGCCGGGGCCGGCTCGGCAGGTTTGTTGGCGTCAGGAGCAGCCGGCTTCATCGTCTGGTCGGATGCCGGCGGGTTAGTGCTCTGCGTCGTAGTGTTGTCGGTGCCGCTGTCGCTGCAGGCCGCAACGCCAAGCAAGGCAAGCGCCGAGACCGACGCAAGAATGAGTTTCTTCATGATATCTCTCCTCTAATCACGCCACCGTTACCGGCGACGATCGAGGACACAATGCATCAGGTCATGATGAGTTTCGTAACGTTGCGTTTCCGCGTGTAACATCAAGCGCTTGGCCGTACAAAGCGTTGAGCACTAACAGGATGCGTAAAATGAAAATGCCGGAGGCGCTGCCATGACCGCAAGATGGGATTTCTGGATCGACCGCGGCGGTACCTTCACCGACATCATCGGCCGGGACCCGGAAGGCGGGCTGCATCCCAGGAAACTCCTTTCGGAAAATCCCGAAGCCTATGCCGACGCTGCCATCCAGGGCATTCGCGAACTGCTCGGCGTCCAGCCCGGCGCCCCAATCCCTTCCGCTCTGATCGGCGACGTCAAAATGGGCACCACGGTCGCCACCAATGCGCTTCTCGAGCGCAAGGGCGACCGCGTGCTGCTGCTCATCACCAAGGGCTTCCGCGATGCGCTGAGGATTGCCTATCAGGCCAGGCCCGATATCTTTGCCAAGCAGATCATCCTTCCCGAACAGCTCTACGAGCACGTCATCGAGATAGACGAACGCGTGCGCGCCGACGGTCGTGTCGAACGCCTGCTCGACATCGCCTCCGTGCGTCCTGCCATCGAACAGGCCAAGGCTGACGGTATCGATGCGGTCGCGATCGTCTTCATGCATGCCTGGAAACATCCCGATCACGAAAAGGCGGTCGCCAAAGTCTGTCGAAAGCTCGGATTCTCGCAGGTCTCGGTCAGCCACGAGGTCTCGCCGCTGATCAAGCTGGTCGGCCGCGGCGACACCACGGTGGTCGACGCGTATCTGTCGCCGATCCTGGCAAGGTATGTGCAAAGGGTTGCGGCGGAACTGGGTGCCGCGCCAATCTCCCCCCTTGTGGGGGAGATGTCGGCGAAGCCGACAGAGGGGGGCGCTGTCCCGCCAACATCTCAGTCTGTCACGCCCCCCTCTGCCCTGCCCCCTTTGCCGCCACTTGGCATCTCCCCCACAACGGGGGAGATTGGCCAATCCCCCCGCCTTATGTTCATGATGTCGTCGGGCGGCCTCACCGCCGCCGACATGTTCCAGGGCAAGGATGCGCTGTTGTCCGGCCCGGCCGGCGGCGTCGTCGGCATGGTCGAGACGGCAAAACTCGCCGGTTTCGGCAAAGTCATCGGCTTCGACATGGGCGGCACCTCCACCGATGTCGCCCACTATGATGGCGACTACGAGCGCGCCTTCGACACCGAGGTCGCCGGCGTGCGCATCCGCGCGCCGATGATGCGCATCCACACCGTCGCCGCCGGCGGCGGCTCGATCCTGCACTATGAGGCCGGCCGCTTTCGCGCCGGGCCGGATTCGGCCGGCGCCAATCCCGGCCCGGCCGCCTACCGGCGCGGCGGTCCGCTTGCGGTCACCGACGCCAATGTCATGCTGGGAAAGCTGCAGCCCGACTTCTTTCCGGCCATTTTTGGGCCGGGCCAGGACGAACCGCTCGACGTGCGGACAGTTCGCGAGACGTTCACCGCACTTGCCGCCGAAATCGGCGACGGCCGCTCGCCGGAAGCCGTTGCCGAAGGGTTCGTCACCATCGCCGTCGAAAACATGGCCAATGCCATCAAGAAGATTTCGGTGCAGCGCGGCTACGACGTCACCGAATACCTGCTGAATTGTTTCGGCGGCGCCGGCGGCCAGCACGCTTGCCTCGTCGCCGATGCGCTCGGCATGGAGGCTGTGCTGATCCATCCCTTTTCCGGCCTGCTCTCGGCATACGGCATCGGCCTGTCCTCGGTGTTTGCGTCACGCCAGCAGGCGCTGCTGAAGCCGCTGGCGGACGATTCCGGGCCGGCGATCAACGAGCTCATCGCAACGCTGCGCAAAGCCGTCATCGACGAACTCGCCGCGCAAGGCATCACCGAAGACGCGGTCGCCTCGAAGCCGGTGCTGCAGATCCGCTATGACGGCACCGATACCGCGCTGCCTGTGAACTTTGGGCACGGCTCGATTGCGCAGGCCAAGGCGGACTTCGAACTGGCGCACAAGGCGCAGTTCGGCTTCGTCTATGACGACAAGCCGATGATCGTCGAATCGGTCGGCGTCGAAGGTACCGATACCGGCAGCACCGGCCGCGACGAAAGCGATTCATTTCTTGAACACAAGGCCGCAAGTCCTTCCGGGACGCGGAAAATTTTCGTCGACGGCATCTGGCGCGACGCTGGCATCTTCCCTCGCGAAACGCTGAAGCCCGGTAACAAGATCGCCGGCCCCGCTTTGATCATCGAGCCGAACCAGACCATCGTCGTCGAGCCCGGCTGGCAGGCCGAGATCACCGCCAAGGACCATGTACTGATGCGCCGCATCGAGAAGAAGCACCGGCAGGCCGCACTCGGCACCGAAGCCGATCCGGTGATGCTGGAGGTCTTCAATAATCTGTTCATGTCGATCGCCGAGCAGATGGGCGTAACGCTGCAGAACACCGCCTATTCGGTCAATATCAAGGAGCGGCTCGACTTCTCCTGTGCCGTTTTCGACCGGAATGGCGCGCTGGTCGCCAACGCGCCGCATATGCCGGTGCATCTCGGCTCGATGGACCGCTCGGTGGAGACCATCATCCGGCTCAATTCCGGCGACATTCACCCCGGCGACGTCTTTGCCCTGAACGCCCCTTACAATGGCGGCACGCATCTGCCTGATATCACCGTGGTGACACCGGTGTTTTCCCTCCCCCTCGAGGGGAGGGTGGCCGCGAAGCGGCCGGGTGGGGTCCTCTCAGAAGGCACCACAAATGCGTCGAGCACTGCCGCAACGACCCCCTCCGGCGGCTTCGCCGCCACCTCCCCCTCGAGGGGGGAGGAGATCCTCTTCTACGTAGCCTCGCGTGGCCACCATGCCGACATCGGCGGCACGGCGCCCGGCTCGATGACGCCGCTTGCCACTACCGTCGATGAGGAAGGTGTGCTGTTTGACAATTTCCGCATCGTCGATCGCGGCAGGTTCCGCGAGAAGGACCTGGAGACGCTGCTGACCGACCACCCCTACCCGGCGCGCAATCCGCACCAGAACATCGCCGACCTCAAGGCGCAGATCGCCGCGAACGAAAAGGGCGTCGCCGAGCTGCGCAAGATGGTCGCGCATTTCGGCCTTGGCGTCGTCGAAGCCTATATGGGCCATGTCCAGGACAATGCCGCCGAAAGCGTGCGTCGCGTACTGGAGCGGCTGCCCGACAGTTCCGAATACGAATATCCGACCGACACCGGCCAAATGATCAAGGTGAAGATATCGGTCGACCGGCGCAAGCGCGAAGCGACCGTCGACTTCACCGGCACGTCGCCAGTGATGAAGAACAATTTCAACGCGCCAGAGCCGGTCGCCCGTGCCGCGGTGCTTTATGCCTTCCGCGTCATGGTCGAAGACAACATCCCGATGAATGCCGGATGTCTGCGGCCGATCAACATCGTCATTCCCGACGGCTCGATGCTGAAGCCCGCCTATCCCGCGGCAGTCGTCGCCGGCAATGTCGAGACCTCGCAGCACGTCACCAACGCGCTGTTCGGCGCGATGAGGGCAATGGCCAATGCGCAAGGCACGATGAATAATCTCACCTTCGGCAACAAGCAGTACCAGTATTATGAGACGATCTGCTCCGGTTCGCCGGCCGGCCGCATGAACGACGGCCGCGGCTTTCACGGCACCTCCGGCGTCCACACCCACATGACCAATTCGCGCCTGACCGATCCGGAAGTGCTGGAACTGCGTTTCCCGGTATTGCTCGAAGATTTCCATATCCGCGAAGGTTCCGGCGGCAAAGGCAAATGGAATGCCGGCGACGGCACCAAGCGCACCATCCGCTTCCTCGAAAAAATGGAATGCGCGATCCTGTCCTCGCATCGCAACCGCCCGCCGCAAGGCCTGGACGGCGGCGGCGATGGCGAGGTTGGCTCGACCAAGATCCGCCGCAAGGATGGCCGCGTCGAGGTCCTGAAGGCCTGCGATCAGACCATCCTCGACGCCGGCGAGGCAGTCATCGTGACGACGCCGACGCCTGGTGGATTTGGCAAGGCCTGAACTCGCGTCAACAGGCTGTCACCGGCCTGTCATGACCCTGCGCTACCCGCTTGCGGCAAAGCAAACGGGGAATCGCCTTGCCATGACGGACATTTCTGGAGAACTGGTTTTTCGCCGCGGCAAGGAAGTTGGCAAAGCCGTCTACCAGAACCGCCCGCTGTCGAAAGCCGGCATCTCCGAGCGCTTGTTCGCCTTCCTGTTCTCCGGCCTTGTCTACCCGCAGATCTGGGAAGACCCCGAAATCGACATGGACGCGATGCAGCTCGGCAAGGGTCACCGCATCGTCACCATTGCCTCGGGCGGCTGCAACATCCTCGCCTATCTCACCCGGTCGCCGGAAAGGATCGATGCCGTCGACCTCAACACCGCCCACATCGCGCTGAACCGTATGAAGCTCGAAGCCGTCCGTCACCTGCCGTCGCAGGGCGACCTGTTCCGTTTCTTCGGCGCGGCTGAGACCGGGCACAATTCGCAGGCCTACGACCGCTTCATCGCACCGCATCTCGACCCGGTCAGCCGCCATTATTGGGAGCGCCGCAGCTGGCGCGGCCGTCGCCGCATCGCTGTCTTCGACCGCAATTTCTACCAGACCGGCCTGCTTGGCCTGTTCATCGCCATGGGCCATCGCACCGCAAAATTCTTCGGCATCGACCCGGCCGACATCATGGACGCCAAGAGCATCGCCGATCAGCGCCGCTTCTTCGACGAAGAGCTGGCGCCGGTCTTCGAAAAACCGCTGCTGAAATGGGCGACTTCGCGAAAAGCTTCGCTGTTCGGCCTCGGCATTCCGCCGGCCCAGTACGATTCGCTGATCACCTCGGGTGACGGCACCATGGCCAGCGTGCTCAAGGCGCGGCTGGAAAAGCTCGCCTGCGATTTTCCGCTGAAGACCAACTATTTCGCCTGGCAGGCTTTTGCCCGCCGCTATCCCAATCCCGGCGAGGCCGCCCTGCCCGCCTATCTCGAAAAGCGCAACTACAAGACGATCCGCAACAATGTCGATCGCGTGGCAATCCACCATGCCAATCTGATCGAGTTCCTTGCCGGCAAGGATGCCGGTTCGGTCGACCGCTTCGTGCTGCTCGACGCACAGGACTGGATGACGGACGACCAGCTCAACGGGTTGTGGGCCGAGATCACCCGAACCGCCTCCACCGGCGCCCGCGTCATCTTCCGCACCGCAGCGGAACCCAGCCTGCTGCCCGGCCGCGTCTCGAATTCGCTGCTCGACCAGTGGCGCTACGAGAACGACGCCTCGCGCGAGTTTTCGGCGCGCGACCGCTCGGCGATCTATGGCGGCTTTCATCTCTACGTGAAGCAGGGCGCATGAGCACGACCGAGTTGCCGGCCAGCCATGCCGAGCTGATGGACGGCGTTTACCGCTGGCAGCGTCATATCTACGACCTGACCCGCAAATATTATTTGCTCGGTCGCGACCGGCTTATCGCCGGCCTGGATGTGCCGGCCGGCGGCACCGTGCTCGAGCTCGGCTGCGGCACCGGCCGCAACATCATCCTTGCCGCCCGCCGCTATCCCGGCGCGCGCTTCTTCGGCCTCGATATTTCGGCCGAGATGCTGGAGACGGCCACCGCCGCCCTTGCCCGCGAAGGCCTCTCCGGCCGCGTCACGCTGGCGCGCGGCGATGCCACGGATTTCGACGCAAAGGCGCTGTTCGGCGTCGAAAATTTCGACCGCGTCTTTGTCTCGTATTCGCTGTCGATGATCCCCGGCTGGGAGAAGACGGTATCCGCGGCTCTTGCTGCCCTGTCATCTGGCGGCTCGCTGCATATCGTCGATTTCGGCCAGCAGGAGGCCCTGCCCCGCTGGTTCCGCACGCTGCTGCGCGGCTGGCTGAAAAAATTCCATGTCGAGCCACGTCAATCGCTGCGCGCGGTTCTGGATTCGGAATCTGCAAGAACCGGTGCAAGCTTCCGTTTCCAAGCGCTTTATCGCGGCTATGCGTGGCTCGCTGTGATCGGCCTAGGTCGATAGCCAGGGTGTGTTGAGATTCAGGTCAGGCCGAGTCGAAAACGGTGGGCTCCGAGAACCGGCGCGGGGTGTACTTTTGGGTACGTGAGCACCGGCCTACGCCGGCCGTAGCCTTAACTGCCACGACCGCTCATGAGTGCTTTGGCCGGCGAAGGCCGGAAGCGCAGGAAACCGCCGTTTGCAGGCCGGTATCACCTGAGTATCGATACAGCCTAATGCAGCGCCTTGACCAGCGCCGCCACCATTACCTGCGGCCGGTAGCCGAGCCTGGCCGGCGTCAGCCCGAGCCGCACCACAACCAGCTGCTCGGAGGGAATGATGGCGACCGTTTGCCCATCATGCCCCTCCATCCAGTAGGTGTCCTTGGGCAGGCCGGCGGCAATGCCGGCGCCGGGATTTTCCTCGTCGCCCGGCCCTTCGATCCATAATTGCCCCTTGCCGTAGACCTTCGAGGCAGTTGCCGGTTCCCGCATCCAGTCGACGAAGCCGGCGGGCAGGATCGCCTTGCCGTTCCAGACGCCACCCTGCAGCAGGAATTGGCCGAAGCGCGCCCAGTCGCGTGCCGTGGCATAGAGATAGGACGAGCCGACGAAGGTGCCGTGCTCGTCGGCCTCTAGCACCGCGCTCCGCATGCCGAGCGGATCGAACAGCGCGACCCTCGGCCACGCCAGCGCCTTGTCCTTGTCGCCGATCGCGTCCTGCCACAATCGGGACAGCATCACCGCCGTGCCGCTCGAATAGGAAAACACCTTGCCGACCTCGCCGGTCAGCGGCTTGGATCCGGCAAAGCCTGCCATGTCCGGTTCGAGATAGAGCATGCGCGTCACATCGGCGACGTCGCCATAATCCTCGTTGAATTCCAGTCCGCTCGACATTGCCATCATGTCGGCGAGGCTGATCACGGCACGGCCATCTGCTTGCCAGGGTCGAAACAGGCCCTGGTTGGTGATCGCCAGCTTGCCGTCCTTCATCAGCGTGCCGACGATCGCCGCATTCACCGTCTTGGTCATTGACCAGCCCAGTAGCGGGGTCTTTTCGGAAAAGCCGTCGCCATAGCGCTCTGCGACGATGCGGCCGTTCTTGACCACCACCACCGCCCGCATGCCAGCACCGGTCAATGCCGGATCGTCGAGGATTGCCGTGACCTCGGGATCCTGCGAGGCATCGGCCTTGTCGCCCTCCGGCCAGATCGCATCGGGCAGCGGCGCCGGCGTCGGTGCAACTCCCGCGACAGCCTTGGCGGCGGCAATATCGCTGTCGGGAACCGAGGCGCAGCCGAGCCCGTCGCGGGCGACCGCGACACTCTTGCCGAGCCCGCCGAACAGGCCCGCCGAAACCGTTCCCTTCTCCTTGTCCACCGACACTCTCATCAGCTTCAGCAGCGGATGGCCCGGCGCCTGCACATCGACGGCGAGCACGTCGTCGGCGTCTCGCCCTGCGATGAAGACGTTCGAACAGACGATCTTGGCCGAATAGCCGGAACCGACGCGGATCAGTTCCGGCGGCGCGAAATACAGCCAGCCGGCGAGCATCGCAGCGGCCAGCACAGCCAGGCCCAGCAGCCATTTGACGAACTTCAGAAGGATCTGCATTTTTTTCGAATTCCCCCCGAGCGCGATCTATGTCATCGATTTGCCGCCATTGTTTCGGCAAAATCGCGGCTCTTGTCGAGCGCCGTCAACCGAATATCAACCATGATCGGCGATCACGAGGGACTGGGCGATTCTGTGGGGTGATCGTCCGGCTGGGCTTGCATGCATGTGTCCCAAACTGCGCAACGGTTTGGGAATGCATGAAACGAAGATCCAGGCGCTTCGCGTAAGTCAGTTTCAAACGCGTCGCGCCCGGTCGAGGGGCCACCCGCGGAAAGACCCATCAGCGGCCGGCTGAAACCGGCTCGGGAAGTAGCGATGCGCCGTTTCGCGGTCCTCATCACGCTGATGCTGCTTGGTGCCTGCTCGACGGTCGATGATCTGACGCCATCGCTGTCGTCGTCCAGCGCCCCGACGGTTGCGGTACGCGCGCCCCGTTTTGCCGATTCCGACCCGCATGAATGGGATAGCGGCGCACCGTGGAGCTACGCCGTCCACGGCACCGACGTCTCCAAATACCAGACATCGATCGACTGGCCGGCGGCCAGGGCCAGCGGCATCTCCTTTGCCTTTATCAAGGCTACCGAAGGCGGAGACCGGTTCGATGAAGCTTTCAACGAGCATTGGAGCCGCACGAAGGCCTCGGGTATCCCCCGTGCCGCCTATCATTTCTTCTACTTTTGCACGCCGGCCGCTACCCAGGCGCGCTGGTTCATCCAGAACGTGCCCAAAGACAGTTCGGCGATGCCGCCCGTTCTCGACATGGAATGGAACCCGAAATCGCCGACCTGCAAGCTGCGGCCAGATTCCGCCACGGTACGCAGCGAGATGAGCACATTCCTCAAAATCGTCGAAAAACACTACGGCAAGAAGCCGATCATCTACACGTCGGTCGACTTCTTCGAAGATAATGGTCTATCGGGTTTCCGGGGCTACCCCTACTGGCTGCGCTCCGTCGCCGGGCACCCGCGCCAGAAATACGGCAGCCATCCATTCACCTTCTGGCAGTATACCGGAACGGGCGTCGTGCCGGGCATGGCCGGAAACGCCGACATCAACGTCTTCAACGGCTCCGAAGCCGCCTGGAAGAAGTGGTTGCGGCAGAACACCCGTTGACACCAGGCCTGCCGCCTGCTTTTCGACACAGCCAATGACGAATACCCGCAACCGCTGGTAATCTTCTCGGAAGGATGGCGATGCGATCGCGCTTTGGAATTCTCGCGGCGCTGCTCCTGACCGCCGTGCCGGCCGCGGCACAGCAATGCGGCGGCGATTTCGAGGCATGGAAGCAGGGCGTGGCGGCGGAGGCCAGGGCGGCCGGCGTCGGCGCTGCCGGCCTTGATGCGCTGGAAAACGCCACCCTCGATGAGAAGGCGCTGGCACGCGACCGCGCCCAGGGCGTCTTCACCCAGACCTTCATCGAATTCTCGAACCGCATGATCTCGTCGCATCGACTGAAGCAAGGCGCGGCCAATCTGCAAAAATATGCCGAGATCTTTGCCCGCGCCGATCGCGAATTCGGCGTCCAGGCGCCGGTCATCGCTGCTTTCTGGGCCCTGGAAACCGATTTTGGCGCCGTGCAAGGCGATTTCCACACACTGAACGCACTGGTCAGCCTCTCGCATGACTGCCGCCGCCCGCAGTTGTTCCGGCCGCAGATCGTGCCGCTGCTGATGCTGATCGATCGCGGCGTGGTGCCGGCCGACGTGACCGGTGCCTGGGCCGGCGAGATCGGCCAGACGCAGATGTTGCCTTCCGACTATCTCGGCCACGGCGTGGACGGCGACGGCAATGGCCTGGTCGACCTGCGCGGCAGCGCGCCTGATGTGATCATGAGCACGGCCAGCAAGATCCAGTCGCGCGGCTGGAAGCGCGACCAGCCCTGGATCGAGGAAGTCCGTGTGCCCGACGATTTGCCGTGGGAGCAGACGGGACGCACCAACAAGCTGCCGTTGATGCAATGGACCCAGTGGGGCGTTACCAGGCCCGACGGTACGCCGCTTCTCGACAACGGCCTGAAGGCCGGCCTGGCGCTGCCCATGGGTCGCAAGGGGCCAGCCTTCCTGACCTACGACAATTTCGACGTCTATCTCGAGTGGAACCAATCCTTCACCTATGCCCTGACCGCGGCAAATCTTGCCGCCCGGCTGGGGGGCGCGCCGCGATTCGATCCGCGCAACCCGGAACCCGGCCTCAACGGCGACCAGATGAAGGCGCTACAGACCAAGCTCGAGGCGAAAGGCTATGACGTCGGCACCGTCGACGGCATTCTAGGCACCAACACCCGCGAAGCGATCCGCAAGGAGCAGATGCGGCTGGGCCTGCCGGTCGACGGCTGGCCGACGCTCGAGCTGCTGGCGGGGCTGTGAGGGCGGTGAATGGTGAATGGTGAATGGTGAAAAGAATAGCACCGGAGCCGCACTGAACACCAGAGCTACTACTATTCACTATTCACTATTCACATCACCGCCTGGCAAGCAAGAAATCGATGAAGGCTCGCAGCGGCGCGGGAACCTGCCGGGAACTTGCGTGATATAGATAAAAACCCGGAAATCTCGGCGACCAGGCTTCGAGAAAGCGGATGAGCTTTCCCGCTTCGATCCACGGCCGGACCTGGTATTCCAGCATGTACGCCACGCCGACCCCATCCAGAACCGCCCCGATCATCAGGTCCGTATCGTTGACCGTCAGGCCACCGCTGACGGCCACTTCCAGGGCACGTTGGCCTCGGGCGAACTCCCACCGGTAGAGATTGCCGCCGCTCGGCCACTGGAAATTGATGCACTGGTGCTGATGCAGGTCCGCGGGGTGACGGGGTATCGGGTGATGCTGCAGATACCTCGGCGCCGCCACTGCAGCCATCTCGAGCTCCTCGCTGAGCTTCACAGCCACCATATCCTTGTGCAGCCGCTCACCCAGTCTGATTCCAGCATCGAAGCGGCCCTCGACGATGTCGGTGAGCATGTCGTCGACAATGATTGTGAGGGCGATATCGGGATAGGCGCGGCGGAAATCGCCGAGGATCGGCGCGATGAAACGCGTGGCGGCGATGCGCGGAACATTGATGCGCAGCGAGCCTGCTGGCCGGCCGCGTGATGCATGCGCGTCCGCGACGGCGCCTTCCAGTTCGCCGAATGCCGGTGCGATGCGGGCAAACAGCTTCTCGCCCTCAGCGGTCGGCGACATGCTGCGCGTGGTGCGGTTAAGCAGGCGGACACCGAGACGCTCTTCCAGCCCACGTATCGTCTGGCTGAGTGCTGGAGGCGAAATCCTGAGCTTGGCCGCGGCGCGGACAAAGCTTCCCTCTTCGATGATTGCTGCAAATGCCGTGAGTTCGGAAAACTCGCTTCCTCGCATTATGTACCTCAGGCTTAACAAGTCAGTTAGATAATAGGCTATTCTCTGAGCAATAGCATGCCCCTAGCTTTTCCCCGGAACGCCGCTCGATCGAGGCGGCCGTAGCCAGACGAAGGAACAGCCATGCATCGTCCACTCGAAGGCAAGACCGCACTTGTGACCGGCAGCTCGCGCGGCATCGGACGCGCCATCGCCGAGGGGCTCGCGGCCAAGGGTGCTGCCGTGGTCGTCAACTATGTCGGCAACGAGAAAGCAGCCAGGGAAGTCGTTGCCGCCATTGAAGGGATTGGCGGAAAAGCCGTCGCCATCCAGGCGGACGTCTCCAGCATCCCCGACATTCGCAAGTTGTTCGACGAAACCGAACGGCAGATGGGGCCGATTGACATCGTCGTAGCCAATGTCGGCGTCGCCGTCATAAAGCCGCTCGTCGAGGCCACCGAAGCGGACTTCGATCATGTGTTCGGGGCCAATGCCAAGGGCACCTTCTTCACGCTTCAGGAAGCGGCGCGCCGCGTTCGCGACGGTGGCCGCATCATTGCCGTCTCCACCGGTGGAACGAAGATGTTCTTCACGCACACGGCGCTTTATCTCGGCAGTAAGGGAGCCGTCGAGCAGTTCGTCCGCGTCCTCTCGCGCGAACTCGGCCCGCGCGCCGTTACCGTGAATGCGCTTTCGCCAGGCTTCACCGACACCGACCTGCTTCCGGAGCGAGACCGGGCCGTGGCCGCCGGCATGTCGCCCTTCGGCCGGATCGGAGGGCCGCGCGACGTCGCCGATGTCGCGGTTTTCCTGGCTTCGGACGAAGCTCGCTGGCTGACCGGCGAGAACATCCAGGCCGGCGGCGGAGTAGCCTGACTGAATGGTGAATGGTGAATGGTGAATGGTGAATGGTGAATGGTGAATGGTGAATGGTGAATGGTGAATGGTGAATGGTGAATGGTGAAAAGAACAACACCTGAGCCGCGCAGAGCACAAGAGCTACTACTATTCACTATTCACTATTCACTAATCCGCCATCGTCTCGAGGCTGGCGAACCCTTGCGGCGCGTCGCCTTCGTCGAATGGCGTTGCCACCTCGACGAAGGTGTCGGGATAGAAGCCGTTGAACCGTGTCCTGAGCGACAGCGAGTAGGCGCCGATATGGCCGATCTCTATCCAGTCGCCGGTATCGACGGTTTCGGGCAGCCAGAACGGCCGCGACAATATATCGACGGAATCGCAGGTCGCGCCGCAGACCTTGAAGGGCACGATGGTCTTGTCCTCGCCATTGCGCGAGCGGATCGCCGGATCGGGGATGAAGCGCGCCGGCAGCGTGATCTTGCCGGTCCATGAATCCGACAGCGACGCCCAGATGCCGTCATTGATGTAGAGCCTTTTGCCCTTGCGCAGCAGCACGCGCACGATCAGCGACAGGCAGCGCGCCACGATCACCCGGCCGGGCTCGGCCACCAGCGGCATCTGGTCGAATTGGTACTCCTGGAGGTCGCCCGATAATCGCGACATGATCTGGCCGAGCGACGGCATCTCCGGCTTGCGGCTGTTCGGGTCATGGCCATATTCGGCCGGAAAGCCGCCGCCGACATCGAGCCCGGCAATGTCGAAACCGACGCGGTTGCGCACCCAGTCGGCCGAAGCCAGCGCCCGCTCATAGGTGTCGGGATCCTCGATCTGGCTGCCGACGTGAAAGCACAGCCCGACCTTGTAGCCGGTTCGGTTCAGCCGTTCGGCGAGTTCCACCGCATTGGCCGGTCCGGCGCCGAACTTCTTCGACAGTTCGTAGGCCGCCGAGCCTTTCGTCTGGATGCGCACGAACACGGTGATCGCGCCCGGATCGATGTCGAGCGCCCGCACCACCCTGGTCAGCTTGGTGATCTCGTCCTCATGGTCGAGCGAAATGACGCGAATGGCGTACTTTTCCAGCGCCAGCCTGATGTCCGACTGCGCCTTGACCGGGTGCATGTAGAGCATCTCGGCGTCCGGCGAGACGGCGCGCACGGCAGCGAATTCGCCGGGCGAGGCCACATCGAAGGCGCTGACGCCGGCCTCGACCAGTGCGTTGAGCACGATCTGCTCGCCATTGGTCTTGACCGCATAGGCGGTCTTGCCGGGAAACATGCCCATGAACTGTTTGGCGTCCGCCTTCAGCACCTGCGGGCGGAAGCAATAGATCGGATCGTCCGGGCGCAGCGCCAGCGCTGCCTCGCGGGCATTTTCGAATCGCTGCATGGACGAATCCCTTGACTGAGGCTGCGCACAATTAATCCAAGCTAGCGGCTAATGAAAACAATTCTATGTCTCGCCGCCCCGGCTTCGCGGCGCTACGCCTTTCTGTACGCCGGTTATGGGCGAGCTAGGCCATCGCTCAGGTTTCGGGTGGCCCTTGCGGCCGGATCGGGTATGGCGTGAACAGACGCCTGAAGAGCAAGGCATCTCGTCTGGGAGGACGACCAATGGCGATAGCTGCCACCACCACGATGCGCGGGCCGATGGTGCTCAAGGACTGGGCGCAGCTTCTGCTGCTCGGCGCCATCTGGGGCGGTTCGTTCTTCTTTGCCCGCATTGCGGTGGCGGAACTTCCTCCG
Organism: Mesorhizobium sp. M0189; assembly: GCF_040322135.1. Lineage (NCBI taxonomy): Bacteria > Pseudomonadati > Pseudomonadota > Alphaproteobacteria > Hyphomicrobiales > Phyllobacteriaceae > Mesorhizobium > Mesorhizobium sp. M0189. Next base: position 276,249 of record NZ_JAMYSW010000006.1, read on the forward strand.
CTGGTGCTGGTGCTGTTCCGCGTCACCATCGCGGCGGCGGCACTTCAGCTCTATCTTGCGGTTCGCGGCCCATCCTTTCGCCTCGCTTTGCCGCATGCCGGCCTGTTCTTCCTGCTGGCGCTCGCCAACAATGTCATCCCTTTCTCGCTGATCTTTGCCGGCCAGACCGAGCTTGGCGCCGGCGTCGCCTCGGTGCTCAATTCGACGACGCCGTTCTGGACGCTGATCCTCGCCAACGCCCTGACCAGCGACGAAAAGCTGTCGTGGAACAAGCTTGCCGGCATCGCCCTCGGTATCGCGGGAACGGCGGTGATGATCGGTCCCGGCCTCGTCGCCGGGCTCGGCGGCCCGGTCTGGGCGAAATTCGCGCTCATCGGAGCGTCACTATCCTATGCGGTTGCGCTGATGATTGCCCGCCGCTTCAAGGGTGTGCCGTCACCGGTCATTGCCACCGGACAATTGACTTGCTCGACCATCATCATGATCCCGGTCGTTCTGTTCACCTACGGGACCGCCAATCTGTTCTCGGCTTCGCCGCCGGTCTGGGCGGCGGTGCTGGCGCTGGCGCTGCTGTCGACCGCCTTCGCCTATATCCTCTATTTCAACCTTGTCGCCTCGGCCGGCGCCACCAACGCCTCGCTGGTCACGCTCATCGTGCCGGCCAGTGCCATCCTGCTCGGCTTCCTGTTCCTGGGCGAGTGGCTCGAACTGTTCGAATTGGGCGGCATGGCGCTGATTGCGCTTGGCCTCGTCACCATCGACGGTCGCCTGTTCGGGCGGCGTTAGAGATGGCGCTATATGGGCGTGATCGCCGGAACAGATGAACCCTGCCATTCCAGACGCCAGATACCGCCTTGCCGGAGATTCTGAACGAGATCTGGATGGAAGGCGGCAAGGCAGGTCCCGCCAACATGTCTCACGGAAGGATAGATAAAACCGGTCGCGGCGTCTTGCTTGCGGAGTTGCTTCGCCAGCGCCTGCCCGGCAGGATAGGCTAAGGCAGTATCCGGATCGAGCACCGGGTCCTTGCTGAACTCAGCGCCGCGCAGATCGTGAAACGAGCCTATGAAGTCGGCAACGAGCTCCGCATAGTCGGTGACGTTTTCGAACCGTTCGATCGCGGCAAGCTCGCGCGTCAGATGAAACGAGACCTCGCCGAGCGCGGTTTCCGCATCGAACGCACAGTACCAGACGCCCCTGGCATCATCGTTGAAACGATTGCCGCCCGGACGGGTGTAAGCGAACGCCGCATTGATGAAGGTGTAGCCCGGTCTCCCGAAAACCAGTTCGCGCGGATCGAGGTCGGGCAATCCCCCTTGCTGCGCCTGAAGACGGCCGCTGGTGGCCCCTTCGAGTTCCGCAAGGTCCTCCAAATCTCCATGATTCCTGGCCAACGGCATCAGGACCGGTTCCTTGAGCCTGCCTGTCGAAATGAGCCGGATCGGGTCGCGCTGGGAAATGTCAGCGCGCGGCGGGATCGGCATTCAAAGTCCACCGCGCAAAGCGTCGATATGTTGGCGAACCTGCAGCAGCTTCGGAATGCCGCCCTCGATCATTACGTCCAGGGGGCGCCGGCCACCATAAAGCGGCCCTTTGTTCGGCAACCGCACCCATTCATCGGCAAGCGCTTCGGAGAACAGAAGCCGCAGTCCCTTGAAGATGCCGATCAGGGCGCTGATGCGTGTCAGCGAATCCTGGGAGAGAACGCCCTCCCACTCGCCTTTCTTCATGCGGAACCAGGTTCTCTCCGACACGTCGCCGATCAAGGTACAGATCTCGGCGCTGGTCAGATGCCAGATGTCTGCGAGCCTGACGATGCCGGCAACAGCCGCTGGCGTGAGCCGCGCCCGTGCCGAGGCATCCGCCAGATTTGCCGGCAAAGCCTGATTTGCAGGATCGCGAACCGCATAAGCGACACTCATTCCGACCTCCATCACTTGGCAGTCAATATACTGCCAATTGGCAGAAAATTCAAGTCCTGGCTATCTCACAACGCTGCCGATTGCCCACCGCATTCGTATAGCGTGCGTATAGCGTGCAGCATCCGGTTGGATGCGCAAAGGATGCGTCGAATCTTCAGTCGGTCCGAAAATCGATTCCGATTTCCGCCGCGGTAGCGCTGCCATTCTCGTTGCTGCCCCGGCTTTGCCACAAATTATTCACAGGTCCCGGGCCGGCTTTTGACAAAGAGTTTCAATGCCTAACGGCAAACGGCAGGTCGCAAATTCCACAATCTCGTCGCATTGCAGCAAAGTTTCTGCTTGCCTGTGGCACAAATGACCCTAGACTCTCGCCATAGCTCTTTAAGAGGAGGCTATGACATGGGACTGACGAGGCCGATCAACGCATTGATGATTTGTGCTGCGTTTGCATTCATCGGCGCCCTCATTATGGGCGTCCTTCCATAAGGCCGCTGAGCGGGGGAAGACCAGCACAGAATATTCCAAACCATTGAAAAGGCCGGGCATTTTGCCCGGCCCTTTTGCATTCCCCCGATCTTTGACATTTCAAAAAGTGCCTGCCGCCTTACGCCGCGGCTGATCCCGCCGCCTCGACTTCGTGCGACCTGATGCCGATCATGTGGCAAATGGCAAAGACCAGATCGGCCCGGTTCATCGTGTAGAAGTGGAAATCGCCGACGCCGCGCTCGACAAGGTCCAGCACCTGCTCGGCCGCAACCGCGGACGCCACCAGCGCATGCGTTTGCGGGTCGTTCTGCAGCCCATCGAAGCGCTCGGCCAGCCATGCCGGCACCAAGGCGCCGCAACGCGCCGAGAAGTTGGCGACCTGGGTGAAATTGTGCACCGGCAATATGCCCGGCACGATCGGTATGTAGATGCCGGCCCGCCGTGCCCGCTCGACATAGCGTTCATAAAGATCGTTGTCGAAGAAGAACTGGGTGATCGCCCGCGTCGCTCCATTGTCGGCCTTGCGCTTCAGCATGTCGAAGTCGGTGGCGAAATCCGGGCTTTCCGGATGCTTTTCCGGATAGGCCGAGACCGATATGTCGAAATCGCCGGCGCCCTTCAACGCGTCGACCAGCTCGGCGCCATTGGCATAGCCTTCCGGATGCGGCCGGTAGGCCGCGCCGACGCCCTCGGCCGGATCGCCGCGCAGGGCGACGAAACGCTTGACGCCCATATCGGCGAACTCTCGGATCACCGCATCGACCTCGTGACGCGCCGCATCGACGCAAGTCATGTGCGCCGCCGGCGTCAGCGTCGTTTCGTTGAGGATGCGCTTGACGGTGCGGGCCGTGCGCTCGCGGGTCGAACCACCGGCGCCATAAGTGACGGAGACGAATTTGGGCTTGAGCGGCTCCAGCCGGGTGACCGTATCCCACAGCCTTGCTTCCATCTCGTCGTTTTTCGGCGGAAAGAACTCGAACGAAACCCTGACCTTGTCGCCGATGTCGGGGCGGCGGGAGAAGCGGAACTGGTTCATCAGGCGGTTTCCCCTATCGGATACGCATTGGCCGGTTGTCTGTCGTTGGAAGGCTCGGCAATCAGCATGCGCCGATCGCGGCCGAGCCAGAGTTTGACGGTGAGCTTGGCCTCGTTGCCGCCGTGCGGCTCGAATTCCTGGCTGTCCTCGAGATTGAGGCCAGCCTCGGAAAACCAGTCGCCGATTTGCCGGTCGGAAAAGCCGAGACGCATATGCGCGTGCTCCTCGCGCAAGAACTCCAGCGTGTGCGGCGCGAAATCGACGATCACCAGCCGGCCGGCCGGGCGCAACAGCCGTGCCGCCTCGCGGATGGCGCGGGCAGGATCGTCGAGATAATGCAGCACCTGATGGATGGTAACGAGATCGAAGGCGTCGCGCTCGACCGGCGGCGCAAAAATATCGCCCTGCCGCACCTGCGCATTCGAAACGCCGGCCTTGTCGAGATTGGCGCGCGCCACCGTCAGCATCTCGCGCGACATATCGATGCCGACACCGCGCCGATAGAGCGGCGAAAAGATCTCGAGCAGGCGCCCGGTGCCGGTGCCGAGATCGAGCATCGACTGGAACGGCCGCTTGCCGACGAGCTTTACGAGTGCTGCTTCGACCGCGCGGTCCGGCACGTGCAGCGAACGGATATGGTCCCAGCTTGCGGCGTTGACCGAGAAGTATTGGGCGGCCCGGTCCTGCCGCTTGCGCTTGACCGCGGCCAGCCGTTCGAGATCACGCTCGACCTGTGGATCGGCGCCGCGGATGCCGGAGACCAGCCTGAGCACGAAATCGCGCGACGTGTCGGAATCCGAAAGCCGGAAGAAGGCCCACGAGCCCTCCTGGTAGCGGCCGATCAGCCCGGCCTCCAGCAGCAATTTCAAATGGCGCGAGACGCGGGGCTGCGACTGGCCGAGGATTTCGGTGAGATCGGAAACGGTTAGATCGCCGCGCGACAGCAGCGCCAATATACGCAGCCGGCTGGATTCGGCTGCCGCCTTCAACGTATCTACCATCGTGTCGAGAGCGACATGCATGCGAGCATTCTCTTTGAAAAGATATAAACATATGTTTATGTCGATTTTGATAGGCTTGCAAGCGCTATGTCGCTTCCGGACAAGAAAATGACGCATGCGTGGCGGATCGCGCAAAGCCGCAAGCATCGAGGCGAGAACCATGTTCGAAACGCGCAGCGGCGAAAAGCTTCTGGAAACCGACCCGGAAACGATGCCGCCGGATGGCCATGTCGTCTTCATCGGCCGCATCGCTTCGCCTTGGACGACACGGGAAACCTGCCCCAAAAACATGAGGGCCGCGCGGGAGACAGGACAGCCGGCGCACTTGGTCATCGACCCGCTCTACCGGGATGGCCTGCTTGGGCTGGAACGCGCCAGCCACGTGATCATCCTGTCCTGGCTGCACCATGCGCCGCGGCAACTGATTGTCCAGAAACCCCGCCATGCAGTTGAACCGAAGGGCGTCTTTTCACTGCGCTCCCCTGCCCGGCCGAACCCAATTGGGCTGCATGTAGCCAGGCTGGTTGCCGTCGACATCGATATCGGCCGCATCGATCTCGACGCCATCGACGTGCTCGACGGCACGCCGGTCATCGACATCAAGCCCTATTTCGCTTCGACCGATGCCTTCGCCGAGGCGACCATGGCCGGGCGGGACGAGTCACCCAGATCGGATGAGCAGTGAGCGCCCCGACCGGCCGCCGCCGCGCCATCGCCAAGGCACTGACAGCGCTCCTGCCGCTGGCGCCCTATGCCGACATGGAAAAGATCCGTGCCGATGCCGGCGCCGTGCATATGAAGACCTTGCCACCGAGCATTGCCGTATGGCTGGCGACAATAGCCCACATCCGCCATATGCACACCGACTACGAAAAGCTGCTGGCCGAAGGCTATGACCGCGATTCCGCGCGCTTCTTCGTCATCGAACAGACCAACATCGTGCTCACCCGCTGGCGCGCCACCCGCTTGCTCGACGATGGCGATGAGGCATAGAGCGATGCAAGCACACGCGTCGAGTTCTACGCTCTTCACCATTGTGATTGGCGAAATCCAGGGATGACAGCCAATCTCGAAAGTTGCAGGACTGAACGAGGCGCTAAACTAGCGTGCCAGCAAGCTCAAGGCAGTCGCGACGATGTCGGCGACCGGACGCGTGCCATCCAAGGTTATTGCCGCCTCGTCCGTCGCTGGCGCCTCCAGCGTGGCGAACTGGCTGTCGACCAGGCTTGCCGGCATGAAGTGGCCCTTGCGATTGCCGACGCGCCGCATCGCCGTTGCCGGGTCGATCTCCAAATAGACGAAAACGATATCCGGGCAAAAGCCGCGCAGGCGATCGCGATAGCTGCGCTTCAGCGCCGAGCAGGCGGCGACCACACGTTGCCCGCTTGCGATCGACGCGGCCATGCGCTGGCCGATCGCGTCGAGCCAGCCTGCGCGCAGCGCGTCGGTAAGCGGTTGTCCGCTCGCCATGCGCGCGACGTTTTCGGGCGGATGCAGCCTGTCGCCTTCGATAAAGAGGGCGCCCAATGCCGCTGCAAGCGCTTCGCCGACGACCGACTTGCCGCAGCCGGCAACGCCCATCACCACGATGGCGGGTATCGTTCGAACAGTGCTCGCCGGCTTATATGACACGTCGTTCCCGGTCATGCAGGTCAGCGGCTTGCCGGCGCGCGGCCATAGAGCAGCAGCATGGCGACGATGACGACGCCGTAGATGATCTGCCGCCCCGCCTCCGGCATCTGCATGACGGAAAGGATGGATTGCAGGAGCGTGATCAGGATGACGCCGGCGACGGTACCGAGATACGAGCCCCGTCCGCCGAGGATCGAGGTGCCGCCGAGCACCACGGCAGCGATCGACGGCAGCAGATAGGCATCGCCCATCGACTGTGCCGCCTTGGAGGCATAGCCGGCCAACAGCACGCCGCCGAAGGCCGAGAGCCCGCCCGAAACCGCAAAGGCGATCATCACCACGCGCCGTGTGTCGATGCCGGAAAGATAGGCGGCACGCTCGCGGTTGCCGATGCCGTAGACAGTGCGGCCGAAGCCGGTGCGGGTCAGCACGAACACCATTGCGGCGCCGATCAGCGCCCAGATGAGAACTGCGTTCGGCACGCCAGGAACGGCAAAGCCGGTCGCCAGATAGCGCATCGCACCGGTTGCCGAATCCTGCGGCGAGAAACCGCCCGTATAGACCACCATCAGCCCCTGCGCGACCGCGTTGGTGGCGAGCGTGATGATCATCGAGGGAATGCGCAGATAGGCGACGCCAATGCCGTTGACGATGCCGATCAGGACACCGCAGAAGATGCCGAACGGAATGGCAAGCGCCACGCCGACAGGGCCGTACGCGGCTGCGGCACAGGCCATCATGGCGCCGACCGCCACCGACCATGGCACCGACAGGTCGATCTGGCCGAGCAGGATGACCAGCATCATGCCGGTGGCGATGACGCCGAGAAACGAGGCCACCTTGAGCTGCTGCAACAGGTATTCAGGCGACAGGAAGCTGCGCGAATAGAGGCTGCCGAGGAAAAGCAGCAGCACGATACAAGCGAACGCCGTCAGCACCGCCGGGTCGGCGCGGCGGAGGAATTTCGGCATGCGGCCGGCGAGACCACTCACAGTCGTTTCGCTCACAGGAACCACTCCAGCCGGTTGCGGACCCGGAACAGGGCGAAGGCGCCGAGGCTGACCGCGATCAGCAGGATGACGCCCTGGAACAGAGGCTGCCAGAGCGGATCGAAATCGAAGACGAACAGCAGGTCGCCGATGGTGCGGAAGGCAAGCGCGCCGAAGATCGCGCCGATGGCGCTGCCCTTGCCGCCGAACAGCGACACGCCGCCAAGCACGACCGCGGCGATTGAAAACAGCGTATAGGCGTTGCCGCTCGCATAGGCCGCATCGCCGGTATAGGTGAAGAACGTCAGGAACAGCCCGCCGATCGCGGCAAGCAGCCCGGCAAGCGCATAGGCGGCGAACTTTCCACGCCGGATCGGCACGCCGGACATGTAGGCCGCCATCTCCGAGGAGCCGGCTGCATAAGCGGCGCGGCCGAGCACCGACCGGCTGAACGGCACCCAGACGACAAGCACGACCGCCACCAGCGCCACCAGGCTCGCCGGCACAATACCAAACAGGCGCCCGGTCAGCGCGTCGGCGAGCCCCTCATTGACCGAGCCGCCCGGAAACGGCCGCAGCAGCAGCGCGATGCCGAAATAGACCGCGCCGGTGGCGATGGTGGCGACGATCGGCTGCAGGCGCCCATAGATAACGATGGCGCCGTTGATTGCCCCGCACAGCAGCCCGGTGCCGAGCACGGCGATGACGCCGAAGGCGGTCTCGATGCCGGTGCCGACGACCAGCCACGACGCCAGGCAGTTGGTCAGCGTGAAGATCATGCCGACGGAGAGGTCGATGCCGGCGGTGATCACCACCAGCGTCTGCGCCATGGCGACGAAGGCGAGCAGCACGCCCTTGTTCGAAGCCGTCTGTACGACGTTGGCGGTGAAGCCCGCCGGATGGTTCGAGGTGTAGATGACGAACATGACGACGAAGATGCCGAACGCCAGCAGCGTTCCGCGCTGTTCGGCAAGCCAGTAGCGCCAATCCTTCACGCGTCCGCTCCTTGCTTTGGCATCTCTTCGTGAATGTTGAGCGCGCTGGCGATCAGCGCCCGCTCGGTGATTTCGGCGCCGACCAGTTCACGCTTCACCGCCCCGTCATAGAGCACCAGCACCCGGTCGCAGCAGCCGATCAGCTCGTCATAGTCGGTCGAATAGAACAGAATTGCCGCGCCCTGGTCGGCAAGCTTGCGCATCAACTGGTAAAGCTCCTGCTTGGTCCCGACATCGATGCCGCGTGTCGGGTCGTTGAGCAGGATGATCCGCGGCTGCCGCATCAGCCATTTGGCGATGACGACCTTCTGCTGGTTGCCGCCGGACAGCGCGCCGACCGGAATGTCGAGGCCGGCCGTCTTGATCGCCAGAAGACCGACTATGTCGTCGATCAGCCGCTGCTCGGAGGCGCGATCGATGATGCCGGCCCTGGACAGCCGGTCAAGGGCGGCGAAGGAGAGGTTTTCGCGCACCGTCATCGGCAGCATCAAGCCTTCGGTCTTGCGGTCCTCCGGGATCAGCGCCATGCCGATCCGGTCATCGCGCGCGGCGGCCGGGCTGGCGATCGCCACCGGCCTGCCGTCGATCAGGATTTGGCCCGACAGGCCGCGCAGCACACCGAAGAAGGCGAGCAGCAATTCGCGCTGGCCCTGGCCGTCGAGGCCGCCAAGCCCTACCACCTCGCCCGCCCCGACCGACAGCGAGACATCGTGCAGCCGATCCGTCCATGACAGGCTGCGCGCCTCGAGAACCGGCGCGGCTGTAGCAGCCGCCCGCGCGGGCTTGGGCGGAAAGATGTGGCTGTATTCGCGCCCGATCATCAGTTCGACGACCTCATTGTCGCTCTTGGTGCCGGCCGCATAGCTGGCGACATTGCGGCCATTGCGGAACACCGTGCACTGGTCGGCCAGCTCGGCGATCTCGTTCATGCGGTGCGATATGTAGAGCAGCGCCAGCCCTTCCGAACGCAACCGCTTCAACACGGCAAAAACCCTGGCGACGTCAGCGGCGGTCAGAGCCGAGGTCGCCTCGTCGAGGATCAGGATGCGTGGCTTGCGCGCCAGTGCCTTGGCGATCTCGACCATCTGCCTTCTTGAAAGAGGAAGATCCTTGACCAGCGCCAGTGGATGGATATCGGAGGCGCCGGCGCGAGCCAGGGCTTCTTCCGCAACGCGGCGCTGTGCCTTGCGGTCGATCATGCCGAAACGCTTGGGCGGATCGGAAATGGCGATGTTGTCAGCCACGCTGAGTTCGGGGACGAGCGACAGTTCCTGGAAGATGCACACGATGCCGGCCTGGTTGGCGGCGGCCGGCGAAGCGAAGGTCACTTCGCTTCCGTCCAGCATCATGCGGCCTTCGTCGGGCGCGACGACCCCCGCCATGACCTTGATCAGCGTCGATTTGCCGGCGCCGTTCTCGCCGAGAATGGCGTGGATGCTGCCTGGAGTGACCGACAGCTCGGCCTTTTCCAGCGCCCGCACGCCGCCATAGCGCTTGGATATGCCTTCCATGCGGAAGAGCGGAACCGCACCGTCCATCGGCCCTCCCCAGGCGCTTGGCAATCAGGATGTCGAGCGCCGACGCCGCGGGATTTCCCGCGGCGTCGGGCTGTTGGAGCTTACTGGTTTTCCTTGCTCTGGCCCATGATTTCCTGCGCCGTGAAATTGATGCCGCAGGTCGGGAAGGAATTGCCGACGAAGAAATTGTCGGACTGGTCGGGGAAGTAATCCTGGCCTGCCTTGAAGTTCGGATCCTCGACGATCGCCAGCGGCAGCTTGACCGCTTGCGGCACGACCTGGCCTTCAAGTGCCGCAATCGCTGTCTTGATGGCAACCGCAACCTGGGCCGGGCCGGTACCGGCCGACGAGCATTTCAGGCCGTCAGCGGCGAACTTGGCGCAGAATTTGCGGAAGCCATTCTCCGTCTCGCCGCCGAACGGCACGAACGGATGCTTGGCATCGATCATCGCCTGCACGATGCCGGTATCGCCGCCCTGCCCGGTAACGCCGTCGAAGGGACCATTGGTGGCAATGGCGTCGGCCGAAGCCTTTTGCGCAACGCCGTCATCCCATTTGCCAACGACCTCGGTGACATCCCACTTCTTGCCGGACGCGTCGAGAACCTCGTGGATGCCGTTGTGACGGTCGGTGTCGACGGACGTGCCGGCGACGCCGCGCACTTCCAGCACCTTGCCGCCGTTCGGCACATGCTTGACCAGCCAGTTGCCCCACAATTCGCCAAGGCCTTTCTGGTCGACATTGACGTTGATGGCATCCTTGGTGTCGAGGATGTTGTCGAAAGCGACCAGCACGACGCCGGCTTCCTTGGCCCGCTTGATGACAGGGCCGAATGCGGTCGGGTTCTGGGCGTTGACGACAATCGCGTCATAGCCGGAATCGATGAAATTGTTGATTGCCGAAATCTGGGCCGGCACGTCTTCGCCGGTCGAGACCACCTTGAATTCCTTGAGCTTGGCCGCGACCTCCGGCTGCGCCGCATAGGCCTTCGCCGTCTGCACCATCTGGATGCGCCACGTGTTGGCGATGTAGCCGTTGGCGAGAGCGATGCGGTACGGGCCGTCTTTTTTGGGGAACTTGAAGAACTGCGTATCGGCAGACCAGGGCGCGAAGCACTCAGGCTCGGCCGATGGCCCCTTGACGATTTCAGGATCGGCGATCGCCGACGAGCTCAGCATGACAAAAGCAGTGGCGGCAACGATACCGCCAACGAGTGACTTGATCATCGATATTCCTCCCAGTTGCAGTTTTGTTTGTTGTTACGTCGATGAATTTGCGCGTTCCCGGCCCGGCACCTCCCGCCTTACCCGTTGCGCGTTCAGGTGGCCGAATGCCGACCCGATTTCCTCCTTTATTGCCCGGCTAATCCCGCAAAAAACTATCATATTATACATAATAAACAAGCATGAGCTGTCGCTTATGTATAATAAACAGACTCCGCTCTTCGAGGCGAAATTCCGACCGTGGAAAGTGGTAGCGCTACCATGACGTTATGTAAAGCGCCATTTACATTGCGTTGAGCTCGCTTCAGCGCGCCGTGCTTTCACGTCGCTTGAGTTCGAAGCCGAGGTCGACGACCCGCTGCTCCGGCCTGTTGCCCTCGATAGCCGCAAGCGCCATAGCGACAGCCCGCCGGCCGATCTCGTAGCGATAGGTCCGAACGCTGGTGACCGACGGGAAAGCAACCTCCATCATGTCCAGATCGTTGAAGCCGACGATGCCGATCGTCTTCGGCACGGCGATCGAAGCGCGATGGCATTCGAACAGCACGCCAAGCGCGATATCGTCATTGTTGCAGAATACCGCGTCGAGGCTCGGCACCTTGGCCAGCGCGTCGCGGAACAATTCGCGGCCGAGTGTCACGCTGGAGGGCACCGGCGTCGTGGTGGTGAGCCTCGGATCGAACAGGCCGGCCGCCTCCATCGCCGCGCGATAGCCGGCAAGCCGCCGCTGCGAACGCGGATCCATGCGCGCGCCGATGAAGCCGATCCGGCGATAGCCCGCCTCGATCAGATGTTCCGCCGCCGCCTTGCCGCCCTCGAAATGTGAGAAACCGACCATCATGTCGACCGGATCGGGCCCGGTCTCCATCACCTGCACGACCGGACAGCCTGCCGTTTCCAGCAGTTTTCGCGAGGCCGGCGTCTGGTCGATGCCGGCCACGATCAGCGCGGCCGGGCGTTGCGGACCAAACACCTGCAGCAGCCGCTCTTCCTCGAGGCCGGAATAGTGGGTGTTGCCGAGCTGGATGCGGAAAGGGCCGTCCGACAGGCTGTCGTAGATGCCGCGCACCACTTCGGCAAAGACGTTGTTGGTAAGCGACGGTACCAGGACGCCAAACACCTCGGCGCGCGCCGACGCCAGCGCCCGCGCATTCGGGTCGGGCACATAGCCGAGCTCGTTCACCGCAGACTCGATCTGGCGGCGCAGATCTTCCGAGACGCGCCCCGGCTCACGCAAGGCGCGCGATACGGTAATGGCGCCGACGCCGGCCTTGCGGGCGACGTCGGCGATGGTCGGGCGGCCGCCGCCGCGGCGCGAGCGCGGCTTGATCACTATACTCGTCCCGACGCCGGGCAACCGCCCAGACGCGACCGTGAGACGATGTTCAGGGTCTTTGCCACTGCTGCCTTGCCAACCCGTTGCCACACCTTGTCTGGCGTCGCGCAGCCCTCGGCTATTGTCAAGCGACCGCCGGAGAGACTGTGCCCGTGTCGCCGTGCTTCAGGCCGTCACAGCAGCGCTCCACCGGGCCTTCCACAGCAGCAGCACCATGGCCAAAATGTTCAGCAGGTTCCAGGCAATGCCGTTGAGGAACGCGGCGGCATACGAACCGGTCAAATCGTAGATCCAGCCCGACATCCAGCCGCCGATTGCCATGCCGAAGATGGTCGCCATCATGACGATGCCGACGCGCTGGCCAGCCTCTTTGGCAGGCATATATTCGCGCACGATGATCGCATAACAGGGCACGATGCCGCCCTGCGACAGGCCGAAGACCAGCGAGACGACATAAAGCGAGGCAAGCCCGTCGAACGGGATGTAGAACAACAGCGACAGGCATTGCAGCACCGAGCCGATCAGCAGGGTTTTGACGCCGCCGATGCGATCGGCAAGGAAGCCCGAGCCAAGCCGACTGACGACGCCCGCCGCCAGCATGATCGACAGCATATCGGCGCCATGCGCCACGCCGTAGCCGAGATCCATGCAGTAGGCGACGATATGGACTTGCGGCATCGACATCGCCACGCAGCAGCCGAGTCCGGCGACGATGAGCAGCGCCTGCAAGGCCGCCGGCGACAGCGAGATCGGCTGGACCACGCGGCTGCCCGGCGATCCGGGAGCCGCGTGGGGCGGTGCGCCGCGCCGGAGCAGCAGGATCAGCGGCACCATGGTGACCAGGCAGACGACGCCGATCGCGGCATAGGTGAAGCGCCAGCCTTCGGTCTGCATGACATAGGGCATCGCCGTCGGCCAGATCGCTCCGGCGAGATAGTTGCCGGACGCGGCAGCCGTCACCGCAACGCCGCGGCGCCGGTTGAACCAGTGCGAGATGTCGGCAATCAGCGGCCCGAAGATCGCCGACGAGCCGACGCCGATCAACAGGCCCTGGACGAGGGTGAACTGCAGGATCGAACTGGTCAGCGACGCCAGCAGGAAGCCGGCGCCAAGTGTAATCGCGGCAATCAGCGCCGGAACCCAATACCCCACGCGGTCGATGGCGCGGCCGAACAGCACATTGCCGGCGGCAAAGCCGACCATGGTCGCAGTATAGGGCATCGAGGCAGCGGCGCGATCGACGCCGAATTCTGCCTGCACGGCGGGCAGCACCACGACCACCGCCCACATGCCGACCCCGCCTATGGTTGCCAGCAGCATCGAGACGCCGAGCCGTATCCAGGCATAGGCACTGTCGATGCCGGAACTTGCTGCCTGGTTTGAGACGATGGGGGTCAAGAACGTTTCCTGTCCGCAGTTCTTAAATCGGCGGTTCTGACCACTATCAGCGCATTCGCATCGCGGAGCAGCGCCACGACGGGCCAATCCGTGGCTCCAGGGATGCGGGCCGAAGTGGAACAGTGGCGCACCATAGGGCGTTTTCTTTTCGAACGAGCTTGTGGAAGGAGTTTGCCATGACCGCGCAACGGAAATGGTCTGCCGACGTCACCGAGCATAGCGACGCGCTGGATCTCGAGGAGCACATCTTCGAATCCCACGATCCGAGGAAGATCGCCGCCTCGCTGAGGCGGTCGGCCGAGCACAGCGACCGGCGCAAGGCGGGGCCGTTTCAATCCGCCATGTCGATGCTGAATTTCTACATCAACCGCGCCGGCAAGAACCTGCCGGCGGCGCAGAAGAAAGTGCTGGAGGACGCAAAGGACGAACTGCGCGTCCTTTTTGGCCGCCCAAAGGAAGACTAGAATCGGTCACTATTGATTGGTTCTGCCAAATCAGGCTGAACTGGACCTAGTGACAGGGCCTCTTTGTCGCCAGTCTGCAGGCTGGCTTGCATTCGCAAGCCTGCAAAAGCCTGGCGTCATGACGGTCAAGATCGGCATCAATCCCATCACCTGGAGCAATGACGACGTCCCGGCGCTTGGCGGCGACACGCCGCTGCAGACCTGCCTGTCCGAAACCGCACAGGCCGGTTATCGCGGCACCGAGCTCGGCGGGAAATTTCCGCGCCAGGCTGAGGTGCTTGGGCCGCTCCTGTCCTCCTATGGCCTGGAACTCGTCTCCGGCTGGTATGATGGCCGCATCCTCGACCGCACGGTCGAAGAGGAATTCGCGGCGATTACCCCGCATCTGGCGTTGCTGCGCGACCTCGGCGCCAAGATCGTCGTCTACGCCGACACCTCGCGCGGTCGCCATGACGGCATTTTCGCACCGATCTCCGAGCGTCCGCGCCTCGGCGACGGCGACTGGCGGGCCTATGGCGAGAAACTGACCGCCCTCGCCACCCGCATGGCCGCATTCGGGGTCGGCATGGCCTTCCACCACCACATGGGCACCATCGTCGAGACGGACGATGAAGTCGACAGGCTGATGGCGGCGACGGGGCACAGCGTCGGACTGTTGTTCGATACTGGCCACTGCCTGTTTTCGGGCGGCGACCCGCAATCGCTGTTGCAGCGGCATCTCGATCGTATCGTGCATTTCCATTGCAAGGATGTTCGCAGGGCGGTCCTGGAAAAGGCACGCCGCGAGGACATGAGCTTCATGGCGGCGGTAGTGGACGGCATTTTTACCGTGCCCGGCGATGGCTCGGTCGATTTCCTGTCATTGCTGAAACCCCTCGCCGCGCGCGGCTATGAGGGTTGGATCGTTGTCGAGGCTGAGCAGGATCCGGCCAAGGCGCATCCGCTGACCTATGCCAGCAAGGGCTATTTCTCGCTGCTCGCCACCGCCCGGCAGGCCGGCTTCGAAGTGGCAACGCGGCAGGCAAACTGACCGGCCCGCATTGCGAGCCGGAGGAACATAATGGGCGCGCGCCTCGATGGGGTTAGCGACGCGAATGCGCCCGGCGATCCGCGCCGCCTTGCTCCCTGCGCGGCGCGGATCGCAGAATCCCGGCTCTGGATTTCAAACCCCGACGTTCGAGCTTGAGGCCGGCCGGAAGCCGTGCCTTGATGCAACCGAGGAGGAGCGACATGGCTTTCGAAGCTGCGCTTGGCATGGAACGGCTTTGCACCATCCGGGAGATTGCCGAGAAGGCGGAACTTGGCGCCGCCACCGTTCATCGCGCGCTGAAGAACAGCCGCGAGGTCCACCCCGAAACCAGGCGACTGGTGCTTGATACCGTCTGTCGGCTCAACGAGGAAAAGATCGCCCGCGCCGCCCGGTTCGTCGGGGAATAGTGCCTTGGCCGACCACATGCGCCTTTCCCTCGACATCATGTCGGTCGACCGCGCTTCGGAAGAACCGATGCATCGTCAGATCTACGGCGCCTTGCGACGCTTCATCCTTGACGGCCAAATCCCGCAGAACACGCTGCTGCCGTCGACGCGCTCGCTGGCCGAAGACCTCAAGGTCGGGCGCAACACGGTCATCGCCGCCTATGACCAGCTCCTTGCCGAAGGTTTTATCGAGGCGCGCGCCGGATCGGGCACCTGGGTAGCGCCGATCCAGCAGAACCGTCCCTTGGCATCGCTGCGCGCCGGACTGGCAGCGCCGCAAAAACTGTCGCGGCGCGGCCAGACCATCGTCAACGGCCCGCAACCGCCGCGTAATGCCGGCGTCATCAATTTCCATCCCGGCGTGCCTGAAACGGCGTCGTTTCCATTCACCATCTGGTCAAGCCTTCTGGTGCGCAATGCACGCAGCCGCGACGAGAGCCTGCTTGGTTATCTCTCCTTTGCCGGCCACCCCGGCCTGCGTCAGGCCATTGCCTCGACCATCGGCCTGTCGCGCGGCATCAGCTGCACCGCCGACCAGGTGATCATCGTCACCGGTGCGCAGGCAGCGCTCGATCTCGTCTCGCGCGTGCTGATGGACGAAGGCGACCATGTCTGGATGGAGGAGCCCGGCTATCTCGGCGCCAAGAGCGCCTTTCTCGCCAGCGGCGCCAGGCTGGCACCGTTGAAGGTCGACCGGCGCGGTTGGCATCTTGCCGATCCGGAGCTGCCGCCGCCGCGGCTGATCTATGTGACGCCATCCTGCCAATGGCCGTTCGGCACCATCATGCGCATCGAGGAGCGATTGCAGTTGCTCGACATCGCCGAACGCAACGGCGCCTGGATCGTCGAGGATGACTATGACGGCGAATACCGGTTCCGCGGCCGGCCGGTGCCGGCGCTGCGCGGGCTCGATCATGCCGACCGCGTCGTCTATATCGGCAGCTTCGGCAAGACGCTGATCCCGGCGCTGCGCATCGGCTATCTGATCGTGCCGCGCGAACTGTCGGTGCCGTTCGACCGGGCGGTGAGCATCACCGGCCAGTTCGCGCCGCTGATCCTGCAGGCAACGGTCAACGATTTCATCACGCAGGGCTATTTCGCCACGCACCTCAAACGCATGCGCCGGCTCTATGCGCGCCGGCAGGCGAACTTCGTCAAGCTGTGCCAGGAGCATCTGGCGGAATGGCTGACCGTCACGGAAAACGATTCCGGCATGCAGCTGCTGGCGAGCTTCGTCAGGCCCTACAAGGACAGCGACGTGGTCGCCGCCGCCGTCAAGGAGGGGCTCGACGTCCAGGGCATCTCGATCAACTACCATTCCACAGAACCCGAGCACGGCCTGCTGCTCGGCTATGCGGCAATGGACGAACGCCAGATCCTGCGCGCGGTGCTGGCGCTGCGCGCCGCGTTCCTAAGGTTGGACAGAAGCTAGAGCCAGGCTTCCCCAATCCGGGCTTTCCGGCGCCGGCGCATGTTGCCTGGCAAGATCGGGAATCCCTAGGATCCCGGCTAGCGACGCCGATGCAGCCAAGGCAGCGCCCGCTTCAATCTCTTGGGGCGAAGAGATCGCCCCCATGGATCAGCCGCGCGCGCTTACCCTACTGCTTGATCTCGGGTTCGACGAGCTTCGCCAGATTTCGCAGCGACTCCTGCCAGCCGAGATAGCAGGCCTCAACCGGGATGGCGTCTGGAATACCGGCCTGCGTGATATTCACATCGGTGCCGACCGACACTTTCTTCAATGTCACAGTCACCTCGATCTCGCCGGGCAGGTTGGGGTCGTCGAACCGGTCGGTGTAGCGCAGCTGCTCATTGGGCACGAGCTCGACATATTCGCCGCCGAACGAGTGGCTGTCGCCGGTGGTGAAGTTGCGGAAGGACATTTTGAACGTACCGCCGACTTTCGCCTCGAAGTGATGAACCGTGCAGGTGAAGCCGTTCGGCGGAAGCCATTTCGCAAGTGCATCCGCTTCGAGGAACGCGCGGTAGACTTTCTCCGGGCTGGTTGTCAGAACGCGGTGCAGACGTACGGTGCCGGGCATATCGTTAATCCTCCGTGTTGGTGATCGATGCCCCTAGGACGAGCGGGAGCCCGGCCTATCCGACACGGGCCTGCGGATTTTTTGACGACCGGTTATGCCGGCCGGAATCCTCGCCCGGCCGCCGGACAAGGAACTCGGCCGCAGGGTAGCAAACCGCGTCGGAACTGGTCTAGTTCACACTGTCGAACTTCTGCAGATCAACCGGTGCCGCTTTGCGCAATTCGACATCATCCAGCGAAGCATTTTCCAGCGCCACCCGCGCCGCCGCGTCGATGTTGTGGATCATGTCCTGAATATCGGTATCGTCATGCGCCGGGTTCATGGCGATCATCACCGTGCGATTGAGGATGTCGAGCGAGCGCTTGCCGAGGTCGTCGGCGTAATCCAGCCGCAGGCCCTGGTTCTCGGGCAATGCATAAGGATTGAGCGCCGGATGATGCGCCCCTTCATGCATCAGCACCTGGTCCCACTGGGTGAAATTGTGACGGCCGGTCTTGCCGGCAACGACGCTCGGAATGGTCTTCGAAAAAGTCTGCGCCGCCTGCTCGCTCGGCAGTAGGTACATCACCTGTGCGGCGCAATCGTCGTCCGGGCTGTTCATCGGCGACGGTGTCAGACCGAGATTGCCGAGATGGCGGGTGCCGGCCAGCACCATCTTCTTCTCGGCGCGCATCGCCTCGATGATGCCGTCCAGTCGATCGAGTTGGACGTTGAGCATCGCCCCCATCAGTTCGGAAGCACGCGCGCCGATGCCGGCGAAGGGTTTGATGCTGTCGCTTCTGCCCTGCCAGTAGAAATGGCAAGGGTCGATGGCGCAGCGCGCCCGCTCCGCCACTTTCGGGTCGCTGGTGGCAATGCCGCCGCCCTCGCCCGAGGTCATGTTCTTGAAGTAGTTGAAGGAATAGGCGCCGGCATGGCCGATCGAGCCGAGCTTGCGGCCCTCATAGCCGCCGCCGATGCCTTGGCAGACATCCTCGAGCACCAGCAAGCCGCGCTTGGCAGCAATGTCCATGATCGCATTCATGTTGCAGGCCGCGCCCCACATATGCACCGGGATGACCGCCCTGGTGCGCGGCCCGATGGCATCGCGCAAGGCGACGGGATCGATGGTCAGGCTCTCGTCGATGTCGACGATGACGGGAATGGCCCCGACCGACAGCACCGCGGTCGCTGTCGCCATATAGGTGTGCGCGGGCACCAGGACCTCGTCCCCCGGACCGATGCCGAGCCCGATCAGGCCGGCCGCGAGCCCATAGGTGCCGCTGGCGGCCAGTGCGAAATGCTCGACGCCAAGATGCTGCGCATAGCGGGCCTCGAAGCGGTCGCATTCGCTGTCCTTGCCGTAACGAAACAGCGCGCCCGAGCGGATCACCCTGGCAATGGCTTCGATTTCCTCTTCGCCGGCGGTGTACATGGCAGGCCTCCAAGTTACTTGGTAGTTTGGGTCACTTGGTAATGTGGGTCGCTTGATGGTGTGGACAGCTGTAGGCTTGTCGGCACAGTTTGGAAGAACCACTCCGCCGCTATTCGACCAAGCCATCTGCGCCCGGAAGACGGTTCCTATGAGTGGTTTTGAACCCTGATTGGGGAAATCGGCAGCTAAGTGTCTCAGCCGGCAGGCAAATCGTACCCATCCGAATTCGCCAAAGTGGCCCTGTCGGAAAGCCAGCTTTCGGCGTTCCATTCCGGCCAGTTGGGCAAACGGTTGGTTCCATGAAATACGGGACACACTTTGGAAGACCCTCGAGACCGGCGCGCCGGCGGAAAGGCTGACATTCGTGAACGCCACCGGCTCCAGCAAACGGATCGTGCTCCACGAGGACGATGTCGGCATGTGCCACGGCGCCAACAGCGCCTTTCTCGAATTGAACGGGCTAGGTGTCTGCAGTTCCGGCGCGGTGATGGTGCCGTGCCCGTGGTTCCTCGAAATGGCCGAAAGCGCCGCAGCCAATCCTGGCCTTGACCTTGGCGTCCACCTGACGCTGAACAGCGAGAAACAGCACTACAAATGGCGGCCGCTGACCGCGCCGTCGCGGGCGGCCGGCCTGACCGACGAGTTCGGCTTCTTATGGCCCGACGTGGCGACCACGCGCCGCAAGGCGGTGCCGCAGGCGATCGAGGCCGAGCTTCGCGCCCAGATCGACACCGCCTATCGCGCCGGCATCGACGTCACCCACCTCGACGCGCATATGGGCGCGGCATTGTCGCCCGAATTTTGCGACATATACATCAAGCTCGGGCTGGAATATCAGCTGCCCGTGCTGTTGACCAAGACGCTGTCCGCCTATTCCCCCAACGACAATCTGGTCGGCGTCACCGAGGAGGCGTTCCAGCGCGGCGTGGCGCTAGCCCGCGCCGGCGGCCTTGCCATTTTCGACGCCGCCATCCAGACGACCTGGGGCCGGCCGCGTTCCAGGCCGATCGAGCCCGCTTACAAAGCGCTCATCGAGGGTGTGCGCGAGGGCCTGACTTTCTTTTGCCTGCATTGCAACGCGCCCGGTGAACTCGAGCTGATCGAGCCGCGCTCCGCCTATATCCGCACCGAAGAGTACGAGCTGTTCTGCGACCAGGGCTTTCGCGACTGGCTCGCCGCACAGCCGATCGATGTCATCGGCATGAAGCCGTTGCGCGAGGAGCTTCGCGCAGCACTCTCGGCCGGGCGATCGTCAACATCAGCCCGCGGCAACAACGCGGGCGAACAGCGATTGACGTCGGCAAAGGCCCGCAAAGCGGCCACCCGATCCGCGACGTGAGCCGATCGTCGCGGCCGGAAAACGGCGCCAGAGGGATTGGAACTGCAACGACAAATGGGAGAATAAGATGAAAACTCTTCTGAAAGCGGCATTGGGCGCCTTCGTCACGGCGGGCCTGATGACAGGCATTGCATATGCCGCGGGCCTCAAGGATCCGAAGGACGTCCACATCACGTTCGTCGTGCATGGGTCGGCGTCCGATCCCTATTGGTCGGTGGTCAAGCGCGGCGTCGATGACGCGGCCGCCCTCACCGGCGCCAAGGTCGAATATTACGCGCCGCAGGTCTTCGACGTGGTCGAGCAGGCCCGGCTTCTGGACGCCGCCATCGCCACCAAGCCGGACGGCATCGCGGTCTCCATCGCCGACGCCAATGCACTCGGCAAATCCGTCAAATCCGGGCTTGCCGCCAATATTCCGATGGTGGTTCTGGATTCCGGCGAGAAGGAAGGCGCCGAGCTCGGCACCACGCTCTATGTCGGCACCGTTTCCGAATATGATTCCGGCAAGAAGGCCGGCGAGCGGCTGGCCAAGGAAGGCACGCTCAAGGTCGTCTGCATCAACCACGAGGTCGGCAATGTCAGCCTCGACCAGCGCTGCCAGGGCCTCAATGACGGGCTGAAGCCATCCGGCGGCGGCACCGAGGTTCTGGCCGTGGCGCCAGATCCGGCCGACATCCAGCGCCGCACCGAAGCCTATCTGTCGGCGCATCCCGACACCCAAGCCGTCTTTGCGCTTGGTGCCACCGCCGCCAATCCGCTGATCCCGATGTTCCGCGACAAGGAACTGTTCGGCAAGCTCAAGCTCTACACTTTCGACATCAGCCCGGAGGTCCTCGACTCTGTCGTCGCCGGCGAAATGGGCTTCGGTATGGATGCCCAGCAATATCTGATGGGCTATCTGCCGGTGATCTATCTGGTCGAGCAGGCGACGCACGGCTTCTGGCCGCAGAACAACGCCTATACCGGGCCGCTGTTCATCGACTCGCCCGAAAAAGCCAAGGCGATCCTGGCCCTCGCCAAAGAGGGCATCCGCTAGGCCAGCACTCCGACGGAACGGGAGAATGCGCCAGGCGCTCTCCCGATCCGTTCGAAGATTGCGAATTGAGCGATTGGAGAGCCTAATGGCGGTCGTGGAAGACAAGGCGATACCTCCGGGCGAACTGAAGGCGACCGACCGCTTCGGCATGACGTCGAAGCGGGCCGCCGGCGCCGACGAGCGGCTGGCCAGCACCGGCAAGCTGACCCAGTGGCTGCGCCGGCCGGAAGCCGGTGCTGCCGGCGGGCTGCTTGCGACGATCATCATCTTTGCGCTGCTGCCGGGCGCGGCGAACCTCTATTCGCTGCAGGGGTCGATGACCTTCCTGACGCTGTCGGCGGAGCTCGGCATCGTCGCCACGGCAGCAGCACTTCTCATCATCGCCGGCGAGTTCGACCTTTCGGTTGGCTCCATGGTCGGCTTTGCCGGTGTCGTCATCGGGCTAACTGTGAAGTACTGGGGCCTGCCGCTATGGGGCGGCATCGCCTGTGCCTTCGCCGTTGCCATCCTCACCGGCTATCTCAACGGCCTGATCGTGGTGAAGACGCGCCTGCCCTCCTTCATCGTCACGCTCGCCACGCTCTATATCCTGCGCGGACTGTCGATCGGCATCACCCGCGCCGTCACCGGCCGCACCCAAATTCCCTACATCCTCGAAGGCGTACCGGACCCGGCGACGGCCGGCATTTTCAACGGCCATCTGCTCACCGGCCTGTTCCACTGGATGGGCGCGCAAGGCTGGATCGGCACCCGCAGCGACGGCATTCCCTTCGTCGCCGGCATTCCGATGTCGATCGTCTGGTGGCTTGGCCTGACGGCGCTGGCCGGCTACGTGCTCACCCAGACGAAATACGGCAACTGGATTTTCGCTACCGGCGGCGACCTGATCGCCGCCCGCAACGTCGGCGTGCCGGTCGATCGCGTCAAGATCAGCCTGTTCATCTACACCGCTTGCGCGGCGACGCTGCTTGCCACCATCCAGGTGATGGAGGCGGGCTCCGCCGACACCACGCGCGGCCTGCTCAAGGAGTTCGAGGCGATCATCGCCGCCGTCATCGGCGGCGTGCTGCTCACCGGCGGCTACGGCACAGTCTATGGTGTGCTGTTCGGCGCGCTGATCTTCGGGCTGGTGCAGATGGGCATCTTCTACACCGGCATCGACACCGACTGGTTCAAGGTCTTCCTCGGCATCGTCATCCTGATGGCCGTGCTGGTCAACAACTACATCAGGCTGAAGGCGCTCGGCCGCGGAGGTGGCAAATGACCGAGCGGGCCCAAATGAGCGAACCCGCAATGGAACTGCGCGGCGTCAGCGTCAATTTCGGCTCGGTGCGCGCGCTCCAGGACATCGACATCAAGGTCTATCCGGGCGAGGTCCACTGCCTGCTCGGCGACAACGGCGCCGGCAAGTCGACGCTGATCAAGGTTCTGTCCGGCGTCTACCGGCCGAGCAAAGGCGAAATCCTGGTCGACGGCAAGCCGGTCACCTTCCGCAGCCCGCGCGACGCGCAGGAGCTCGGCGTGGCAACGGTGTTCCAGGACCTCGGCATGATCTCGCTGATGTCGATCACCCGCAACTTCTTCCTCGGCCGCGAGCCGACCAAAAGCAGCCTGCCCTTCTCGCGCATCGACAAGGAGCGCGCCAACACCATCGCCAGGCAGGCGATGGCCGATATCGGCATCGATGTGCGCGACCCGACGCAAGCCGTCGGCACGCTGTCGGGCGGCGAGCGCCAGTCGGTGGCGATCGCCCGCGCCGTGCATTTTGGCGCGCGCGTGCTGATCCTCGACGAGCCGACCTCCGCACTCGGCGTCCACCAGGCGGCGATGGTGCTGAAGTTCATCATCGAAGCACGGATGCGCGGCCTGGCAGTGATCTTCATCAGCCACAACATCCACCATGCCTATCCGGTCGGCGACACCTTCACTTTGCTCAACCGCGGCCGCAATCGCGGTACCTACGCCAAATCGGACATCTCGCGCGACGAGGTCATCTCGATCATGTCGGGCGGCGAGGATCTGAAAGCGGTCGAGGCGGAGATCGCCGGCCTGCTCGCCCAGATCGGCAGCCGGCCGCCTGCGGCGCCTTGAGCTGACAATCGGACATTGCGGGGAATGATCCAATGAGCAGGTTACGCGTCGGGGTCGTCGGCGTCGGCATGATCTCGCAGGTCGAGCATATTCCCAATCTGCTGCGCCTCGGTGAGTTGTTCGAGCTGGTCGGCGTCGCCGATCCCTCCAGGATTTCGCGGCAGTTCGTCACCGACACCCATGGCATCGCCAATTTCGAAACGGTCGACCAGCTCTTCGACCAGCGCCTGGACGCGGTGGTGATCGGCTCGCCGGACCCATTGCATCACGAACAGGTGTTGGCGGCGCTGGCGGTTGGCCTGCATGTCTTTTGCGAAAAGCCGCTCTGCTATTCCCTGGCGGAAATCGCCGAGATCGTCGCCGCGCGCGATGCCGCCAGGAAAATCATGCAAGTGGGCTACATGAAGCGCTTCGATCCGAGCTACCGGCTGGCGCTCGCTTCGCTGCCGGGAACATCGAGCACGCTGCGCGCGGTCTCGGTGGAAGTGAACGATCCCGACGCCTGGCCGTTCATCGCCCATCAGCCCTACAGGCGCGGCACCGATATCCCAAAAGACATGATCGCCGCTGTCGCCGCCAAGCAGAAGCGCCAGGTCGAACAAGCCATTGGCGTGCCTTTCACTGATCTCGCTTTCCGTGGATTTACCGGCGCTTACAGCTCGGCCTTGATTCACGATGTCAATGCCGTTCACGGCCTGCTCGATGCGCTCGGCGTGCCGGACGGCGAGATCGTCGGCGCGCAGATCTTTGCCAATGGCGACGGCGGCCAGGGCGCCGTCAAGCTGCTGGACGGACAGGCGCTGTGGACCATGACCCATCTTACCGTACCTAAGCTCGCCGACTACAAGGAGCGGATCACGCTGTTCTTCGACGATGCCAGCCTGGAGCTCGAATTCCCCTCGCCCTGGCTCAACCATCATCCGACCCGGCTGACGGTGACGACCTCGCACGGTCACACGCTGTCGAAGAAAGATTTGCGCGCCGGCTACGCGGAAGCCTTCGTCGAGGAGATGCGTGGCTTCTGGGCGGCGATCGTCAATGGCGACCCCGTCGTCAACCCGCCCGAACACGCCGCCCGCGATCAGGCCTTGCTGCTCGGGCTGACCCGGCGGCATCTCGCGACCGGACCGTTCGACTGAGCACTCAAACCGGGAGCCGAACGGCGGCTACCTGGACTTGATGACGCCGTCGGTATTGGCCAGCAGCTTGCGCACTGCATTGCGTGCCGCGTCCGGCCGCTGCAGGCGGATGCTCTTCTCGATTGCCTCATGCAGCCTCTGCGCATGCTGCAAATCGTCGAGTTCCCGGGTCGTAAAAGCGAACAGATGATCGAACGCCGATTCGATCAGCACGCCGAGCGGCACCAGCAGATCGTTGCCCGAGGCGCGCAGGATGGCGAGATGAAACCGCGTGTCGGCGCGCGTCCGCTCCTGCAGGTTGGTCGCCTCGCCCATCTCGCGGCAGGCCTGGCTGATCTCGGCCATCTGCTCGTCGGTGCGCCGCATGGCGGCAAAGGCGCTGGCCTCCGGCTCGATGATGTGGCGGAATTCCTGCACCGTCCTGAGGAACACCTCGCGGTCCGGCGAGGTCGCGTACCAGGCCAGCACATCGCGATCGAGCAGGTTCCAGCGCTCCTTCGGCTCGACCCAGCTGCCGATTTTGGGACGTGACGACAAAAGGCTCTTCGCCATCAGCATCTTGATGGCTTCGCGCACCGCCGAGCGGCTGACGTCGAAGGTCTCGGACCATTTGGCTTCGTTGGGCAGGATGGTTCCCGGCGGATAGTCGCCGCGCACGATCCTCAGCCCGATTTCGTTGGCCAGCGACGCATGCACGCTCGACCCCGGCATGCGCGCCGCATCGGCGCGGCGAATACCGCTCGTGCGTTCGGCGAACGCCTCGGCCGCTGTCTTTCCCTTATTCGGCTTCGCGTCCTGCATGGCTCCACAAAGTCCGGATTTGGAGGCGTGTCAAGGAGATGAAATCGACGGCAATATCTCGGTTTGATTTTCCGTATCCGTCGCCTCGCCGACACAGCGCTTTGCCGGGCGTTCACGCCGGGGAGGCACGAACGGCTTCTCTTTGTCCCGACTGAATTCCTCGATCAGGAAATCAAGGAAGACGCGGATTTTCGGGGCAAGATGCTGCCGTGCCGGATAGACCGCGTAGAGTGTGGTTTCGACCTTGTCCCAGTCATCCAGAGCCGATTGCAGCCGGCCTGCTTTCAGGTCGCTTTCGACATAGGGATAGGGGATCAGGCTGACGCCGAAGCCGGCGCGCAGCGCATCGCGCACGGCAAGGCTCGAGGAGACCGAATATCGTCCGTCGATGGCGATCCGCTCGCTGCGGCCGTCCTTGCGGAATTCCCATATGTCCGCATGCCCCGAGAGGCTGAACCGGATGCAGTTGGCCGCCTTCAAATCGGCAGGCGTTTGAGGCCGGCCGTGCTGCTCGAAGTAGGCAGGAGCTGCACAAAGCACGTGCGGCATGACCGCAAGCTTTCTGGCGACCAGGCTGGAATCCTCGAGATTGTCGCTGCCGCGAATGGCAAGGTCAAATCCCTCCCGCACGATATCGACGCGCCTGTCATCAAGATGCAAATCGAGTTTCAAATCGGGATAGCGCGATAGAAACGCGGGAATGGCAGCCGAAAGCCGCGTCAACGTGACAGTCATCGGCGCGCTGACCCGCAACGTCCCGCTCGGCGCCGTCTTGATCGGGCCAAGGACCTGGTCGGCCCTGGCCAGCGCATCGAGCCCCTGCGTGACATGCTCCAGATAGATCCTGCCTTCTTCGGTCAGGGCCATCCGCCGCGTCGTCCGGTTGATGAGCCGCACCCCCAGATGCGCCTCCAGCTCGGCGATGTTCTTGCTGATCGCGGGAGGCGAGAGACCGAGCCGCCGTCCGGCTTCGGCAAAGCTGTTCAGTTCCGCCACATGACGGAAAACCTGCAACGCAGTCAGGCGATCCACTGCACCATTCTCTTCCAGTAAACAATGTCTTTCAATTGTCACCTATTATCGTCTGTTGGTAAATTCCATATCTGCTTCCCGAACGGCTTTCTCATTTTCGGAATGACATGATGACCAACCCCACAATCTCCCTTATCGAGCGACGCATGTCGGCCAATCGGTTCGATGCCTCGTACGCATTGACGGATGCCGAGGTTGAGGAACTGGCACGTCTCGCAACGCGCGCGCCAACCGCCTACAACCTTCAGAATTGGCGGTTCATCGCCGTGCGGACGCCGGAAGCAAAGGCGCGGTTGCGCAGCGTGGCCCATGGCCAGGCCAAGGTGCAGGAAGCAGCGGTCACCTTCATCGTCTGCGGCGTACTGCCCGACCACGCCGCCCTCAATGCAAGGCTGCGTCCTTTCGTCGAAGCCGGCTTCATGCCGGCGGATATGGCTTCGGGCTGGCAGGAAGGCGCCCGCGCACAATATGCCGATCCTCGGGCTGCCCGCGACGAAGCGGTGCGCTCTGCAACGCTTGGCGCTGCAACGCTGATTTTTGCAGCCGAAGCGCTGGGGCTCGTCGCTGGTCCGATGGGAGGCTTCGATGCCGAAGGCGTGGCCCGCGAGTTTGGCCTTGGCCTGAATGAAGTGCCGGTGATGCTCATCGCGGTCGGCCGCGCCGCGCCCGGCAACTGGCCGCAAAAGCCGCGCCGCCCTCTTGCCGAAGTACTGGAAATCTTATGAAAACGCGCCGTTTCGATCTGTTGCTGACAGCCATTGCACCCGCGATATGGGGCAGCACCTATATCGTCACCACCCAGTTCCTGCCCAACTTTTCGCCGATGACGGTCGCAATGCTGCGTGCCTTGCCAGCCGGATTGCTGCTGCTGGCGATCGTTCGGCAACTGCCGACGGGCATCTGGTGGCTGCGCAGTTTCGTCCTCGGAGCCCTCAACATCTCGATCTTCCTGAGCATGTTGTTTGTCGCCGCCTACCGGCTTCCGGGCGGGGTCGCCGCGACGGTGCTGTCGGTCCAGCCGTTGATCGTGATTTTCCTTGCCGCTGCCCTGCTTGCCAGCCCTGTCCGTCGGTTGGCGATCGTCGCCGCCCTTGTCGGGATCGCCGGTGTTGCATTGCTGGTGCTGACCCCGAACGCGACGCTCGATGCGGTCGGCGTTGCCGCCGGCCTCGCCGGGGCGGCCTCCATGGCCTTCGGAAGCGTATTGGCCCGTAAGTGGCAACCGCCAGTATCGCTGCTTACCTTTACGGCATGGCAGCTGACCGCCGGCGGTCTGCTTCTCGTTCCGGTGGCCCTGCTTTTCGAGCCCTCCATCCCGCTCCCGACCGCGGCCAACCTGCTTGGACTGGTGTGGCTCGGCCTGATCGGTGCGGCGCTGACTTACGTCCTCTGGTTCCGGGGCATTGCGCGACTGGAATCTGCCGTGGTGTCATCGCTGCTTTTCCTCAGCCCGGTGACCGCCGTGCTGCTTGGATGGGTATTCCTGGACCAGACGCTGACCTTGCCTCAAATCGCCGGCGTCGTTTTCGTCATCGGCAGCATCTGGCTGGCTCAACGCCCCAATCGCAACGAGTCCTGATGCATGTCGCTCAAAAGTGTGCAGCGGGTTTGCGATACGAGATGCATCAAAACAAGAACCTGAAGCGCGTAGCATGAGGCCGGTCGAACGCGACGCGTTTTAGGCCGCCGACTTGTGTCGGCGGATTGTTCGGCACTATGGTCCAGCGGCATAGCCGGAGGATCCGCCGATGCCACAACGCCCCTATGATGAGCGCCTGCTCCGTCAGGCGTTCGAAGTCGCGCGCAAGGCCCGCGATGCCGGCGAACATCCCTTTGGTTCGCTCCTCGCTGACAAGGACGGCAATGTTTTGCGCGAGCAGCCCAACGCTTACAAAGCCGGCGGGGGCGACCGCACCGCTCATGCCGAAAGGCTGCTGGCCTCATGGGCGGGGATGAATTTCAGTCTCGAAAAGCTGGCCTCCTGCACACTCTACACTTCGGCCGAACCTTGCGCGATGTGCTCCGGCACAATCTATTGGGCGGGCATCGGACGGGTCGTCTTTGGCCAGAGCGAACATGACCTCAAGGCATCGACGGGTGCACATGTCGAGAATCCTACACTCGACCTGCCCTGCAGGATCGTCTTCGAAGCTGGGCAGCGTCCGACTGAAGTCGTTGGTCCGCTGCTTGCCGATGAGGCGGCGCAACTCCAGGCCGAATTCTGGAAAGACAAGTAGCTTAATTGCCGCACGGCAGGAAACGAGTGAGGGCTAGGCTCAGAACTTATTGATCAAGGGTATTGCCCCTTCAACAAGTGAAGTATCGGAGAACCTTGACCCCTTTGGGCCTAAACAGCGGGGATGGGGTTGCCGGCTCCATCCCTACTCAACTGCGAGATGCGCAATCGGCCAGCTGAGATTTCCTCCCCGTCCCGAACGACTACGACCACGAGTTTTGCAGGCTCTTGGAAGACCAAGGTTGACAGTTGAATGTTCATGCTAAGGGCCAATAATTTGACTGTATCCTTCTCAAATTCGAGGGGTCCTTTCTGGGGGATGATGTCGGTCTTCGGCACTGGAGCTTCTATCAAATCAACTACCCCACCGGCCTTGGATTCAAGACGAACTTTTATCGCGAGGGTAGGCAAAGTTTCTGGATACGGTTCAAGATACTTAATCAGACACCACAGCCCCGTGGGCAATGCCCACGGCAAAGGTCCGTCGAATAAAACGGCATCATTATAGACCCCTATGTGCAGCTGCTTCCCGTTGGCCTCCTGTCGAAGGTCATCGCAAAACACGACGCTAGCATGGGGGTTCAAAATCATGCTGCCTCAAGGCGTATTGACACCGCACTCACGGCATCGGTTCCCGGCAGGATGGAATGCTGCCCGGAACTTAGTGTGGTCCCCGCTCCGAGCGTAAGCGGCTGTATCTCGCCCGCAGGCCCAAACCGACGGTTCATTTTTCTGTCTACGACCACAACCTCTACGTCTACCTCAAGGGCAGTCGCGAGGTCCGCGATAGTGTCTATTTCCCAGTTCGGCTTTGTTCCTGAAAACCAGCGAGAGACCGCAGACTTGTTAATTCCGAGGCGATCGGCAAGCTGACTTAGGGTGAGCCCCGTTTCCGCTTTCCTGGCTTGAATGACCGCCCAAAAGGCGCTCACAAAAGCCGAACGAAGTATCCCGCGTTCGAACTCTTCAACGAACGCTTGGTCGGAAACCTTATTAGATTTTTTCATCCACATCTCGACATATTCCCTTCACGTACTCTAACGCCGTTGCTGCACGAAAAGGTTGCGCATTACCCATGGTGTTGCCCCAAAGATCGGGGATTCCAGCGACGGTTTCGCTATAGTTCTTTTTGATCCCTAGCCAATGTCGGCAATGCAGTCCTAAACCTATGAATACCCCGGCGTCGAGAAACCTACCGAACAGACGCACTTGGACATGCCTAGGCTTTCGCGCACAAATTACCCAGACCTCGTCAACAGAATGCAATCGTTCGATGTCTGGCCCCCGCTCGTCTGGGTCTCCTTTGAGGCTTGCCGTCACGAACCAACCGAAACAAAAAATTGCTATCAGTTCTTCCATTTTCGCCATCGGCAAATGGCTTAAGTCGGGATCCTTCCCAGCCAATCCTCTATAAACATTTGGCGTTACATACAGAAACCGCTTGGCCTCCACCTTTTGGTTAAGTGCAGGCCGCGCGACGAGCCGACCGGTTTCGACCGCTCGATACAGAATAGAGTTAGTTGCGTTTAAAGTCAACAATTTCCCCGCAGGCCGCACCGTTCCTCTCGAAGGGGGAAACGTGTTATTACCAGCCAGCAGATAGCCTATGTCAAATTCGAGGTTGAGTCAGAGCCTTCTCAACGTTGCGCGTCGGGGCTGGCCCAGTGCCGGCTCCGTATCACGTACGCCCGTCAGGTCGTCTTGACATATTTCCGCCAGCTGTGCTCCGGCCGGAAGTCGAGCATGTCGCGTGCCTTGCGGTTGGAGAGCAGGGTCTCGTATTCGCCAAGTTCGCCCTTGACCGGCACATCGGGATAAAACCGCTTCAGGAGTTCGGCTGTCGGCAGGTCGGACGAGGTGTCGTCATTGGCGGCGTTGAACACCTGATAGCCGAGCCCATCCTTTTCGATGGCGCGCAGCGTGATCTGGCCGAGGTCGCGCGCGTCGATATAGCTCCAGGCGATGCGCTTGCGGAAACCCGGATCGGCGAACCATCTCGGAAACAGCGAATATTCATGCGGCTCGATGACGTTGCCGATGCGCAAGGCGTAGATGTCGAAGCCGCTGCGCAGCGCAAAGGCGCGCGCCGTCTTCTCGTTGACGACCTTGGACAGCGCGTAGCTGTCCATCGGATCGACGTCGTACTCCTCGTCGAGCGGAAAATGCGTCGGATCGCGCGGTTCGTTGGCGAAGACCAGGCCGTAGGTCGTCTCGCTGGATGCGATCACCACCTTGCGGATACCGAGCTTCACTGCGGCCTCGATGACATTGTAGGTGCCGAGCGCGTTGATGCGGAACACCTCGTTGTCGGGCGTGATCATGATGCGCGGGATGGCCGCGAAATGCACCACGGCATCGACCGGTTGCGAACGCAGCGACGGGTCGAATTCATGCAGGCCGATATAGCTCGACAGCGCGTTGAACACCTGCCCGCTGTCGGTGATGTCGGTGATCAGCGTGCGCACCTTGGGATTGTCGAGCGGCTTGGTGTCGATGTTGAGCACCTGGCAGCCCTGCTCGACCAGATACTGCACGACGTGGCGCCCGGCCTTGCCGCTGCCGCCGGTGAACATGATCCGCTTCGTCATTTTGCTCTCCCTGGAATTCACGTGTATTGTCAGACAATATCGAACTCTGCAATCGCCTGCCATGGCATGCGGCAAAAACCCGCTTCAACAATTCGCCGGCAAGGTGCAGCGCCGTCATCCATCACTGCAAATAGGACGAAACGACATGAACACTACCGCCGCGAGCGAAAAGATCGGCTTCATCGGGCTGGGCCTGATGGGGCACGGCATAGCGAAGAACATCGTCGACAAGGGCTATCCGTTGACGTTTCTCGGCCGCAAGAACCGCGCACCGGCGGAAGACCTGCTCGGCCGCGGCGCCAGGGAAGCGGCGACCTCGCGCGACGTCGCCGCGGCATCCGATATCGTCTTCATCTGCGTCACCGGCTCGCGCGAGGTCGAAGCCATCATCCGCGGCCCAGGCGGCCTCAAGGAAGGCCTGAAGCAGGGATCGGTTGTCGTCGACTGCTCGACCTCGGATCCTGTCTCGACGGTGGCGCTGGCCGCCGAACTCAAGGCGCTCGGCGTCGATTATGTCGATGCCCCGCTCAGCCGCACCCCGAAGGAGGCCTGGGAAGGCACGCTCGACGCCATGGTCGGCGCGCCCGACACGGTCTTTGCCCGGCTGAAACCGGTGCTCGACACCTGGGCCGGGCGCATCGTCCATATCGGCGACACCGGCGACGGCCATCGCATGAAGCTGCTCAACAACTTCATTTCGCTCGGCTACGCCGCGATCTATTCCGAGGCGCTGGCGCTGGCGCAGAAGGTCGGCATCTCGCCGCCGCGCTTCGACAGCGTCATCCGCAACGGCCGCATGGATTGCGGCTTCTACCAGACCTTCATGCGCTGGACGCTGGAAGGCGACCGCGACGCGCACAAATTCAGCATCGCCAACGCCTTCAAGGATCTCACCTATCTCGAATCGATGGCGGGTGCTGCCGGCATCGCCAATCCGCTCGGCAACGCCACCAAGAACGCCTTCGCCGGCGCCTTCGCGGCCGGCCCCGCCGACCAGTATGTGCCGATGCTGGCCACGCATATCGGCAAGGTCAACGGCGTCGACCTGATGCCGACCAGGGATGGCAAGAAGCAGACGATCTGAGCCGGCCGATCAGCTTTTGGCCACGCAAGCTTGCCGCAACATTCCGAGGCGTCAGCGCCACTGGCGAACCTGCCAATCTTCCCCCTTGAGGCAGTGCAATCGCATGTAGGCAAGAGCCCCCTCACCCGGATTGCCAACCGAATTGCGAAGGGCAATTCGGGGCAATCCAACCTCTCCCCGAGGGGAGAGGAGATCGCCAGCGCCGGCGTCAGCCTCTTCTCCCCAGCGGGGAGAAGGTGGCCGCGAAGCGGCCGGATGAGGGGGACTCCTTACGCGATTTGCCCTGCCTTGTTGGGGGAGATGCCCGGCAGGGCAGAGGGGGGTGCTGTCCCTCAGACCTCAGATCGGCAACACTGCAATTTCAAAGCCAGAAACAAAAAACCCGCCTCGGTGGGCGGGTCGTCGGCGCCAATCAGCACCATAGCCAAATTAGTAGCATAGCTGCCGGCACAAAGCAAGAACAAAATACGCTGCGGCGGTAAAAAAGTCCGAATCCCTGGCCCATCCGAGGTCGCCGCCCTCATTGCCTAACGTTGATGATTAGCGAAAGCCGAAGTGGCATCCAATCTCCCCCCTCGTGGGGGAGATGTCCGGCAGGACAGAGAGGGGCGCGAAGGAATGCCGAGTTTTGCAATCGTTCGGAGCAATGCCAGCCCTGGTGCAACCATCACCGCCGCGACCGCCCGATAACATCGTCGGTGTTGGCGAGAAGCCTGTGCACCGCGGCACGGGCTGCGGCGGGCCGCTGCAGGCGGATGTTCTTCTCGATCGCCTCGTGCAGTGCCTGCGCCCGACGCTGGTCGCTGGTTTCGCGTGTGACGAAAACAAAGAGGTGATCGAGCGCCGATTCGATCAGCACGCCGAGCGGCACCAGCAGATCGTTGCCCGAGGCGCGCAGGATGGCGAGGTGGAACCGCGTGTCGGCGCGCGTTCGCTCCTGCAGGTTGGTCGCTTCGCCCATTTCGCGACAGGCCTGGCTGATCTCGGCCATCTGCTCGTCGGTGCGCCGCATCGCGGCAAAGGCGCTGGCCTCCGGCTCGATGATGTGGCGGAATTCCTGCACCGTCCTGAGAAACACCTCGCGGTCCGGCGAGGTCGCGTACCAGGCCAGCACATCGCGATCGAGCAGGTTCCAGCGCTCCTTAGGCTCGACCCAACTGCCGATCTTCGGGCGCGACGCAAGCAAGCTTTTCGCCATCAGCATTTTTATGGCTTCGCGCACCGCCGAGCGGCTGACGTCGAAGGTCTCCGACCATTTGGCCTCGTTGGGCAGGATGGTTCCCGGCGGATAATCGCCGCGCACGATCCTCAGCCCGATTTCGTTGGCCAGCGAGGCGTGCACACTCGAGCCGGGAAAGTGTGCGGCGTCGGCACGCCGAACGCCGGCCGGCCGTTCAGCCTCGGCCTTCAACTTGGCGGGTCGCTTTTTTGATGTCGCGTCCGGCATTCGTATTCCCCGGCAGCTGCTTGTCGAAAGCCTGAACTCAGGACACGACAAAGCAGCGGCCTACGCTCCAAAGCAGCGTCGCCTCGTGCGTTCGTATGGACGGTCTGTGACGGGGCGCCCGTCGAAGGGCCCCCCGAAACTGCGAACCTACTTCTGGATGCAGGTGTCGACCGTGTCCTTGGTGCATTCGTCGAGGCCGGTGAACACCGGATCGGCGACCGGCTTGCCTTCGACCAGGTCGATCATCACCGAGGGCGCCTTGTAGCCCATCTCGAACGGCCGCTGGCCAACCAGCGCGGTCACCAGCCCGTCACGGGCAATCGCCACCTCGTCGCCGATCGTGTCGGCGGCGCCGATGACGAAGGCGTTGCTGGCGATCTTGTCGGCCATCGGCTTGAACAGGTCGCGGTAGGGCTGCGGAGCGCCGAACAGCGGCCAGCCGCCCATGATGCCGAAGGCGGCGAGATCGGGATTGGCAGCGAGGATGTCGGTCATCGCCTGCACGCCCTTGGCGCCGTCGTCATTGGTGAACACCGGGCAGCCGGCAACTTCCGTCCAGCCGCCTTCGCCTGCCAGCGCGGCGAGGCCGTCCTTGCCCGAAAGCGCGTCACGCATGCCCTGCGCGCGGCGCAGGATGTTGTCGGCCGCCGGATTGCCTTCGATGGTGCAGATCTTGCCGCCATTCGGCTTGGCCTTCTTGATGTATTCGCCGATCTTGTGACCCATCAGGTAGTTGTCGGTGCCGAGGTAGGTCTTGCGCAGCGCCGCATCTTCCTTGCTGAGGTCGGCGTCGAGGGTCATGATCGGGATCGACGGATTGGCGCTTTTGATCGTCTGCGCGATCAGCGGCGCGTTCGATGGCGAAATCGCCATCGCCACAGTGTCGGGCTTGCTCAGCATGTCCTGGACGATCTGGGCTTCACCGGCCTCGTCCGAGGTCGACGCCGGTCCAGTGTAGAAGCACTCATATTCCGAGCTGGCGTTTTCCTTGTTCCATTTCTCGCAACCCTGGTGGATGGCCTCGAAGAATGGATTGTCGAGACCCTTCACGACGATGACGAGCTGTTTCTTGGCCATAGCCGGCCCGGCACCCAACGCCATGATGGCGGCGGCAGCGAGCAATAGTGATTTCCTCATGTCAGTCCTCCCTTTTGAAACAAACGGACACCGCGTGCCCGCCACACACAGATCGACCCGGAGCAAGATGACAGAGGACGTCGCACTCGTGTCGCCAAGCCAGGTCGATAAGCATTTTCATATTCAGTCTCAGACCGGCACCGACAGATACTGCTGGTTACCAAATCCCTGACCGACAAACCTTCACCGATTCCTTCCGGCAACCCGGGGGATCGGCGCAAGCTCCTCCGACACTTAGCTAATATCGCCTTGTCACCGACGTCAATGCTATTTGTCCTACAAAACTGATTTTTCGAAAGAAGCCGTGGTTGACGCCAAGGTGGCTTATGCGTAAATGGGCAAAATCGCTGCTTCCGGGAGGAACTGGGGAGAGCGAAAGGCCGCGGCAGAACCGCAGGCCGCAAAGCACGGGGAGGCAAGAAGGCTGGTGGCGGTTCTCGAACTCACCAACATCTCGAAGCATTTTGGCGCCATCCAGGCGGTCAACGACGTTTCGTTGTCGATCGAGGCCGGACAGGTTGTCGGCCTGATGGGCGACAACGGCGCCGGCAAGTCGACGCTGGTCAAGATGATCGCCGGCAATTTCCCACCGAGCCATGGCACGATGCAGATGGACGGCAAGGAGCTGATCCTGCACAAGCCGGTCGAGGCGCGCCAGCACGGCATCGAAATCGTCCATCAGGACCTGGCACTGTGCAACAATCTGACGGCCGCCGCCAACGTCTATCTCGGCCGTGAATTGCGCCGCGGCCTCGGGCCGCTTCGCATCCTCGACTATGCCGCGATGTACAAGCGTGCCGGCCAGATCTTCGCCGAGCTGAAATCCGAAACCCGCCCGCGCGACCTGGTCAAACAGATGTCGGGCGGCCAGCGGCAAGCGGTGGCGATCGCCCGCACCATGCTTTCGCAGGCCAAGATCGTGCTGATGGACGAGCCGACCGCGGCGATCTCGGTCCGCCAGGTCGCCGAGGTATTGAACCTGATCCGCCATTTGCGCGACCAGGGCATCGCCGTCGTGCTGATCAGCCACCGCATGCCCGACGTCTTTGACGTCGCCGACCGCGTCATCGTCATGCGGCGCGGCCGCAAGGTCGCCGACAAGACGATCGCATCGAGTTCGCCGGAAGAAGTCACCGGACTCATCACCGGCGCCATCGAACAGGTATGATTGACGCCTCAACCAGAGTAAAAAAGGTCGATAATGGCAGTCACCCTTGATCAGACGATCGCGCACAAGCAGCACACCTTGCTGAGCAAGGTGTTTGCCAGCCAGACCTTCTGGGTGGTGATCGCGGTCATCCTCGCCTGCCTGTTCCTGTCGGTGGCAACGGATTCCTTCGCCACGACCAAGAACCTCTACAACATCACCCGCAACGTCACCTTCGTCGCCATCGTGGCGCTCGGCATGACCTTCGTCATCATCACCGGCGGTATCGACCTGTCGGTCGGCTCGGTGCTTTGCCTGTGCTCGATGGTGCTGGCCGTGACCATGCATGCCGGCTATGGCATCGAGATCGGCATTGGCGCTGCGATCGCGACAGCGCTGATCATCGGCGCCTTCAACGGGGTTCTGATCGCCTATCTCGGCTTTCCGCCCTTCGTGGTGACGCTCGGCATGCTGTCGATCGCACGTAGCCTTGCCATGGTCGCCTCCAACAACACCGTCGTCTTCCAGTTCGGGCCGGACCACGACAAGCTGCTGGCGCTTGGCGGCGGCGCCTGGGTGTTCGGCATCGCCAATCCGGTGCTCTACATGATCGTGCTGGCGATGATTACCGGCTTCGTGCTGCGCTGGACGAAATTCGGCCGGCACATCTTCGCCATCGGCGGCAACGAGCATGCGGCGACGCTGACCGGCGTTCCGGTGCGCCAGATCAAGGTTGTCGTCTACATGATCTCGGCATTGGCGGCGGGCCTTGCCGGCATCATCCAGACCGGCTGGCTGGGCGCGGTCACCACAAATCTCGGCAACGGCATGGAGCTTCAGGTGATCGCCGCCACCGTCATCGGTGGCGCCAACCTGGCCGGCGGCATGGGCACAGCCTTCGGCGCGGTCGTTGGCGCGGCGCTGATCGAGGTCATCCGCAATAGCCTCGGCCTGCTCGGCATCAATGCCTTCTGGCAGGGCGTGTTCATCGGCGGCGCCATCCTGCTTGCCGTGCTGTTCGACCGCATCCGCAATTTCAGGCGCAACGACTGAACTTTTCCGCCGGCGGGGCAAAGTTGCTTCGCTGGCAAAAGTCCTTGCTCAGCCTCGAAGGGAGTGCCGGTTGCCGTCGACCGCACCGGTCTTGCCATACCGGCCTGGAAACGCTCGCCTTCTTCCTATCGCCGAGTCTGAAAATCCGCCGCTGCGGCGCATGGCCGGCGCCCGGGCGTGCACATCCGTCTTGACGCAAGCCCGAACTGAGCCGCACAATCGCTCGCAGCAGGCGAAGGGAGGCCAGTCGCCTGCGGGAGGATATACCCATGACGGAAGCGATCAGGCTCTACTGGGGCCGGTTCGGACATGTTTCTGTCCTGAACGTCGCCAGCGACTTCGTCACCCATGCCCATGTCGAGGCGCATATCATCATCTGGCTGGAAGGCACGGCCGGCGAGATGACCATCGGCCGCGAGACGGTGCGGCTTGGACCGGGCACCGCCGCCGGCATCAATTCCTTCCAGCCGCACAGCCACGCTCTGTCCCGCGACGGCACGCCCGGCCTGTTCCTCGCCTTTTACATCGATCCGGACTGGGCTCGAAGGCGCCGCGAGCTGCCTTCCTCGGCGCCGCTGTTCTCCGCCCCGGCAATCACGCTCGAGCCTTGGCTGCACAAGGCAGCGGCCAACCTTCTCGACCATCTCAGCGACAATGAGAGCATCGACGACATCGCCAATTACGAGATCGAGCGCTTCATCGACAGCGTGCTCGATGCCGCCGACGCCTGCGCACCGCAGACGGTGCGCGCCCGCGTCAACACCATGCAGGATTTTCGCGTCCGCAAGGCGATCCAGCTGATGAAAGCCAATGTCTGCGAGCGCATCTGCTTCGACGACGTGGCGCGCAGCGTCGGCCTGTCGCGGCCGCATTTCTTCGCCCTGTTCAAGGAACAGACCAATCTGACGCCCAACGTCTATTGGAACACGCTGCGCATGGAGGAAGCGGTGCGGCAATTGCAGTGGTCGCAGGAGCCGCTGATCTCGGTCGCCTGCAATCTCGGCTTCACCACCCAGGGCAATTTCTCGCGCTTCTTCCGCGACCATGTCGGCGTCCCGCCGACGCTTTACCGCGAGGCGGCGCGGGCGATCAGCTGAGCGCCCGTTTTTCAGACTAATTGATAGGCATTCAAGACGCATTGATAAGCGCCGCGTAGCCCGCCGCCCTACCCTCCCAAGCAGCTGATTTGCAAGGGAACGATCCTATGGCGAAAGTCACCATCTCCAGCGTCATCGATGCGCCGGTCGAAAAGGTCTGGGCGCGCATACGCGACTTCAACGGTCTGCCGAATTGGCATCCGCGCATGGTCGAAAGCCACATCGAGGACGGCAAGGACGCCGGCACGATCGGCTGCGTGCGCAATTTCCAGCTCGCCAGCGGCGCCCGCCTCCGCGAAAAGCTGCTCGATTTCTCCGACGAGAATTTCCTCGTCAGCTACTCCATCCTGGAGACGCCGCAACCGCTTACCAACCACAAGGCGACGCTGCAGTTGCGGCGGGTGACCGACGGCGACCGCACCTATGCCGAATGGACCGCCAGCTTCGACGCCCCTCCCGAAGAAGCCGACAAGCTGGCCGAAGGCATGGGCGCCAACGTCTTCCAGGGCGGCTTCAACGCCCTGAAGGCCCATTTCGCCGGCAAGGTTGAACTGAATTGAGCTGACAAACAGGAGCGTTCCATGGCGCTTGCACTGCAGACTTTCCCGACGGTGGAGGACGCTGGCGCGGCGCTGAAGGCCGCCGGCACCCGCTATCTCGGTGGCGGCACACTGGTCGTGCGCGCCGCCAACGAAGGCGACGTGTCGATTTCCGGTTTCATCCGGTCGACCGAACCGGCGCTGTCGATCATCCGCATTTCCGGCGGCGAGGTCCGCATCGGCGCTTCGGTGACCATGGCGGCGATCGCCCGTCACCCGGATCTCGCTCCACTGGCCCACGCCGCGCGCGCCGTCGGCGGACCGGCGATCCGCAACATGGCTACGGTCGGCGGCAATCTCTTCGCGCCAACGCCTTACGGCGATTTCACCGTTGCACTGCTGGCGTTGGACGCAACCGTCACCACCGACTACGGCGAGCTGCCGATCGAAACCTTTCTGGCAAAGCGCGAGAGCAATCACGCCATCGTCACTGCGGTCGGCTTCACGCTTCCGAAGGAAGGCGGTTTTCGCTTCCTGAAACAGTCGCGGGTCAAGCCAAAGGGCGTCGCGGTGCTGAGCATCGCCACCGTGCTGGAACAGGCACAGGACGGCACTGTCACGTCAGCGCGGATCGCGCTCGGCTGCATGGCCGACCGGCCGATCCGTGCCAGGGCGGCGGAGAAAGCCTTGATTGGCCGCAAACTCACCGCAGACGGCATCGCACCGGCACTGGCCGTTGCCCACGACGGCACTTCGCCGCCAACCGATCCGATCGCCAGTGCCTGGTATCGCAACGAAGTCCTGCCGGTCCATCTCGGCCGGCTGCTGCTCGCCTGAACGCCCTGGCTGCGGCGCAAGGAGTAATAAAGATGGCGAAGGTCCCGGTTCAGTTCACGCTCAATGGTGCCGAAAAGGCCGAGTTCATCGACAGCGGCACGACGCTGCTTCACGCGCTGCGCGACAAGATCGGCGACACCTCGCCAAAAGGCGGCTGCCATCAAGGCACTTGCGGCGCCTGCACGGTCATCATCGATGGCGAGCTCAGGCTGTCCTGCCTGACGTTGGCCGAGACCTGCAACGGTGCGGCCGTCACCACGACGTCGGGGCTTTCGGAAGGCGGCGTGCTGCATCCGCTGCAACGCGCTTTCCTCGATGCTTTCGCCACGCAATGCGGTTTCTGCACGCCGGGCATGATCATGGCAGCCAAGGTACTGCTCGATCACACGCCGAACCCCAGCCGCGAGGACGTGGTCGAGGCGCTGTCGGGCAATATCTGCCGCTGCACCGGTTACGAGCCGATCATCCAGGCGGTGCTGACCGCCGCGCGCTCCAATTCGCAGAACGCGGTTTGAGGGAGTTAAGAAAATGGAACTCCGCAAGAGCTATTTCGCCGACCAGCGCAAGGACGATCTGCACGAGATCGGCCAGCCGCGGCCGCGTTCGGATTCACCCGGCCATGTCACTGGCAAGACCACCTATTTCGCCGACCGCAATTTTCCCGGCATGCTGCACCTGAAGATGGTGCGCAGCCCGCACCATCACGCCCGCATACGCAGCATCGATACGTCCGAGGCGGAAAAGCATCCGGGTGTCGTCAAGGTGCTGACCGCCAAGGATGTGCCGCACAATGTCTACACCATCCTGATCCTGATCCAGATCGGGCCGGAGGACGAGACGGTGCTGGCTGACGGCAAGGTGCGCTGGAAGGGCGAGGCGGTGGTGGCGGTGCTGGCCGAGACCGAGCGCGCCGCGCAGGAAGCCGCCGCCAAGGTCAAGGTCGACTACGAGGTGCTGCCGGCCGTCTTCGACATGGAGGAAGCGCTGAAGCCCGACGCGCCGATCGTCAACGAGTATCACGGCCGGAACTATTACCTCTACGACAGCGGCGAATGCCGCAAGGTGCGCTTTGGCGATGTCGAGGCAGGCTTTGCCACAGCCGACCACGTGCTCGAACAGACCTATCAGTCCTCGCCGATCGAGCATGCGCCGACCGAGACGACCGGCTGCATCGTCGCACCGGAGGGCAACGACCGCTTCACCTGCTACACCAACACGCAGGCGATGTTCTTCACGCTCGACAACGCCTCGATCATCCTGCAGATGCCCGGCAACAAGCTGCATTTCGTCGGCGGCACCGTCGGCGGCGGTTTTGGCGGCAAGGTCGACGTCATCGTCGAGCCGATCGCCATCCTCGGCGCCAAACTAACCGGACGACCGGTTTGTTTTGTCTATAGCCGCGAGGAGGAGATGCAGATTTCCTCGCCGCGCGCCGCCGAGAAGGTCGTCATCAAGGACGGCGTCATGAACGACGGCCGCATCGTGGCGCGGAAAGTGACCGGCTACACCGATGCCGGCGCCTATTCGCGCCATTCGCCCTACGGCGCGCAGAAGGGCGCCGGGCATTATCCTGGCCCGTATACGATCCCGAATGTCTGGATCGACACCTACTGCGTCTACACCAACCGTACCCCGTCCTCGGCGATGCGCGGTTTCGGCGTCACCATCGGCGACTTCGCGCTGGAGGTGCAGATGGACAAGCTCGCCCGGCTGATCGGCATGGACCCTCTCGAATTCCGCTTCATCAACGCCTACCGCGACGGCGACATGAAGGCACACCGGCAGCCGACGGAGGGGGCGGCGCTGATCGAGTGCATGCAGGAAGCCTCGCGCGCCGCCAACTGGCCAGTGGCGGAGAAGTTCATGACGATGTCGTCTTACGCGAAGGGAGCTTGAGATGGCGATCAGGCGCGGACGCGGCGTCGCCGCGATCAATTATCCGACCGGCATGAATCTCGGCGGCGACCCGACGCAGGCGCTGGTGCATTCGACGCCGACCGGCAATTTCATGGTCACGCTCTCCAGCGTCGACCTGGGCCAGGGCATGAAGCAGATCATGGCACAGATCTGCGCCGAGACGATCGGCGTACCGACCGACCGCGTCGTCGTCGACACCGCCGACACCGACACCGGCCCGCACTGCATGGGCACCTTCGCCTCGCGCGGCACGCATCGGGCCGGCAATGCGGTCATCCAGGCCGCCAGGGAAGCCCGCCAGGTGATGCTGGAAGTGGCGGCCGAGGAACTTGAGGTAAACGCCTCGGACCTCGAGACCGATGGCGAGGGCAACATCCTGGTCAAGGGCGCGCCGCAAAGATCGATCTCGATCTTCGATGTCGCGCTGTCGGCGCATTTCAAGCGCGGCCGTTCGATTTCCGGCCGCGGCATGTTTTTGATCCCCCGCTCCTATCCGGAGAAAGAGACCGGAGCGATGAAGCCGTCTACCTGCTACGCCCATGCCTGCACGGTGGCGGAGGTCGAGGTCGACGACGAGACCGGCGAGGTCACCGTGCTGACGGTAAAGAACGTGTTTGAGATCGGCCGCGCGCTGAACCCGAAAATGGTCGAGCAGCAACTCGTTGGCGGCTCGTGGATGGGCATCAGCCATGCGCTCTACGAAACGACCGAGCCCTATTATCCCAACCGCGACCATGGCGGCACCGACTTCAACCAATATCTGATGCCGGGTCCTGGCGATCTCGCGCAAACCGAGATCATCGTGCTGGAACGGCCCTCGGCGGACGGGCCGTATGGCGCCAAGGGGCCGGGCGAAATGTGCGCCAACCCGCAGATCCCGGCGGTTGCCAATGCCGTCTTCGACGCTGTCGGTGTGCGCATCGATACGCTGCCGATCACGCCGGAGCGCATCCTGCGGGCGCTGAAGGCGCAAGCCCCGAACTGAGTGCTGAAAATGCCCAAGAGAAGCGCTGAGACAGTCGCGACCTCGCCTGAGGCGGTGGCGTCGCGCCTCGCCGCCTCGCGCTATCTCGCCGATGAAAGCCTGGCCACCGCCATCTTCCTGGCGATCAGGCTGGGAAAGCCGCTGCTGCTCGAAGGCGCACCCGGCGTCGGCAAGACGGAAGCTGCGAAGGCGATTGCCGAGGTGCTCGGGCGCGACCTGGTGCGGCTGCAATGCTACGAGGGCATCGACGCCGCACATGCGCTCTACGAATGGAATTACCAGCGCCAGTTGCTCGCCATCCGCCATGCCGGTGAGCACGAGGTCGACATCTACGACGACCGCTTTCTCATCGCGCGGCCGCTGCTGCAGGTGCTGAAAGCGCCGGAAAAGCGCGTGCTGCTGGTCGACGAAATCGACCGTTCCGACCATGAATTCGAAGCGCTGCTGCTGGAGTTCCTGTCCGATTTCCAGATCAGCATTCCCGAGCGCGGCACCATTCGCGCGACTGCGCAGCCGATCGTCATCCTGACCTCGAACCGCACCCGTGAGCTTGCCGAAGCGCTGCGGCGGCGCTGCGTCTACCACTGGATCACCTATCCCGACGCCGGGCGCGAAGCCGAGATCATCATGCTGCGCGCCGGCGACGTCGCCGAGGCCACGGCGCGCGCCGTGGCTGCCGCAGTGCGCGACATTCGCGCCCGCCCGCTGGCGAAGCCGCCCGGCATCGCCGAAGCGGTCGAATGGGCGAACGCCGCGACGATCCTCGAAAAAGGCGGCAGTCCGTGGCCGGAAGCGTTTCGCCGCGCCATTGGCGTGCTGATCAAGGACGAGGAGGACCTTTCCTGCATCGCGCCCGAGCTCGGCAAGATTGTCGAGGAGGCGCTGGCGTGAGCCCCGCGGCTCTGCCTCGAGGGGCGACGCCCTTCCTCGGCTTCGGCCGGCTGCTGCGCCGCTATGGCTTTTCAGTGGCGCCCGAGCAGGTCTCCGGCTTCATGCAAGCGGTGACGCTGCTTGGGCCGCGCTCGATGGCCGACATCCGCGAAGCGGCGCTCGCCACGCTGGCGCCGCCGCCCGACCGCCGCGACGAATTCGAGGCGCATTTTCGGAGCCATTTCTATGGCAGCACCGCGGCAGTGGTCGGAGGCGAGGCCGACGAGGAAACCCGCATCAAGGATGACGGCGAAACCAGCGAACAAGAAATCGAGGTGGTCCGCCAGGAGCAAGGCGGCGAACTGTCTTCGGCCAGCGAACAGTTGAGCGTCCGCGAATTCAGCCGCGATAGCGACGGGCTTGCCGCCTTCCGCCGCAAGCTCGCCACCGCTTTGCCCGCCCGCCGCTCCTTCCGCACGGTGCGCACGCATGCGCGCGGCAAGCTCGACCTGCGCCGCTCGCTGCGCGAAATCGTCAGTGCCGACGGCGATATCCCCTCGCCGCTGCTGCGCCGGCGGCAGACAGTGCCACGCAAGCTACTCATCCTGATCGACGTGTCGGGCTCGATGAAACTCTACACCTCAGACTATCTCAAGCTGGCGCATGCGGCCGTGCAAGGCGCCGACCGGGCGGAGGTCTTCACTTTCGGCACACGACTGACCCGTATCACCTCGGCGCTGCGCATTCGCGACCGCGACCAGGCGCTGGCCCGCGCCGCTGCCCAGGTCGACGACTGGGACGGCGGCACCCGCATGGGACCGACACTGCTTGCCTTCCTCTCGGTGCCGCGTTTTTCGGCCTTTGCGCGCGGGGCGGCGATCGTCATCCTGTCGGATGCGCTGGAGCGCGGCGATCATGCCGAGCTGGAGACGGCGATGCGCCGGCTGAGCGCCCGCGCTTTTCGGCTTTCGCTGGCGACGCCGTTGGCCGGCGATCCACGCTTTCGGCCGGCGACGGCAGCGCTTCGCGCCATCCTGCCAGTGCTCGACGACCTGGTCGACGGTTCGTCGATCGCCGGCCTCACCGATTTCATC
Organism: Mesorhizobium sp. M0189; assembly: GCF_040322135.1. Taxonomy (NCBI): domain Bacteria; kingdom Pseudomonadati; phylum Pseudomonadota; class Alphaproteobacteria; order Hyphomicrobiales; family Phyllobacteriaceae; genus Mesorhizobium; species Mesorhizobium sp. M0189. The sequence goes on from NZ_JAMYSW010000006.1 coordinate 320,649, forward strand.
CTGTCGCTCGCCCGCCCAGCCCCGGCGGCCGCGGCAATCTGGAGGAGGGTTTCGTGATGCAGAAGGCGATCGACGCGCATTTCCACATCTGGCGCCAAAAGGACCAGCCCTGGCTGGTCGGGCCGATGGTGCCGCGCATCTTCGGACCATATGAGCCGATCCGCCGCGACTATCCTATCGGGGAATTCCTCGCCGACCAGCAAGGCTCGGGCGTCGAGAAGGCGGTCTATGTCCAGACCAACTGGGCCAAGGAGGATTTCGAGAATGAGGTCGCCTTCCTGCAGAAAACCGCGGAAGAAACCGGCTGGCCGCACGCCATCGTCGGCTATGCCGACATGACCGTGGACGACGTGCGTTCCCAGATCGACCGGCTGATCAAATACCCCCTGCTGCGCGGCGTGCGCATGCAGCTGCACTGGCACGAAATGCCGGCCTTCCGCTTCGCTGCCTCGGCCGATCAGGTCATCGACCCGAAGGTGCGGGCCAATGTGGCGCGTCTGAAGGACTACGGCTTGTCCTTCGACCTGCAGCTTTTCCCCGCCCAGATGAAGGACGGGCTGGCGCTTGTCGGCGAGAACCCCGAGACCAATTTCATCCTCACCCACGCCGGCATGCTGACCGACATGGAGCCAGAGACCACCGAGGCCTGGAAAGCCGGCCTGCGCACGCTGTCAGCGGCCCCCAACCTCTATGCAAAACTGTCCGGCCTCGGCACCTTCGTCCACCGCAACGACCCGGCGCTGATCAGCTATATCGTCGACGCCGCCATCGACATCCTCGGCAGCAATCATTTGATGTTCGGATCGAACTTCCCGATCGAGAAACTGTGGACCAGCCACGCCGAGCTGATCAGGGCGCACAGGGAAGCGGTGGGCAAGCACGGCGCGGCGGCAGAGGCCGACATCTTCTGGAACACGGCGGAGAAGGTTTATCGGCCGGTGTAGCGCGCATTCGCTTCTCCCCCTGTGGAAGAAGGTGGATCGGCGCGCAGCGCCGAGACGGATGAGGGGTGCTGGAAGAAACTCGGCGGTGGAAATCTAGGCAATTTGAAGCACTTACGTCTCCAGGCTAGCGATCCTTCCGGCACCCTCATCCGACCGAGCTTCGCTCGGCCACCTTCTCCCACAGGGGGCCTTTGCACAGAATCGGATTGGTGATTCTGTGGCATGGTCGCTACGGGAGATTCGCGGATGGTTGATCGTGTGCTTGGTCAATTGAGCTTGGCGGACGG